>JBATGJ010000041.1:0-4649 GCA_049665685.1 Gammaproteobacteria bacterium
GGGTTTAACGTGACCATCCGAATATTTGAAAATATCTCGCCAACCATCGATATGACCGCATATGTGGACGAAAGTGCGCTCGTTATCGGTGACGTGACCATCGCCGCGGATGCCTCGCTGTGGCCAAAAGTGGTTGCGCGTGGTGACGTGAACTCGATCAGCATCGGTGCGCGAACCAATATACAGGATGGTACGATCCTGCATGTCAGCCACGACAGTGAGTTTGCCCCGGGCGGTTTCCCGCTCGTTATCGGCGCTGACATCACGGTAGGCCATCAGGCAATCCTGCACGGCTGCAGCGTGGAGGATCGTTGCCTGATCGGCATGGCAGCCACGGTGATGGACGGCGCGATTGTCCGCAGCGGTGCCATCGTCGGCGCAGGCAGCCTGGTGCCGCCCGGTAAGGATCTGGCGGGTGGTTACCTCTGGGTCGGTTCGCCAGTACGCCAGGTGCGCGAACTGCGTGACGAGGAAAAGGGTTTTCTCGAGTATTCAGCGCAGCATTATGTGGAATTGAAGAACCGCCACAAGGCAGGCTATAAATAATAAATCTGCCACAGAGAAATTACTTGTAAGTAGTAATTTTCTCTGTGTTCTCTGTGGCTATAATTCTCTCAATGCTGCGATCACCGGTGCCGTGTCCGGGCGTACCTTGCGCCAGATATAAAACGATTCTGCTGCCTGCTCCACCAGCATGCCCAGTCCGTCCATCACCTGTGCAGCGCCCCGCGCATCCGCCCATTGCATGAATGCCGTGGGCCTGTCGCCGTACATCATGTCATAGCACCAGCTGTCCGGTGTGACGGTATCGCCTGCGATGGCCGGTACTTTGCCGGACAGGCTGGCCGCGGTCGCATTGATGATGACATCAAACGGCTGGCCGGCCACATCATCGAGCCCGCAACCTTCCGTGTGTCCCAGCTCGCAAAACACCCGGGCCAGCTCCACGGCCTTGCTCGCCGTGCGGTTGGCAATGACCAGCAGTGCAGGCTTCTCAGCAAGCAGCGGTTCCAGCACACCCCGTGCCGCACCACCGGCACCCAGCAGCAGGATGCGCTGCCCGGCCAGCGTGGCGCCATGGTTGTGCAGCAGGTCGCGCACCAGTCCCGCGCCGTCGGTATTGTCGCCGTGCAGTTCACCGCCCGGTGTCAGCGACAGGGTGTTGACCGCACCGGCCAGCTCGGCACGCGGGCTGCGCACACTGGATAGCGACCAGGCCTGCTCCTTGAACGGCACGGTGATATTGAGCCCCTTGCCGCCGCTTTTCCTGAATGCGTCAACGGCCTCGGCAAAACCGTCCGGCTCGACCAGGATGGCACGGTAGTCGAGCTGCTCGCCGGTCTGTTCGGCAAACAGGGTATGGATACGCGGCGACTTGCTATGGGCTATCGGGTTGCCCATGACGGCGTAGTGGTCAGTCATACCGGAAGGTTATAAAACTCGCGCAAAGCCGCCAAGTCGCAAAGAACTTACCAATAAAGGTTTCTGAGTTTCCATTTGCCATGCGCAATACATTTTTCCCCTTCGTTTCGTAATGATAGTAATTCCATATTATTTGAACAGGTACTCTTTCTCGAATGCTCACGGTGAGTACGAATGGGCAGTGCAATCACAGGGCAATTATTTTCTTTGCGACTTTGCGCGAGATTATCTATTCGCTCAGCCACTGCGCGACCGCTTTAGCAAAGTAGGTCAGGATGCCGTCGGCACCGGCGCGCTTGATGGATAGCAGCGATTCCATCACCACGGCACGTTCATCCAGCCAGCCGTTTTGTGCGGCCGCCTTCAGCATGGCGTACTCGCCGCTGACCTGGTAGACAAACGTCGGTGCACCAAAGCGGTCCTTCACACGTCGCACGATATCGAGATAGGGCATGCCCGGCTTGACCATCACCATGTCGGCGCCCTCCTCCAGGTCGAGCGCGACCTCATGCAGGGCCTCGTCACTGTTGGCCGGATCCATCTGGTAGCTGTACTTGTCGCCACCGGCAAGGTTGGCCGCCGAGCCGACCGCATCGCGAAACGGACCATAGAAACTCGAGGCATATTTGGCGGCATAGGCCAGGATGCGCGTATTGCGATAACCATCGGCTTCGAGGGCGGTTCGCACGGCACCGATTCGGCCGTCCATCATGTCCGAGGGTGCCACGACGTCAGCGCCGGCCTGTGCATGCGAGACCGCCTGTCTGACCAGTACCTCGACGGTCTCGTCGTTGAGCACATAGCCGTTGGCGTCGATCAGCCCGTCCTGCCCGTGCGTGGTGAATGGGTCGAGTGCGACATCGGTAATGACACCGAGGTCCGGCAGGGCTGCCTTGAGTGCACGCACGGCACGCTGCGCCAGGCCGTCAGGGTTGTATGACTCGCGTGCATCAGTGGATTTCTTGTCCGCTGGTGTGACGGGAAACAAGGCGATAGCCGGTACGCCCAGTGCGTGGATTGCCCTTGCCTCCTCCAGTAGCAGATCAATACTCAGGCGCTCAATGCCCGGCATGGACTCGACTGCCTCCCGTTGCTCCTCCCCGTCCAGGATGAACACCGGGTAAATCAGGTCATCAACGGTCAAGCCTGTCTCGCGCATCAGCCGGCGTGAGAAGTCATCGCGTCGCATGCGTCGCATGCGGGTGGCAGGGTACGGGCCACGCCCCGAATTGTTTGGCTTCACAGATTTGCTCCTTGGGTGATCTGTGGACAGTGTACCGTGCCGGACAGTCCGGGTCAGTCCCGGCTGTTGGTCCAGTCAATCTATCACCGCCGGGTAGCTGCGTGTAAGCTGGAGCAATGCACCGAATCAATCATGCAAGTGACGTATTGACGGCCCGAGCGCTGCTCGACAGGGCACCTCCCTCGCTGGTGGCCTGGTATGCCGAACCGCTGAACATGGCAAGCGCAGCGAACCTGCTGTCGCGGGCAGAGGTGTGCCAGCAGGCCTGCCTGCGTGCGGGCGAGTCCTGTTTTCGCTCACGGGTGCTTGCCCTCATTTGCCACGACTGGCTCGGTAGCGAGCCGGAATTTCACTATAAGGCGCTTACTGCTCTGGCCCGCGAGGGCTGTGAGCGGGCCCTGCTGGAGCTGGTGCGGGGGCAACTGCTGGCCTGCCGCAAGCGCCATGGTGCCATGGAATGCCTGCAGTATGGCTTTCGGCTGGCCGCCCCGTACCTCGTCCCGGATGAATACTTCACGCTCCTGCGCAGGCATGAGCTGCTGGCCAGCCTGCCGTACACCGATCATTCAGCGTCACCGCAGGGCCTGGCAGCGCTGCTTAACGAGGCGGCCGTAATCAACAGGCTTCGATCAGGCGAACGCGAAACTCGCACCTGTTTGCATCAGGATACCGTCGGCTAACATTCACCACAGAGATCACACGACTACATGGAGGAGGTGAGAACGGGAAGCGTTCGAGAGGCTGGCCTGGCCATGCAGGAGGTACGAGTCCATGGATGGACGAGGTAGAGCGAAGCAGGAGCCAGAGCCGGGAGCAATGCATGGAGCGATTGCCGAGGAGCCAGAGCCGGGAGTAACGCATGGAGCGGTTACCGAGAGAACGCAGAGATTCATTGCTGCTCTTTCACCAATAGTATTTTTTAGCCTCTGTGTTCTATGTGGTGTTATTTTGAACAAATACCAATGATTCCTCTCATCTCGATCTGTCGTATCATCGCCAACCAGCTGGCGCCGATTACACTGCTGGGTGCAATTGCCGCCTACCTGCACCCGCCGCTGTTCATGGTGTTCAGGGACAGCTTTCTGTGGTTTTTTGCTGCCACTATGCTGGCGATGGGTATCGTGCTGGATTTCTCCGAGCTGCGTGAAACCCTGGAAAAACCCGGGCGCATCGTTCTGGGTGTCATGACGCAGTTCAGCGTAATGCCGCTGCTCGGTTTCACGGTCGCGCTGTTTGCACCGCTGTCACCGGAGATCAAGCTGGGATTTATCATCGTGGCCTGTGCACCGGGTGCCATGGCCAGCAATGTCATGGTTTACCTGGCTGGTGGTGCCGTGGCGTTTTCAGTGGCGATGACAACGCTGGCAACCTTCCTGTCGCCGGTGTTGACACCGCTGCTGGTCGAGTGGCTGGGCGGCGTATTTCTGGAAATCCCGTTCTGGCCGATGATGCAGACCATCATACTGACCGTGGTGGTGCCACTCGCGCTGGGCATGCTGCTGCATCACCGGCTGGGCCGCTACCTGAACCTCGCCCGTGAGGTATCGCCGGCGGTTGCTGCCATTGCGATTGTCATCATTTGCAGTTATGCCGTGGCCGCCAACCAGGAACGCATTGCCGTCGTGGGTGGCTGGGTGATCGCGGTGGTTATCATCGTCAATGCACTGGGTTATCTGGCCGGCTGGTGGCTGGCCCGGCTGTACGGTTTTGATGCGAATCACCGGCTGACCCTGGCGATCGAAATCGGCATGCAGAATGCCGGCCTGGGTGTGGCCCTGGCGCTGAAACACTTCGCGCCGGAGTCCGCCCTGCCAGGTGCTTTATTCGCCTTTTGGTGCATCCTGACGGCGGCCGGGGCGAGTTCCTGGTTGCGCCGACGCCAAGTGCCTGTTCGAGCAGAATAAAAAATATTGTTATAAATAACAATAAGATATAAAATTATTTCGGGATTTCAGGTGTTTATCGTCCCTCAAGAACACCCCCC
>JBATGJ010000042.1:0-11792 GCA_049665685.1 Gammaproteobacteria bacterium
CTGTGGCGTATTTTTTATTAGCGCCAGCAAGGCGCTCCTGCAGGAAATTATTCAGTTTTCGTCTTTGCGCGAGACAAGTTGTTTAACCCCCGCCGCCATCGCCTCGTCGCTGGCATGCCCGGCGATCACGGCCCCCTGCAGGAAACCCAGCCGTGCCGCCAGCTCCGCCTGGCGATGACCCGGGATCACCAGTGGGAGGTGGCGCAGCAGGGGCTGACCTTCAGCACCGGCCATGTCGAACAGGTTCTGCAGCGCCTCGTTACTGGTCGCGGTGATCACGTCCACTCCATCCTGTTGCAACAGGCGCAGCAGCTTACCACCATCCTGTGGACAGGCGCGCCGGTAGACCTCCACATATTCCACCTGCGCGCCGCGCGCCCTGAGCGTGTCATGCAGGGTCTCGCGACCGCCGTTGCCGCGGAAGATGACCACCCGCTTGCCGCGCATGTGCTGGAGTGCTTCCAGGTCCAGCAGGCCTTCACTGCTGTATTCATGCCGTGGGAGGTGGTCGACACTCAATCCGTAGTCCCCGAGCGTCGCATTTGATGCCGGACCGACGGCGGCAATCTCTGTACCCGCCGGCCAGTCACGCCGTTGCAGTATGAAATCCAGTGCGTGACACACCGCATTGACGCTGATGAATACCGCGAGATCGAACTGTTCCAGCACCGCGCTGATAGCAGCCAGCGGCGCAGTATCTTCAGGCGGAAGAATTTCAATGGCCGGCAGGTGTATGGCCCTGCCACCACCGGCCTCGATGTGATCGCACAGACCCTGTTCCTGCCCGGCCGGCCGCGTTACCAGTACGCGCATCGACTCAGCCATGCAGCAGTTTATCCAGGATCTCCCGGGCACCGCGCGCCAGCAGGTCATCGCCCAGCTGTTCGCCCAGGTGTATGGCATCCGCAGCCGGCCCGCTGATATCACCGTGCACTGTGTCGCTGCCATTGGGCCAGCCCACCAGTCCGCGCAGGTGCAATATATCGCCGTCGATATCTGAGTAGCCGGCCACCGGCGCCTGGCAACCGCCTGACAGGCGCGCGTTCATGGCACGCTCGGCAGCCGTGCGCAGGGCGGTATGGGGATGAATCAGCCCGGCAATCAAGCCGGCAGTCCGCACATCACCATGGCGGGACTCGATCCCGATCACACCCTGTGCGATGGCCGGTAGCATTACCTCGGGGTCGAGTGCACGTGTGATCCGTTCTTCCATACCGAGCCGTCTCAGCCCGGCACATGCCAGTACGATGGCATCGTAGTCACCGCCATCGAGTTTCGCGAGGCGGGTATTCACGTTACCGCGTAAATCGAGTATCTCCAGGTCCGGACGGAGCGCGCGCAACTGGCACTGGCGGCGCAGACTGGAGGTGCCGACACGCGCACCCAGCGGCAGCTCATCGATAGCGGAAAACCGGTTGGACACAAATGCATCGCGCGGATCCTCGCGCTCCAGTATTGCGCCGATCTCCAGGCCGTCCGGCAGCTCGGCCGGCACGTCCTTCATGGAATGCACCGCAATGTCGGCACGCCCCTCCAGCATGCCGTTTTCCAGCTCCTTCACGAACAGGCCCTTGCCGCCGATCTTCGCCAGCGGGCTGTCCAGCACACGATCGCCCTGTGTTGTCATGGCCACCAGTTCAACCTCCAGACCGGTGTGCAGTACCTGCAGGCGCTGGCGCACGTGTTCCGCCTGCCACACGGCCAGCGGGCTTTTTCGGGTCGCAATTCGCAATACTTGAGTTGACATCGGTCTGCCCCGGGGCTCTAAATAGACAAATGATCGAACAATTATACAAGGCCATTCTGCCAGTATGTGCTATATTTTTCAGCATATTACCTGTCACACAAGCCGGTGTGGAGGTGCCCGTGGGCAGCAATCTGCAGGCCGATGCCGAGATCGCCGACAGCCGGCGTCTGCCGATCCTGCTGGTATTTTCCGCCATCGACTGTACTTACTGCGAACTGCTGGAAGAGGAATTTCTCGAGCCCATGCTGCTCGGTGGCGAATACAAGGACCGCGTCATCATCCGCAAGGTAATACTCGACAATGGCTCGCGCCTGACGGATTTCAACGGGCAACGGCGTGATGCCACCGCCTTCTCCGATCAGTACAAGGTATTCGTCACACCCACGCTGCTGTTCGTTGACGGCGACGGTACAGAGCTGACCGGCCGCATGCTGGGCATTAACACACTGGAGCTGTTTGGCGGTTATCTGGATGACTGCATCGAGACCGCACTGCTGAATGTACGCGGGATTGATGCTTCGCAGTGGCCTGCATCCTGTCTTAACACTCGACAGCGCTAGCCAGGTAAATGGTGCACGGAGTGCACCCTATCTTGTTGCGTAGGGCGCATTCTACGCACCGGCAAACTGCATTATCACCTCTTTTCCAGCGCCTTGACCAGCTTGCGGATCTGTGCGGTGTGGCGCCGGCTGACTTCCAGTGCGACATCGACACCGGCAAGGTGTACCAGAATGCGGCCCTCGTCATCCTTTTCCATGCCGGTGATATAGCGGCGCGCGACCAGTGCATTGCGGTGGATACGAACAAAGCGATCGGCAAACTCATCTTCCAGCGCCTTCAGGGTTTCCTCGATCAGGACACTCAGGCCATCCGTACATACAGTGACGTATTTCTGGTCTGCCTGGAAGTAGCGGATCTCCTCAACCGGGATCAGCTGCAGGCTGCCGCGAACACGTGCACAGATCCGCTCGCGTGCCGCATGATGCTCATCCGCATCATCCAGCACGGCAAGCTGCACCCGCGTCATGCGCCGCGCATGCAGCAGTGCTTCGAGCAGGCGCTCCTGGCGCACCGGCTTCAGCAGGTAGTCGACGGCGTGTATATCGAAGGCCTGCAAGGCATAGTCGTTATAGGCGGTGGTAAAGATGATGGCGGGCGGCTGTTCCATGGCCTGTAAGTGATGTGCGGCCTCCAGGCCATCCATACCCGGCATGCGGATATCCATCAGCACGACATCCGGGTGATGGTCCGATGCCAGTGCGACCGCCTCGCTGCCATTCGCCGCGAGCCCGCATACCTCGCAGTTTTCCAGTTTACCGGCCATATCTTCAAGGCGTGTGCGTGCCGGCGCCTCATCATCCACAATCAGTACCTTCATTTGCCGGCTCCCGGCATCTTCAGGGTCACCGTGTAAACGCCATCAGACTGCGACGTGACCAGATCTGCCTTTGCGCCGAACGCGATCTGCAGCCGCTGGCGAATGTTATCCTGCGCGATTCGGGTACCCGACGTGCGCTTGCTGATCCCGGCCACCGGGTTGCTGATGACGATTTCCAGATTACCACCGTGATTGTGGCCGGCGATATGAATAATGCCGCCCTGCGGCAACGGCTCGATACCATGGTAGATCGCATTTTCCAGCAGGGGCTGCAGGATCAACGGCGGCACCTGGGTTTCCAGCGACAGGTCATCCAGGTCCCAGGCTACCGACAGACGCAGGCCGAGTCGCAGTGACTCGATATTCAGGTATCGCCGCGCGATGGTCAGCTCTTCACCCAGGGTGGCCAGGTCATGGTTGCTGTCCAGTGACGCACGAAACAGGTCTGACAGGTCCTCGATGGCAGTCTCGGCCAGGCCCGGATCGGAGCGCGTCAATGACGCAATGGTGTTCAGGCTGTTGAACAGAAAGTGCGGGCGGATACGCGCCTGCAGAGCCTGCACGCGCGCGCTGGCCTCGGTCTTCAGCTGCTCTCGCCACTGGAACTGTATATAAAGGTAGCGCAGCACAATGGCTGCGATTACCGTGCTGATGGTCAGGCTGCGCAACAGGAATACCGCGTGGTCATCGAGCGTGATCTCCGGGAACAATGCGCTGTGCACCATCAACCTGAAGGCCAGCTCGCTGACGATCGCAGTGACCAGCAGCACCAGCAGGTAGCTGACTACCGCGGCCGTCATATTGCCCAGCCGCGACAACAGCGGGCGACCAAGACAGAGCACGGCCGCACTGGTCAGTGCGATCCACTGCATGAACATCGAGATCATGCCGAGGTTGCCCCAGGGGTCTTCAAGTACACCCGGGCTGACCAGCGTGATGATCAGGGCCAGCAGTTCCGCGATGATAACCACCACGAATACCATCCGCACATCGCAGAAATTTGGCAGGAAGAAACGCTCGAGCTGCTCGATAGCTCGCTGATCGGTCGGCTTGCGCATTCCCATGATCCCGAGTTTCATCCCACTACCACCCGGATGCAAGCCGCGTTGCAGAGGGTGGCCCGTGGGCCATCCGTCATTTCCTGTGCAGCGCCACCAACCACGCCACGGGTAAACTGGTACAAATACAGGCTGCCCCCTGTTTGACAGGATTCGTTATACTGCGCGGCAACAGAAGGACAAACGCTAACCATGACTGACGATACGACCAGCAAGCCCTGGGGTGGGCGCTTTACGGAATCGACCGACGCCTTCGTCGAGGACTTCACCGCCTCGATCGTCTTTGACCAACGGCTCTACCGGCACGACATCGCGGGTTCGATTGCACATGCCCGCATGCTGGCGCATGTCGGTATCATCACGGATGCCGAGGCCGCGCAAATTGTCAGCGGCCTGGAACAGATCCGCGCGGAAATCGAACAGGGCGATTTCAGCTGGTCGGTCGGCCTCGAGGACATTCACATGAATATCGAGGCGCGGCTGATCGAGCGCATCGGTGAAACCGGCAAGAAGCTGCATACCGGTCGCTCGCGTAACGACCAGGTCGCGACCGACCTGCGTCTGTACCTGCGTGATGAAATCGATGCGCTGACCACGGTACTGCGCCGTTTGCGACTCGCGCTCATCGAGCTGGCCGAGCGCGAGGCCGACACCATCATGCCGGGCTTTACACACCTGCAGGTGGCCATGCCCGTCAGCTTCGGGCACCACATGCTGGCCTGGGAGGCTATGCTGGAGCGTGACCATCAACGCCTGCTGGACTGTCGCAAGCGTGTCAACAGCATGCCGCTGGGTGCGGCCGCACTGGCCGGCACCAGCTTCCCGATCGACCGGGCATTCACCGCCCGGCTGCTGGCGTTCGATATGCCGGCAAGCAACTCGCTGGACGCGGTCAGTGACCGGGATTTCGTCATCGAGTTCTGCGCTGCGGCCACAATGATCATGATGCACCTGTCGAGGTTTTCCGAGGAATTGATACTCTGGTCATCGGCACAATTCGGCTTTATTGAACTCCCCGACCGCTTCTGTACCGGCTCCAGCATCATGCCGCAGAAGAAAAACCCGGACGTACCCGAACTGGTGCGTGGCAAGAGCGGGCGCGTAACCGGCCACCTGGTGAGCCTGCTGATGCTCATGAAGGGTCAGCCGCTGGCCTATAATAAGGACAACCAGGAGGACAAGGAGCCACTGTTCGATACCGTCGACACCTTACACGGCTCGCTGCGCGTATTCGCCGATATGATGCCGACTATCGAGCTCAGGCATGCCCGCATGCAGGCTGCCGCGCGGCAGGGTTTCCCCACAGCGACCGACCTGGCCGACTACCTTGTGCGCAAGGGCATTGCCTTCCGTGACGCGCATGAAATCGTCGGCCGTGCCGTACGCTTCGGCGTAGACCAGGGCAAGGATCTCGCGGACATGACGCTGGAGGAACTGAGGGCGTTTTCCGGCGTAATCGAAGACGATGTGTTCGCCGTGCTTACTCTGGAGGGCTCCATGGCTGCCCGTAATCATACGGGGGGTACCGCGCCCCAGCAGGTCCGTACTGCGGCCACGGCCGCGCGTGCGCGACTCTGACGCAAGGGGTTACCCGGTGAAAGACAGGTACCCGCTCTCGGTTAACCTGTGTCACTATGTCCGTCGGCCAATAGCAGCAAGCAAACCATGAAAGATATCTCGCTACAGCAAGCCCTGCACCTGCTGGACAAGGTTCCGCAACCCATGTTGCTGCTGGAAAACACCGGTACGGTACGCAGCTTCAACCAGGCCTTTGGCACACTGGTTGGTGTCGACTGGGACAGTAGTGCTGATTTAGCCCTTGACGCCGGCCTGCTGCAGCCCCTGCTGGGCAACAGCACCGTGATCAACTGGATCATGCCGGACGGCGACGAGCGCTGGCTGGCGATCGAGGCTGTCGAGATTCCGGACATGCCGGGTACCCAGGCACGCTTTTATACCGATATTACGGAAAAGCTGCGTCTGCGCCATGAACGCGACGCCCTGCAGCATGACCTCGACGAACAGACCCTGTACGATGCCCGCATCAACAGCCTGCTCAGCCGGCGTGGCATCCTCGTCTCGCTGGCACCGCTGGTCGCACGCTGTCGCCGCTACAACAACCCATTATCGGTCATCGCCCTGTCCATCAGTTCTGATGCGACCGACCGCAGCAGCGTACTCGCGGACATTACCGCGCTGTTGCGGGATCAGACGCGCTGGGCCGACCTGGTCGGTCTCAATGACAGCGAGGCGTTTATCATGGTGCTGCAGGAAACCACCCGTGATGCCGCCCTGCAGCTGGTGGAAAAACTGGCCGCCCGGATCGATCGCATGAACGACGGAGACGTCCGCTCGTTTGCGGCCTGCTATGGCATCACCGAGTGCCAGAATCACGATGATGCCCACTCCCTGCTGGAACGCGCCGAACAGGCGCTGATCGAAGCCGGTCACAGCGACTCCGGCCGGACTGTCGCCCTGTAGGCATTATCCTGCTGATCCGGCTTGATTTTCTTCCAGCCTTACCCGCGCCGGCAGCCGGATGGTTCCCTGGAAGGTGGTGAGTTAAGACGCTGTTGCAGACGTATCCAATGGTGCAGGAGCATCTTGCAGATGCGATTTGTTCAATCGCCAAATCATATCGCGCCTGCAAGGCGCTCCTGCAGGCACACGGGTACGCGCGCATAACAATGTCCGGTTTATTCGCGGACAACGTCCGCTCCTACAGAAAATTTGATATCGCAGGAGCGGGCATGCCCGCGTATCAGTCACACAGAACGGTTGTCAGCCAGTCGCGGATATCGACCACTTCGGCGGGACAGACGGCATGCGGCATCGGGTAGGTCCGCCAGTCAACACGGTAGCCCAGTGCCTGCAGCCGGTCGCGCGAGGCCAGCGCCAGCCTCACCGGCACGACCGGGTCATCCTGACCGTGCGCCTGCATGATCGGGATGTCCCTGTTGGCGGCACTGCGCTCGTCCGGCAACGACTCGGCCAGCGGCAGGTAGGTGGAGAGCGCGAGGATGCCGCCAAGGCGCTCGCCGTGACGCAGACCGGCATGCAGCACGATGGCACCGCCCTGCGAGAATCCCGCCAGTACGATCCTCTGTGCTGAAATACCGCGGTCTGTTTCACGATCGATCAGTGCCGCGAGCCGCCGCGCACTGGCGCGGATGCCGTCCGCATCCTGTCTCTGCCCGAAATCGGGACCCGTAATGTCATACCAGGCAGGCATGACCATGCCGCCATTGATGGTCACCGGCAACCGGGGCGCATGCGGCAGCACCACGCGTACGGCCAGTTCTTCCACAATGCCCAGCTGCGGTACCAGGGATTCAAAATCGTGGCCGTCGGCGCCCAGTCCGTGCAGCCAGATGATTGTGGCCGTGGCGGAACGCGCGGGATTGATCTCGATTGCATCCAGTAGCGGTTCGCTCATACGGCTCAGTATACCGGGAGCGAACCGCTTACTGTTCCCTGATGTGCATTGGGTTTGCCGTGTCGGGCACGTATACTGATGGCTGCTTACGGGATGCAGATTATGAAGTTTCAATACCGCGCATGTCTCTTGTTGATAACCCTGCTGGTACTCACTGTACAGGGGTGCGGCCAGAAGGGTCCGCTATACCAGCCCGACGACCCGGAGCGGCGGGACAACCGGCTGACGACCGTCAGCGGCTAACTGCCATGGACCACTTCAGCTACCGGGACAACCGGCTGTGCGCCGAGGGTGTTGAACTCGCCGATATCGCCGCCCACCATGGCACGCCGTGTTACGTCTATTCACGTGCAACGCTGGAACATCACTGGCACGTGTTCGACCAGGCACTGGCCGGCTACCCGCACCTGATTTGCTATGCCGTCAAGGCAAACTCCAGCCTCGCCGTGCTCAGTGTCCTGGCGCAGCTGGGCTCGGGCTTCGACATCGTCTCGGCCGGTGAACTGCGACGCGTGCTGCGGGCCGGTGGCGATGCGACACGCTGTGTGTTTTCCGGTGTTGGCAAGCGTGCCGACGAAATGCGCTTCGCGCTGGAGTCGGGCATCCGCTGCTTCAATGTCGAGTCCGATGTCGAGCTGGAACGGCTCGAAGCAGTGGCGGCAGACTGCGGCCGCAGCGCACCGGTATCGCTGCGCGTGAATCCGGATGTCGATGCCGGCACACACCCCTATATCTCCACCGGCCTGCGCGAGAACAAGTTCGGTATCGATGTCGACACGGCGCTCGATACCTACCGGCACGCCGCAGAACTTGCGCATATCGAGATCGTTGGTATCGACTGCCACATCGGCTCGCAGCTGGTCGATATTGCACCGTTCACCGATGCACTGGAACGCATCCTCAACCTGGTCGAACGGTTGCAGGACGAAGGCATTATGCTCCGGCATATCGATATGGGTGGCGGACTCGGTATTCCCTATAACAAAAGCGACAAACCGCCAGCCCCGGATGTCTATGCGCATGCACTCATGGAAAGACTGTCGGGACATTCACTGGAGCTGGTGCTGGAGCCAGGACGTGCCATTGCCGGCAACGCCGGCGTGTTGCTGACGCGCGTGGAATACCTGAAGCACACCGCACACCGTAATTTTGCCATCGTCGATGCGGCCATGAATGACCTGCAGCGTCCGGCACTGTATGACGCCTGGCATGACATCCTGCCGGTCAAGCCGCGCACCGGCGATGCGCAGGTCTACGATATCGTCGGGCCTGTATGCGAAACCGGTGACTTCCTCGCGAAAGAAAGGCTGCTGTCGCTTGCCGCGGGTGACCTGCTGGCGATACGTTCAGCCGGCGCCTATGGCTTCAGCATGAGCTCGAACTACAACACACGGCCGCGCGCAGCCGAGATCATGGTCGACGGTGGCCAGGCACATGTCATTCGCGAACGCGAGACCTTCGAGGACCTGGTGCGCGGCGAGCATCTGTTGCCTGTATAAATTTCTCGCGCAAAGCCGCCAAGGCGCGAAGAAAAACATTAACCCATCACCACAGAGAACTCAGCGATAAACTATGTCATTCCCGCCTTCGCGGGAATGACGGTAATTATTTACAGATATTTATGGTTTTCTTCGCGCCTTGGCGGCTTTGCGCGAGAAATTATTACCAGACCATGGCACGATGTAGCCCATGACGCTCCATTTCACCAAGATGCACGGACTCGGCAACGATTTCGTCGTTATCGATGCCATCAACCAGCAGGTCGACCTGTCGGGCGAGCAGATACGTGCGCTTGCCGACCGCCACTTCGGCATTGGCTATGATCAGTTACTGCTGGTGGAGCCTGCCTCCACGCAGGACACCGACTTTCGCTACCGCATCTTCAACGCCGACGGCGGCGAGGTCGGCCAGTGCGGTAACGGTGCGCGCTGTTTCATGCAGTTCGTACATGAGCAGGGGCTCACCACGCGGAACCGGATCACCGTCGAGACGGTTGCTGGTCGTCTCGAGCTGGTGCGCGCGACGGATGGTCAGGTCACCGTGAACATGGGCATCCCGCAACTTGAACCGGCCGACGTCCCGTTTGATGCCCCGGCGCGCGATACGTACTATCTGCTGGATGCCGGTGGTACAACGGTCCGGATTGCGGCCGTCTCGATGGGAAACCCGCACGCCGTGGTGCGCGTTGATGACATCCTTACCGCCCCGGTGACTGAACTGGGTCCGCTGATCGAGCGGCATCCGCGCTTTCCGCAACGTGTCAACGCGGGCTTTCTGCAGATCATCGATGCCGGCACGGTGCGGGTGCGCGTGTATGAGCGCGGCGCCGGCGAGACGCTGGCCTGCGGCAGCGGCGCCTGTGCCGCAGTTGTCGCCGGGCATCTATGGGGACAACTTAATGACGCTGTCAAAGTCATGCTGAATGGTGGCGAACTTGTGGTAAGCTGGGCCGGCGAGGGAACACCGGTCATGATGACGGGACCGGCCACGACCGTATACCAGGGACAGATTGATCTATGACGACATCGCAGCAACCCAGGACGGAAGCACTGCCACTGGACGAAAAGACAGTCGCCGACTACCTCCGCGAGAACTCTGAATTCTTCCGGAACAATCCCAGCCTGCTTGCCGATCTGGAAATCCCGCACAGCTGCGGTCCCGCCGTATCCCTGGTCGAACATCAGGTGCAGGTCCTGCGCGACCAGAACAGTCAGCTGAAGCGCAAGCTGATGGACCTGGTGCAGGTTGCCCGCGACAACAATCGGCTCAACGAGCGCATGCACCAGCTAACCCTGGGCCTCGTCAACACGAACAATCTGCAGGCCCTGCTCGACACCCTGCGCGAAAATCTGCAGGGCGAGTTCAGTGCCGACAGCGTCACCCTGCGCCTCTCCGGGCTGCCGGATGCGCAGGCCCGCGAATGTGGTGTGGACAGTTTCCAGCCGGACGCGCCGGAAGTTGCCCACTTCGAGACCTTCATCAAGACCTCACGCCCGCAGTGCGGGCGTTTCAAACCCGAGCAACTGCAGTACCTGTTCGGCGACCAGGCCCAGGCCATCGAGTCCGTGGCACTGATACCGCTCGGTGACCGCTGTGCCTGCGGCCTGCTGGCGATTGGCAGCCAGGAGGCCAGTCGCTTCCACCCCGGGATGGGCACCCTGTTCCTGACCCACCTCGGCGAACTGCTTGGCCTGTTGCTGGCCGGACACTGTCAGCCACAGACATCCGGCTAGACCTCCCGCGCGCCGTGCACCCCACGCACGTGGCTGACGACGCTCTGACATGGGTAAACCGCTTCCTGCATCACCTGCAGACGGAACGGCGTCTGGCGGAGAATACCTGCCGTCATTACCGGCGCGATCTAGAGGAAGTGCTGGCCTGGTGCCAGGATAATGGCGTACACGACTGGGCGCGACTCGGCACCGCCCAGGTCCGGCAGTACGCGGCACGCGCCCACCGTCGCGGCCTGAGCGGCCGCAGCATCCAGCGCCGCCTGTCTGCGTTGCGGACCTTCTACAATTATCTGTTACGTGAACGGGCCGTCACCACCAATCCCGGACTCGATGTCCGCGCCCCGCAGAGCGATCGGGTGCTGCCGGACACGGTCAGCGTGGATGACATCAGCCAATTGCTGGACGGGGTCAAGGGCGAAGGTCTCGTCGTCCGTGATGTCGCCATGCTCGAACTGTTGTACTCGTCCGGGCTGCGCCTGGCCGAACTCGTCGCACTCGACCTCGTGGATATCGACCGCCGGGAACACATCGTCCGGGTCACCGGCAAGGGGGCCAAGACCCGTGTCTTGCCGGTGGGCCGGCGTGCCCTGGTCGCACTCGAGGCCTGGCTCCAGGTTCGCACCGCCGCCCCGGAAGAGACCGCCGTGTTCACCGGTCGCAGTGGCCGGCGCCTCGGCCCACGCGCGGTCCAGCAGCGCATCAGCCGGCTGGCGCGTGCGCGCGGCCTGCCAGGCAATCTGCATCCACACACCCTCAGACATTCCTTCGCCAGCCACCTGCTGGAATCGAGCGGCGACCTGCGCGCGGTGCAGGAACTGCTTGGCCACGCCGATATCAGCACCACCCAGATCTACACCCACCTCGACTTTCAGCACCTCGCCCAGGTCTATGACCAGGCCCACCCACGGGCCCGCAAGACAAAATAATCCTCAGGAATAAA
>JBATGJ010000043.1:0-2542 GCA_049665685.1 Gammaproteobacteria bacterium
CAGCCGCAGCATGTTAAACCGGCCGTCGAGCAATTACTCGCCGAGGGCCGCCAACAGGTCGAGGAACTGCTGGCAAAAAACTCGGACTATACCTGGGATAACCTGGTTGCGCCCCTGGAGGACATGGATGATCGCATCAGCCGGGCCTGGTCGCCGGTCAGCCACATGAACTCTGTAGTCAATAGCGATGAATTGCGCAATGCCTACAACACCTGCCTGCCAATGCTGAGCGAGTACGGCACCGAGCTGGGTCAACATGAGGGGCTATACCAGGCCTATCGACAGATTGCCGACGGCGATGAATATACACGGCTGGATACCGCGCAAAAGAAGGTCATCGACAATGCGCTGCGCGATTTCCGCCTGTCCGGCATCGAGCTTCCACAGGAGCAACGCGACCGCTTCAAGGAGATCATGCAGGAACTTTCCAGGCTTGCCTCTTCCTTCAGTGACAACGTGCTGGACGCGACCAATGCCTGGCTCAAGCAGATTACCGACGAAACGTTACTGGCAGGCATGCCGGAGAGCGCCCGCTCGCTCGCAGAACAGACGGCCAGACAGCGCGACATGGAGGGCTGGGTCTTGACGCTGGAATTTCCGTCCTACTATGCAGTGATGACCTATGCCGATGACCGTGCCCTGCGCGAGGAAATCTATACGGCCTACGTCACGCGTGCCTCCGACCAGGGCCCGCATGCCGGCCAGCGGGACAACGCACAACACATGGAACGCATCGTTACGCTGCGGCACGAGGCGGCGCAACTGCTCGGTTTCAATAATTACGCGGAGCGCTCACTGGCTACCAAGATGGCCGAATCGACTGACCACGTCATGCAGTTTCTCGAGGATCTTGCTGAACGCTCGCGCCCGGCGGCCATCAGGGAACTGGACGATGTGCGTAGTTTTGCCGCAGCTACGCAGGGCGTGGACGACCTGCAGGCCTGGGATATCAGTTACTACTCTGAAAAACTTCGCCAGGACCGCTACGCCATCTCGCAGGAAGAGCTGAAACCCTACTTCCCGGAACCGCGCGTGGTCAGCGGCCTGTTTGCCATCGTCGAGCGGCTCTACGGCCTGCAGGTCGAGCCGGTCGAGGGTATCGACACCTGGCACAGGGATGTCCGCTTTTACCGCATCAAGGATGCGGCGGGTGATATTCGTGGTGAGTTCTACCTCGACCTGTATGCCCGCCCGCACAAGCGTGGCGGCGCCTGGATGGATGAATGCATCAGCCGACGACAAACCGGGGCGGGCGTGCAGGCGCCGGTCGCCTACCTGACCTGCAATTTTTCACCGCCTATCGGCGATGATCCGGCGATGTTTACCCACGACGAGGTCATCACGCTGTTTCATGAATTTGGTCACGGGCTGCACCACATGCTGACACAGATCGATTATGCCGGTGTATCCGGCATCAGCGGCGTCGCGTGGGATGCCGTAGAACTGCCGAGCCAGTTCATGGAAAACTGGTGCTGGGAACGCGAGGCGCTGGATCTGATATCCGGTCACTACCGGACCGGTGAGCAGATTCCGGACGAGCTGTACCGGCGCATGCGCAAGGCCAAGAATTTCCAGTCGGCCATGCAGATGATCCGACAGCTGGAGTTTGCCCTGTTCGACTTCCGCATACACCGGGATTTTGACCCGGACCAGGGCGCGCGTATCCATGAGACACTTGAGGAAGTCCGTCGAGAGGTTGCCGTGCTGCAACCGCCGCCATTCAACCGCTTTGAGAATGGTTTTTCGCATATCTTTGGTGGTGGTTATGCGGCCGGTTACTACAGCTACAAGTGGGCGGAGGTGCTGTCGGCCGATGCCTTTGCCGCGTTCGAGGAAACCGGCATCTTCGACCGCGAGACCGGCAACCGCTTCCTGACCAGCATTCTGGAGCAGGGCGGTTCACGTGAACCCATGGAGCTCTTCGTCGAATTCCGCGGCCGCGAACCGACCATCGATGCACTGCTCAGACATTCCGGATTGGCTGCGTAGGAACTCCACCACAGAGTACACAGAGAATGTGAAATACTGGCGCCCTCAACCGAGGGCGATAATGTCAAACGAAGTAACGAAAAATATAATTAGTGCTGCTATAGAGGTGCATAGACACCTGGGCCCCGGCCTACTTGAATCTATATATGAATCTGCGTTATGTCATGAATTTGATATACGCAAACTGAGTTACGAAAAACAAAAGCAAATTGAGGTTATATACAAAGGCATGCCGATTAAGGGACAACGCATCGATATCGTTGTTGAAAATGAAATTATCGTTGAGCTGAAGGCTACTCATCACTTCAACGAGGTTTTTATTTCACAAACTCTCTCCTATTTAAAGGCTAGCGGATTGAGCACAGCCTTGATTATCAACTTCGCTAAATCAAGACTTATTGAAGGAATTAAACGCGTCAGTTTGTGATAGGCTAGCAGTATTCTCTGTGTGCTCTGTGGTCTCTGTGGTGTAAGTCTTACAGCATGAAAATAGCCACCTGGAACGTCAATTCCCTCAAGGTCCGTCTACCACATGTGCTCGACTGGTTAGCAG
>JBATGJ010000044.1:0-3626 GCA_049665685.1 Gammaproteobacteria bacterium
ACTTGTAAACCGTAGAAATGGTACCGATGCGAACCTGACCAAAACCGCCGGCCAGACCCAGCCACTGATCACGGTCGGTGATCGAGGAGCTACCCACGCTGGTCACAACCGAGCCGGTGACAGTACCGCCCGGGGTCAAAACAGAAAGAGACGTCGACGAAGGCCTGGAGTTGTTGCGCTCGGTGGTATCGTACTGGAAGTCGATCGAGAAGATCGCCTTCAGGCCGTTACCCAGGTCCTCGCTGCCCTTGAAACCGACGGAACAGGTGGTGCAGTTTAGATTGGTGTCACTATTGCCCGGACCACTGCTGCCATTGTCGAAATAATCGACACTGGTATCAATGTGACCGAAGATGCTCACATCGGCTGCAGCGGCAGTCATGCCACCGGCCAGTGCGGTACCGATCATGATCGGTAAAAGTTTTTTAGTCATTTGAAATTCCCCTTAACAAAGTTAAAGAAGTTGAAAGTTAACTGTGTATGTCATTGCACGGACGCACTTTACAACAACTGTATGTGCAAATGCAACAACTTTTACGCAAAAAACCACAGAATGAAAGTTATGTTGTAAATGTACAACACAAGCGTCCTGGCCAGTCCGGGTGTCTATTTCGGCGCTGGCAGACCCCTGCTTTAGATACAAGCGCCTAGAAAGAAAAACAGGCGACCGGCCAGAGCCTGGAATATTTAATAAGCCTTTGTTATTAATGAATTATTAGTCGTTCAAGGTCAGGTGGCATAGGACGTACAGGTCAGGATGAGAGGTAACAACACCCGGCAAGCCAACTGGCCCGGTTGACCGCGCCCAACCCCGGATCCCGCCGCCGGTCGAGGCAATCCGCACCCCGGCCCTGTAATAGGGTGTGTCACGGGAGCCCCGACAAGCGCCGCGACCACCCTGCCCCGCATAATCGCATGATTGCCAACCTGCCTGCACCGGATACCCTGGCGGGGCCTGCATGTTAAGATAAACGCAATCCCACAGGATCAAGGCTCTGCAGGGATTTCACATACAACGGCAATTGATCGACACCCGCTAATCCCATGACAGCAGGCAGCGCCCAAAGCAGCCCATCAAGAAACGCCCCCTGCCCGTGCGGCAGCGGCAAGAAATACAAACGTTGCTGCGGCCAGGCGGCCGGCAAGCAGACCGCGTCATCGCCGCCCCCGGACAGGTTGCACCAGGTCATACGTCATTATCAGCAGGGTAACCTGCAGGCCGCAGGACAACTCGCCGAGCAGCTGCTGAATACCAGCCCCGATGACGCCAGGCTGCTCGAGATTACAGCGGCTGTCGCCTTGCAATCCGGCAACACCGGACTGGCCGTCGAGCGATTCAGGCAACAGGCCAGGCTACAGCCCGACAATGCGCTGGTACACAGCAACCTGTGCATGGCATTGCACACGCTTGGCCAGGATGAAGAGGCCTTCCAGAGCGGACAGAAGGCGGTGCAACTGGACCCGAAACTGGCCGATGCCTGGAACAACCTCGGCAATATCTTCAAGTCAGGCAACCACCTCGAGGGCGCGCGTGAACACTACGCAAAGGCGCTGGCGATTGACCACAACGATCCGAAAATTCTGGTCAATGCCGGCGCCGTCAACCAGCTGTTGGGCGATCTGGATACTGCGGAGCAGCATTACCGTGATGCACTGCAGCTGCAACCGGGTTTTATTCCGGCATGGAACAACCTGGCCACGGTCCTGCAACAACAGCAGCGTCATGAGGAGGCCGAGACCACCTTCCGGCACGCCCTCGGTCTGCAACCGTCCAACCCGGAGACCCTGACCAACTACGGCAACTTTCTGCTCGAACGCCTGGAGACAGACAGGGCACGCGGATATTTCGAGCAGGCCATACAGGCAAACCCGGAGTATGCCGGCGCCTGGATCAGTATGGGTAACCTCTTCGACAGACTCGATGACCAGGACAATGCACAGCAGTACTATAACAAGGCCCTCCTGCTGGATCCGGAAAACAGCACGGTGCTCTGTAACATTGCTTACCGGCTCTATGAGCTCGGTGAACAGCAGGACGCCGTCGAGCATTTCATCCGTGCCCTGAAAAACAATCCCAACTCGGCAAAAGGCCTCGCCGGACTCGGCAAGGCCATGCTGCGCCAGGAAGACACAGGGAGGGCGACTGAATATATCGAGAAGGCACTGGAACTGGCCCCCTGGGATGTCCATGCGCACATCGCCAATGCCCACCTGCTTGAAAACCGGGGTGAGACCGCACAGGCAGAGACTGAGTGGCAATGGGTCATTGAACAGCAGCCCACCATGACAGAGGCCTATATCGGCCTGGCAAACCTCTATTCGGCCCTGGGAAAGTATGAACAGGCACGCGAGCGGTTCATGGCGGCCGAGGATAACGGTATTGCCAACCTGCGCTTCTATCATGCCTGGAGCCAGACGGAAGAAATGGTGCATCACCTGGATGAGGCCGAACGGCTTGCTGAAAAGGCCGTGGAATACGACGCCGCCTATCCCGGGCCCAAGATTCTCAAGGCCAAACTGGCCCGACGGCGCAAGGACTACGCTGCCGCACTCGAGTGTCTGCAACAGGTGGGCCGGGACACCGCAGACAACCAGCTGACCAGGGCCGGTTATCTCTTCGAACTGGGTGCGGTGTATGACAAACTGGGCGACTACACGGCAGCCTTTGCCGCCTACGATGAGGCAAACCAGGCCAAGAACCGCTATATCGGCAGGACATACAAACATGAAGAAGACCAGGAGCGATTCAGCCGCTGGCAGGCGTTTTTCAGCCCGGACAACTGGCGGCAACTGAAACGGGACCCGGTAGCGGAAAACACGACTGACCCGCGGCCAGTTTTTGTCGTTGGCTTCCCGCGCTCCGGGACCAGCCTGCTGGAACAGATTCTCGGCTCCCACCCGGCGATTGCGCCGGCCGGCGAGCTGGTTTTCATCAGTGGCCTTGCAAACCACGAAGCCAGCACGATCATCGGTAGCAAGCTGGATTACCCCGGCTGCCTGCTGGACGCCGACGCACCCCTTGATGAAGAAAAGATGGCTGCAATGCGCGACTATTACCTGAACAGCAGACGGGAACTTGGCGTGGCAGACAGTAACACCCGCTGGGTTACCGACAAGACGCCGCACAACGCGATTCATGTCGGCCTGCTCGCCCTGCTGTTCCCGCAATCACCGATTATTCACATCTCGCGCCACCCGCTGAATTCCTGTCTGTCGGCCTACTTCTCGAATTTCAAATCGGGACACCGCTACACTTCCAGCCTGGAGAGTACCGCACAACACTACAAACTGTTCATGGAAATGCTGGACCACTACCGGAACATCGGCATCGGGTTTATGGAAATACACTATGAAGACCTGGTCGCTGACCATGAAGCTGTCACGCGCGAGATACTGGACTATATCGGTGCGCCGTGGGATGACGCGTGCCTGCAACATCACAAGAGCAAGCGTGTGGTGAAGACCGCCAGCTATGAGCAGGTCACACAAAAGGTATACACATCATCCTTATACCGCTACCGGAATTACCGGGATGCCGTGCAGGGCATCATCCCGATACTGGAAACAACTATAAAACGGTTTGGCTATACGACGGACTGAGCCGGCAACACCGGGCGATATTGTCG
>JBATGJ010000045.1:0-6693 GCA_049665685.1 Gammaproteobacteria bacterium
TTGATGTGCTGCGACTGGCCAATCATGTCATTGAAGCTGCGGTAACCCAGCTTTGCCATGAGCCCGCGAATCTCTTCGGCAACGAAGAAGAAATAGTTCACCACATGTTCCGGTTTGCCGGTGAAGCGTTTGCGCAGGATCGGATCCTGCGTGGCGATCCCGACCGGGCAGGTGTTGAGATGACACTTGCGCATCATGATGCAGCCCTCGACGATCAGCGGTGCCGTGGCAAAGCCGAATTCGTCTGCGCCCAGCAGGGCGCCGATGACGACGTCGCGACCGGTACGCATGCCGCCATCGACCTGTACGGAGATGCGTGAGCGCAGGTTGTTGAGCACCAGCGTCTGGTGGGTTTCCGCCAGGCCGATTTCCCATGGGCTGCCGGCATGCTTGATCGAGGTTAGCGGACTGGCACCGGTGCCCCCATCGTAGCCGGCAATGGTTACATGGTCTGCATGTGCCTTGGAGACGCCGGCGGCCACGGTGCCGACGCCGACCTCCGCGACCAGCTTGACGCTGATGTCTGCTTGCGGGTTGGCGTTTTTCAGGTCATGGATCAGCTGCGCCAGGTCCTCGATGGAATAGATGTCATGGTGCGGCGGCGGCGAGATCAGGCCAACGCCCGGCGTGGAGTGACGTACCTTCGCAATGGTCGCGTCGACCTTGTGCCCTGGCAGCTGGCCACCTTCACCCGGCTTCGCGCCCTGTGCCATCTTGATCTGGATCATGTCGGAATTAACCAGGTATTCCGTGGTTACCCCGAAGCGACCCGAGGCCACCTGCTTGATGGCCGAGCGCGCCGAATCGCCGTTGTCCATGGGTTTGAATCGTTCCGGTTGTTCGCCACCCTCACCGGTATTGGACTTGCCGCCAATACGGTTCATGGCGATGGCCAGTGTCGAATGTGCCTCGGCGGAAATCGAACCGAACGACATCGCGCCGGTCGCGAAGCGCTTGACGATTTCCGCTGCCGGCTCGACTTCGTCCAGCGGTACCGGGTTAGCGGAGAATTCCAGCTCGAACAGGCCACGCAGGGTCAGCAGGTGTTCGTTCTGCTCGTTCACCTGGTGCGCGAATTCATTGTAGGTAGATGCGTCGTTGGCACGTGTAGCATGCTGCAGTTTCGAAATCGTATCCGGTGTCCACATGTGGTCTTCACCACGCAAGCGGAAGGCATAGTCACCACCGACATCGAGGTGGTTGCGATAGATCGGGGCATCGCCGAAGGCGTCGCTGTGCCAGCGCAGGGCTTCCTTCGCAACTTCCTGCAGGCCGATACCTTCGATAGTCGTTGCGGTGCCTGTAAACCAGGCATTTACAAACCCGGTGCTCAGGCCAACGGCATCGAAAATCTGTGCACCACAATAGGACTGGTAGGTGGAGATGCCCATCTTCGACATCACCTTGAGCAGGCCCTTGCCGACTGCCTTGATATAGCGCTTCTGTACTTCTTCGGCCGACAGTTCATCCGGCAACTCAGTGCGGATCGACTCGAGCGTCTCGAACGCGAGATAGGGATTGATGGCCTCCGCACCGTATCCTGCCAGCGTGGCGAAATGGTGTATCTCACGTGCGGCACCGGTCTCGATCACCAGGCCCGAGTCGGTGCGCAGTCCGGCGCGCACCAAGTGATGGTGTACGGCGGCCGTCGCAAGCAGGGCGGGGATGGCAAGATGGTCGACATCCATTTTACGATCCGAGAGGATCAGTATGTTATGGCCGTCCTCGACGGCCTGTTGTGCCTGGTCACACACGGCTTTGAGTGCAGCCTCCATGCCACCGGCACCCTCGCTGGCCGGATAGCAGATGCTCAGCGTTTTCGTGCGGAAGGCCCCGTCGGTGTACTCCTGTATGTGCCGGATGCGCTCGATATCGGCGTTGCTGAGGACCGGCTGACTGACTTCCAGACGCATGTGCTCACCGGCCGATTCCGGTCCGAGCAGGTTCGGGCGCGGTCCGATCAGCGAGACCAGCGACATCACCAGTTCCTCGCGGATCGGGTCGATTGGCGGGTTGGTGACCTGGGCGAAGTTCTGCTTGAAATAATTGGACAGCGGCTTGGGCCTGCCGGACAGTACTGCCAGCGGATTGTCCGCACCCATCGAGCCGATGGCCTCCTGGCCGGCGGCCGCCATCGGCATTAGCAGGAACTTGATATCCTCCTGCGTATAGCCGAAGGCCTGTTGCCGGTTGAGCAACGTTTCGCTGTCAGGTGGCATCGGGCTGGTAGTGTCTGGCAGGCTTGCCAGCCTGATCTGGGTCTTGTCGAGCCAGTCCTGGTAGGGGTGCAGGTTGGAAAGATTTTCCTTTAGTTCGGCATCATCGATGATACGTCCCAGCTCCATGTCGATCAGGAGCATCTTGCCGGGTTGCAGACGCCACTTCTTGATGATGCGATGCTCCGGGATATCCAGTACACCCATCTCCGAGGCCATGACGACGAGATCATCCTTGGTGAGCAGGTAACGTGCCGGGCGCAGGCCATTACGGTCCAGTGTTGCACCGATCTGGCGACCGTCGGTAAAGGCGACGGCGGCCGGGCCGTCCCAGGGCTCCATCAGCGCAGCATGGTATTCGTAGAAGGCGCGCCGCTTTTCATCCATCAGCGGATTACCGGCCCATGCCTCCGGGATCAGCAGCATCATGGCGTGTGCCATCGAGTAGCCACCGCTAACCAGCAGTTCCAGCGCGTTATCGAAGCAGGAAGAGTCAGACTGGCCCTCCGCAATCAGTGGCCAGAGCTTCTCCAGGTCATCGCCCAACAGCACCGAAGACATGGACTGGCGCCGTGCATTCATCCAGTTGATGTTGCCGCGCAAGGTGTTGATCTCGCCGTTGTGCGCGATCATGCGGAACGGGTGTGCCAGATCCCACGAGGGGAAGGTGTTGGTCGAGAAGCGCTGGTGCACGAGTGCCAGTGCGGAGGTAACGCGTTCGTCGCACAGATCGGCATAATAAGTGCCGACCTGGTCGGCCAGCAGCATGCCCTTGTAGCAGATCGTACGGGTCGACAGCGAGGGTATATAGAAATGTTCGCAACCCGGCTTGCCCGAGTCGCGCACGGTATTTTCCACGCGCTTGCGAATGATGAACAGGGTGCGCTCAAAGGCATCGGTATCCTCGCAGGATTCATTGCGGCCGATAAATACCTGGCGCATGACCGGCTCGACAGTCTTGACACTCTCACCCAGTCCGCTGTTGTCGGTCGGCACATCGCGCCAGCCCAGCAGTTGCTGACCCTCCTCGGCGATGACCTGCGTGAGCAAGTCCTCGCACCAGCTGCGGGTGGCGTCGTTGCGGGGCAGAAACAGCATCCCGACTCCATAGTGCCCGGTTTCAGGCAGGCTTATGCCAAGCGTATTGCATTCCTCACGCAGAAAGATGTCGGGGATCTGCATGAGGATGCCGGCACCGTCGCCGGCCAGGGGATCGGCGCCAACCGCACCGCGATGGGTCAGATTTTTAAGGATGCACAGCCCCTGCTGGATGATTTCATGGCTCTTGCGTCCCTTGACGTTGGCGACAAAACCAACACCACAGGCGTCGTGCTCATTGGCAGGATCGTACAGGCCTTGTCGTGGAGGCAGGGTGCCGTGAGTCATTGAGATAACCTTGTTCCGCGTCTGGTTGCAGGGACTGTTGGTTGGTCCGCAACCAAAAAAATAATAAATACAGTTACTTATGAGTTAGCACACCCGCATTTCCAGCACCGGCCGGATCTCGTGGACGTGGCCAAAAGGCCGATCAGTATAGCGCCGACCGGCCGGGGGTTCAATTTAGGATGGTTTGTTTTTCCCTTTTACTTTCAGGGGTATGCATGTTGGGTCTATTCCTGGTCCGCCTGCATGAAAACCACCTGGTAGCCACGCTTCAGTTGCTCATCGCGCACCCCGAGCAGGGCGTTCTCGGCGGACTCGCGGTCGGGAAAATGTTCGCGTGTCATGCGACCGCGCACACCCTGGTAACCCCACTCCCGAATCAGCGTCCAACCCTCAAGCAGATCTTCCTGCAGGTGCAGGTGGTAAAAACGAGGGGCCTGGTCACCCTGCGGCGGGATTTGCATGTAGATGCGCATGGTTGGTTAATTATTAAAAAATAAAAACTTCTCGCGCAAAGACGCCAAGGCGCAAAGAACACAATGATTATTTCAGAAATACAAGAAGTACATTAGCACTTAATATTGTTTAAGAATAATCCAATATAAAAAGTGTTTTCGGGGAAATGGATTTACCATATAGAGGTTAAACGTGTCTGCGAATGGTGCACATAGAGTGTTTCCGCATCAACAGGAGTCCCATTCTGAAGTAGCATTTATCTTTGTTTGCGCCTTGGCGGCTTTGCGCGAGAATTATTTTTTAAATCGCCGGATTGAACAGCCGGTCGTACTCGGCGATTGCATAACGGTCGGTCATGCCGGCGATGTAATCGGCAACGGCGCGTGCCCTGCCATGTTCGCCCTGAATCCCCTCCAGGTGCTGTGCCTGCTGACGTGCCTCGTCCGGCAACAGTCGCGCGTCGGCATAGAAGGCCTCGAACAGGGCAGTGATGGTCTGCGCAGCCTTGGCCGTCATCCGGTGTACGCGGTAATGTCGGTACAGGTTGTTACGCAGGAAGCGTTTCAGCTCGAGATTACGTTCCCGCATGGCCTCGCTGAATGCGATCAGCGGATTGCCATAATTGCGCACGGCCTCAATATTGTCGGGTTCTGCTGCAACCAGCGCTGACTGGCTGGTCTCGACCAGATCGATGACCTGGCAGCCGATCAGACGCCGGACAACTTCGTGGATGGTGCGGCGTGGTGCCAGTTGCGGGTATTGCCGGCGGACCGTCTCGTACTGTTCGCGAAACAGCCCGATTTCACCGAGCTCATCGACATCGATCAGTCCGGAACGCAGCCCGTCATCCACATCATGACTGTTATAGGCGATTTCATCGGCCAGGTTCGTCAGCTGCGCTTCCAGGGAGGGTTGCCTGCGCTCCAGGAAGCGACGGCCCAATGGGCCCAGGCGCTCCGCATTTTTTTGCGAGCAGTGCTTGAGAATTCCTTCGCGGGTTTCGAAAGTCAGGTTGAGGCCGGGGAATTCGGCATAACGCTCCTCGAGCTCATCGACCACGCGGAGTGACTGCAGGTTGTGCTCGAAACCGCCAAATTCCTTCATACAGGCGTTCAGCGCATCCTGCCCGGCATGACCGAAGGGCGTGTGCCCGAGGTCATGGGCCAGCGCGATGCCCTCCGTCAGGTCCTCGTTCAGGTGCAGTGCCCGTGCAATGGAGCGTGCCACCTGAGCGACCTCGATAGAATGCGTCAGGCGGGTCCGGAACAGGTCGCCTTCGTGATTGACGAACACCTGGGTCTTGTATTCGAGTCGGCGAAAGGCGGCTGAGTGGATGATACGGTCACGGTCGCGCTGGAATTCTGTCCGATACGCGGGTGCAGGCTCTGCAAATGAACGCCCCAGGGAGTGTTCAGGATTGGCAGCGTAGGGTGCTAACAAGGAGGTGGTGGTATTTTCAGGCATGGTGTCATTGTTGTTCCGCAGGACCTCACCCGCCGGGAGTGGGGATTCAGGTGTAGGGTGCGTTTCACGCACCAAAAAACGTGCACGCAGTGCACCCTACGTAATATTCAATAGCTTCCGTATCCAGATTCATGCCATGACCGTCAGCGTTTTACTCAGCAGGTCGGGTTGGAAATCAGCAGTGACAAAGGCTTCGCCGATGCGCTTCAGCAGCACCAGCCGCAGCCCCCCATCAACGACCTTCTTGTCTACCGCCATCAGCTCCATGAACTGCTGCTCGCCCATCGTGGTGGGGGGCTCGGTTGGCAGGCCTGCCTGCTGGAGTATGGCCTTGGTACGCTGCACATCGGTACGATCCAGCCAGCCATGGCGTGCCGAGAGGTCGGCAGCCATCAGTATACCGACTGCGACGGCCTCACCGTGCAGCCAGTTACCATAGCCGGTACCGGTTTCGATGGCATGGCCGAAGGTATGGCCGAGGTTGAGAAGCGCTCGCCTGCCGCTCTCGCGTTCGTCTGCAGCCACGATCTCGGCCTTGATGCTACAAGAGCGCTCGATAGCCGTGGCCAGTACCGTCTTGTCACGCGCCTTGAGTGCCGTGATGTTATTCTCCAGCCAGACGAAAAAATTCGCGTCATAAATCAGCCCATACTTGATGACCTCGGCAAGCCCGGCCGCAAGCTGGCGATCGTCGAGGGTGTCCAGTGTGTCTGTGTCGATGAGTACGCAGCCCGGCTGGTGGAAGGCGCCGATCATGTTTTTACCCAATGGATGGTTGACGCCGGTCTTGCCGCCGACCGATGAGTCGACCTGTGCCAGCAATGTGGTCGGAACCTGCAGAAAGGCGATACCCCGCTGGTAACTGGCGGCCGCAAAACCGGTGATGTCGCCAACGACCCCGCCGCCCAGTGCCACGAGGGTGCAGCCGCGATTGAAACGCTGCTCAAGCAGGGCGCTAAAAATGGTGTTCAGCGTGTCGAGCGTCTTGTACTGCTCACCGTCCGGCAGGATAACGGTCGCGGTCTCCAGACCGGCGAGCGAGGCCAGCACGCGGTCAAGGTAGAGCGGGGCAACTGTGGTGTTGCTGACGACCATCACCTGGCGCCCGGAGATATGCGATGTCAGCAGTCTTGGCTGATCGAGCAGACCCTGTCCTATCTGTATCGGGTAACTG
>JBATGJ010000046.1:0-1773 GCA_049665685.1 Gammaproteobacteria bacterium
AAGCGGGTGCCGGCTTCTTCCTCTATTTCCGTATCTATGGGCCAGAGAAAGCCGTGTGGGACAAGAGCTGGCAGCTGAATGACCTCAAGAAAACCAAATAGACCACAAGGAGATGACGCATGAAAACGACAACTTTTAGAAACCTGTTGTGCGCCGTCCTGTGTTGCGTACCGTTGATGACGAGCGCCGAGGATGTGGTGCAAACCCGCATCGGTGAGCTAACGTTCACGCACGATTTCGCCGCCGGTTACCCGACAGATGCCACTATCGACAAGCTGTTCGACGAGATCGACTTCCAGCGCGCGAGCCAGGCCTACATCTGGGCAATCCCGCTGGTCTCGATGGCCCAGTGGCAGTACGCCTACAACGTGACGCTGGGTGCCGAAAATGGTCAGATAGTATTCCTCAATGGCTACGATGACATCCTGGGTGGGCTGACCTTCAATGCCACGACACCGTACGCCCTGGTGTTCATCGATCTTGGTAAGGAGCCGTGGATCGTGCATATGCCGGAGGGTGAGGTTCGCGGTGCTGCCCATGATATGTGGCAGCGTGAAATAACGTCGATGACCAAGCCCGGGAAATACGTGTTTGTAGGGCCAGGACAGAAAGCCCCTGCTGGAGCCGAGGAGGCGGGTTACACTGTGCACGAGACACCGACGAACAGCATTTTCCTCGGTATTCGTCTGATTCCTACTGATCCTGACGAGCGCATGGCACTGCTCAAACAGGTGGACATCTATCCTTTTGCCGAGCGCAACAAGCCGAATCCTCGGGGTTACATCACGCCACAAGGCAAGCGTTGGTCGGCAGCGCATCCGCGCGGAATGGACTACTGGCAGCGTCTGTCGGACATCATCAGCAAAGAACCCGTTGAAGAGCGTGATCGGTTCTTCATGGCCATGCTGAAACCTCTCGGTATCGAAAAAGGCAAACCCTTCGATCCTACTGATCGACAGAAACGTATTCTAATGGATGGACTGTTGGTCGGCGAGGCAATGGCCAAGGCGATCGACTTCAAAAAGACGCCACGACTTGAAGATGCGCACTACTTAGATGGGTCGCGCTGGGATATTGATACCACTTCGCCGCCGGATCAGCGTCGCGAGCATTATGATGCCCTGGACGGGAGAGCATCCTGGTTCTATGAGGCGGTTACCAACAATCTCGCGATGCATGGCATGGAAACCGGCAAGGGCCAGGTCTACCTGACGTCCTATAAGGATACGGATAATGAGTTCCTGGACGGTGCCAGAAACTACACCCTGCACATCCCGCCGAATGCACCTGCGGAACTGTTCTGGTCGCTCACACTTTATGAGGTAGATGGCCGGGACATTATTCACAACGAGTACAAAGTCACTGACCGCTCATCACGCATGGACTTGTTGACCAACAAGGATGGCTCCGTCGATCTGTACTTTGGCCCGGACGAACCAAAGGGCAAGAAACAGAATTGGATACCGACCGAACCCGGTCGAGCGTTCTTCGCGATGCTGCGTTTCTACTCGCCGGGTAAGACGCTGCTGGACCGCAGTTGGGTGTTGCCTGACATCGAGAAAGCAAAGTAAGAGCAAACTGCGCCGGCCGCACTGCGGCCGGCGCGTACTAGTTGGTGCCCGGCACCAAATGGTGGCACTAAATGGCCGGACGATGCCATTTCTATTCTCTAGTCTGTATCCATGCCTTCTGTCCCGATAGCCCGCGCACACCACCTGCTTCCCTTCCTGGGCGTGTTGCGCGGCATCGGCGCGCCGGTTGACCGAGAACTGG
>JBATGJ010000047.1:0-10135 GCA_049665685.1 Gammaproteobacteria bacterium
GTTGTCGAATTGTGCAGTTACCCAGGGGATCATAATCAGCGCTGTAATCATCGCTACAACATAGTCCGCGTTGAAACTCAGACCTTCGAGCATGCTCAGGCTGGGATCACCCAGAAGATAAATCACAAATGCCAGTCCCAGTACCTTGTTCATCGTCATGTCTCCGATAATGTTTGCCGTGTTGCTGATTATGTTAGCGGCGGAGACCCGAAAACATCCGTGACGTGTGCCATTTTCCGGTGTGAGCCAGGTCGCAAAACTGCACAAAATTGTTGGGATTTTGGTTCCGGGGAGGAAAAACCGGCCACTGCCGGCAGCCGGACATGAAGAGAGCGGATCAGTCCCCGGGCGGTGCCAGCGTGCGTTCCGGTGCCAATAACTCATCCTGGCGCTGCGCCACCATGCGGATGCCATCCTCTTCGAGCAGGTCCTGCAGGGTGATTCCCTCGAGAAAACCGAAAATCCGGTCGCCCAGGTCCTCCCACAAATCGTGGGTCAGGCACTGTTCACCATTTTGACAATCGCCGGCCCCGCTGCAGCGGGTGTTATCAACACGCTCATCCACTGCGGCAATGATATCCGCAACCGAGATGGCATCGGCTGACCGGCCAAGCATATAACCGCCACCCGGCCCGCGTGTACTGTCGACCAGTCCCGCTTTTCTGAGGCGAGTAAACAGCTGCTCGAGGTAGGACAGGGAAATATCCTGGCGTCTGGCGATATGCGGCAGCGGGACCGGACCTGACCTGGCATGAAATGCAAGGTCCAGAGTAGCCGTAACGGCATAGCGCCCTTTGCTGGTCAGTTTCATTGCGGCATCACTCCCTGCCCTTCATTCAGGAACCACGCTGCTGCTGGTCTGTTTCGTCATCCGGTTCGACGGCCGGATCGATTTCCTTATCGTCGACATGCTGCAGTGTACAGGACTCCAGATCAGGCAGATTCAGATCGCCGATCTCGGCACCGAGGCCCTTGAGGCTACGGCACATTTCCTCGAGACGTTCATCCATGACGTGTATATGGTCGAGAATTCCGTTGACCGCAGTGGCCACCGGGTCAGGCATATCGCTGGTCGCACCGTAGGCATCGAAACCCATCTTCCTGGCAATCGCCTGGCGTCTGGCATCGTGCTCACCCGGCGGCCTGACGAGCCGGCCAGGCACGCCAACGACCGTCATACCCCGGGGAATATCCTTCAGGACGACCGCATTCGACCCAATACGCACATCATCCTGGATCTCCACAGGCCCCAGCACCTTGGCACCGGCGCCGATGACGACATTATTGCGCAGCGTCGGGTGACGCTTGCCCTTGTCCCAGCTGGTGCCACCCAGCGTGACGCCGTGGTAGAGCGTGCAATCATCACCGATCTCGGTCGTTTCACCGATGACCACGCCCATACCGTGATCGATAAAGAAGCGTCGACCGATTGTTGCACCCGGATGGATCTCGATACCTGTGTACAGGCGGGCAATATTGGAAAGCACCCGGGCGAGCCACTTGAGGCCATGCGTCCACAACCAATGGCTCCATCTCTGTATAACGACGGCATGGATACCGGGATACGTTGTCAGCACATCGAATGAGTTGCGTGCTGCCGGATCCCGTTCGAATACGCAGTCGATATCTTCCCGGATCCTGTCAAACATTGTATCTGGTGCCCCTGCCTGCTTTAACCATGATTTCAGTAAAGAGTGTATGACAGCACGTCACGGGTTGATAGTAATACCGCATCAACTCTGCTGTTTAACGGCGTGCTGTGCGGCGGACAACATACCGCGCAGGATGTTCACCTCGTTCTCATCAAGCTGGGCACGGTTGAACAGGCGTCGCAACCTGCGCATCAACTGGCGCGGCTTGGCCGGATCCAGGAAGTCGAGTTCCACCAGCGTCTGTTCCAGGTGGCGATAGAAACGCTCCATCTCGTCGGCTGTCACTATCGCATGCGGCTGGCCATCGACAGCTTCTGCACCGGCGGTTTCGGCAAGGTAGATTTCATAACAGATGATCTGCACCGCCGCCGCCAGATTGAGGGAACTGTAATCCGGATTGCCGGGAATCTGCACGAGCTTGTGGCAACGATCGATCTCGGCATTGCTCAAACCGGACTGCTCGCAGCCGAACACGATGGCGACCCTGCCGGTCTTGCCGGTAGCGCAGGCCAGGCGTGCGCATTCCGCAGGACTGATTACCGGACACGGAATACTGCGCGTGCGCGCACTGGCGCCGATGACCAGCTGACAGTCGACCAGGGCCGCATCGATGTCAGTGAAGACCCGGGCCTGCGCAAGGATATCATCCGCGCCCGAGGCCCGTGCCGTGGCATCGGCATGCGGAAAGAATTGCGGGTTGACCAGTGACAGACTCGACTGGGCCATGGTTTTCATGGCACGGGCAGCCGCACCGATGTTACCGGGGTGGCTGGTGTGACTCAGCACCACCTGGATATCCGCACGCATGGCCGGTGTTTACCTGTCTGTGCGGGTCTTGCAGAACTGGACGAGTTCGTTGAGTAGCCGCCCGGTAGCACGGTTGGCCGCCTGCACACCCCCGTAGGCATCCTCGCTGGTCGCCGCTTGCCTGAGATCAAACAGCCGGGACGCCAGCACCTTGTTCTCGACCAGGTTTATAAGTTGTGCACGCAGTGTGATGCGCATTTGACTCGGTTGCACGGTAAAGTCCTGGTAAAAGTGAATCAGTTCGCTGTCCAGACGATAGCCTGCAGCAGATGCGCCGGGTGAAGCGTATATTGTACGGAACTCGCCGGTGGCGTTTATTGCCTCGGTTATCAGCGGGGCCAGCATCTGTGCAGGCGTATCGGCCCAGCGACTCTTCGAGTAATAGCGCAGATCGTACTGCTGCTCCCGGTAGGCGATACGCGAGGTGTCATAACCACCGATCGCCCGCGGCACGCTGACAATCATCACTGGCAACTCGCCTTCGTCGCCGGTCGCGGTCGCGGATGCCGTCGTATTGTATTCCAGCACATACTTGTTGATCACCGCCAGATTCGGGCCAGGCAGCACTGCGCATCCCGATAGCAGCAACGCGGAGAGCAGTGCGACATGTGTTCGTAAGCGGGCAGACATAGGTTTATTCTCCCGGTCCAGGCGGTTGCAGTTTATTTCCATACAGGAGTGCACGTGGATCATCCTCGAGCGTCTCACCAAGATTTTGCAGGGTGTTGGCCAGTTGCCGCAGCTCCGTGATCATGGCGCCGAATTCAGGCAGGGTCTGCTGGCTGAATTGCTGCACACCCGAGCCGCTGCTGTCGATATACCGGCCAAGGCTGTCACCGACCTCGGTGAAATTATCCGCCATCAGCTCGACAGATTGTGCCGTCGTGTCGATCTGTGCCAGCACGGGCTTGAGTTGTTCCACTGCCTCGGCACCGCCTTCCATCATGCGCGATGTATTGACGATAACCTGCTCCAGCTCATCGTCACGACGGGCAATTGCGGCAGTAATGGTATTGATATTCCCAAGGATCTCGTGCAGTGAACGCCGCCCGTCCTCGTCCAGCAGCCTGGCCAGGCTGTTGGCCAGGGCGTTGAAATTCGCCATCAGTTCGGTGGCCGATGTGTCGAGGCGCGCGAAAAACGAGGGTGCCGAGAGGATCACCGGGTATTCCTGTCCTTTCTTTGCCTCCAGCATCGGCGAGTCCAGGGTTCCACCCTTGAGTTCGAGGAAGGCGATTCCCGTCAGCCCCTGCACCGAGAGTTCGGCCAGGGTGTCTTCCCGAATCGGCGTGGCAGACTTCAGGGCCAGTGTCAGCTGCACCTGGTCCGGCACCTTCGGATTGAGGTCGATCTCCGTCACCTTGCCGACATCCACGCCACGGTATTTGACCGGTGCATCCTTGTACAGTCCGGACACCGACTCGTCTATGTACACCCGGTAAGTGATGTACTGCGTGGAATAATCTCCCAGTGTCAGCCACAGGCTGATTACCAGCCAGGCCCCGCCGAGCAACAGCACAAACAGACCGACCAGCGCATAATTAAACCTGTTCCTCATTACTGCTCCCGTGCGCGCCGGGCGGCGCGTGGACCTTCAAAGTACTCCCGGATATGGGGTTGCGTGGACCTGGAAAGTGCTTCCATCGAGTCGACTCCCTGCAGTTTACCATCACCCAGCACGGCCACACGGTCCGCTACCTGCCACAGCGAATCGAGATCGTGCGTCACCATCAATACCGTCAGGCCCAGCATGTCCTTCAGCTGCAGCACCAGTTCATCGAATGCGCCGGCACTGGTCGGGTCCAGACCGGACGTGGGTTCGTCGAGAAACAGGATCTCGGGATCCAGCGCCATGGCGCGTGCCAGCGCAGCACGCTTGATCATGCCGCCGCTGAGCTCACTCGGCAGCAGCTCAGCCGCCTCCGGTGGCAGGCCCGCCTGCGCAATTTTCACGCGCGCGAGCGCGTCGATCATCGTGTCATCGAGCCGGGTATGCTCACGCAGGGGCATACCGGTATTTTGCAGCACCGTCATCCCGCTGAACAGTGCACCCTGCTGGAACAGTACGCCCAGCCGTCGCCGCAACCGCTGCGCCGCCCGCTTGCTGATACCGACGAGCTCGGTACCGAATAACTGTACCGAGCCCCCGTCCGGCTGATGCAGCATGATCATCTCGCGCATCAGGGTACTCTTGCCACTGCCGCTGCCACCGACCAGGGCGAGCACCTCGCCGCGATAGACATCCAGGTCGATGCCGTCATGAATCACGCGCGTGCCGAATACGGTGCGGACGCCGCGCACACGAATGACGATCTCGCGCCCGGCATCAGCGGCAGCTTGTATGGATGAGGGACTGTCCGTCGCCATGCCCGTCAGATACCCAGCATACTGAACAGGATGGAGAACATGGCATCGACAATAATCACCAGGAAAATCGACTGCACCACACTGATCGTGGTGTGGCGGCCAACGCTCTCCGCACTGCCCTCCACCTTGAATCCCTGGAAACAGCCGACGATCGCGATAATCACCGCGAACACCGGTGCCTTGCCGATACCGATCATAAAGGTGGAAAAGCTGATCGCTTCTCCCAGTCGCTCCAGGAAGGCGCTGAAACCGATGCCCAGCTGGGCGTTGGCCATCACCATCCCGCCGAATACCGAGAGTATGTCTGCATACACGGACAGCAGCGGCATGACGATAATCAGGGACATCAACTTCGGCAGCACCAGCAGGTCGATCGGCGGCACACCGATCGTCTGCAGGGCGGCGATCTCCTCCCGCACCTTCATGGTCCCGATCTTCGCGGCATAGGCCGAACCGGTCCGGCCGCAGATCAGAATGGCCGTCAACAGCGGCGCCAGCTCGCGCAGCATCGAATGTCCGACCAGGTCTGCCACGTAGATGTTTGCGCCATACAACTTCAGCTGCACGGCACCCTGGTAGGCGATCACGACGCCCATCAGGAACGACAGCAGGCCGACGATCGGCAGCGCATTAATCCCCGTTTGATAGACATCATCAAGCAGTTCACGCCAGCGGATGCTGCCGGGGTGGCGGATTGCCAAAAACAGTGCCATGACACTCTCGCCAAGGAAGGCCAGCATGTCGATCGCATCGTCGAGCCGTCCTGACAGGACCGTCAGCCATGGCTCGGCAGGCCGCGCAGCAGGTGCGGCGGCATCACTTTGCTCCGCGGTGATATAGTCAAGCAGCCGCTGGTGCGGTGCGCTGAATCCAGCCAGTGCCACGCGGCTGCCGGCCGCCTCCAGCCGTTCCCTGAACTGCAGCAGCAGCCAGGCACCGGTGGTGTCCATGGCACTGATGGCGCCCCCCTCGATGGTCACGGGATCGGCGGACGGCAATTCGAGGTCTTGCATAAGGGCACGCAGACGGGCGACGTCACCCACCGTCCAGCGGCCGCTGCACGCCAGCGCATCAGGGGTAATCTGTAACTCGGCGGGGCTGGTGTCCTGTCCAGGCATGCTGCAAGTCTCTTGTATGTCGTTGCCGGTTACAAGCATTCACGCCCGCTCGATGGGAAAGGCCATGACCTCATCCAGACACTGTGCACCCGCGGCAACCATCAGCAGGCGATCGATGCCGAGTGCCACACCGGCACAGTCCGGCAGGCCGGCACGCAGCCCCGCCAGCAGCCGCTCGTCGGCCGGCAGTGGCTCGAGACCGGCATGGCGGCGTCGCGTGTTGTCGTCCATGAACCGCTGGCGCTGTTCATCCGCATCGGCAAGCTCATGGTATCCATTGGCGATCTCGACACCGCCCAGCCAGGCCTCGAAGCGTGCGGCAACCGGTGGATCACCGGAACGCAGCCGTGCCAGCGCCGCCTGGCTGGCCGGGAAATCCCGCACAAACACCAGCCCCTGCCCCATGTGCGGCTCGATCACATGGGTCATCACCAGGTCGTGCCAGGCATCCAGCGGCGCACTGTCCATGCCGACGGGTAAACCGATGTGCCGACGCTGCAGCCCGGCGGCGATGTCCTCGCCGGACACCGTGAACGGATCGATATCGGCAAATTCCTGGAACAGCTCGCGGTAGGTCCAGTGGCGCACATCCCTGACCGGCGCAATATCCACCAGGGTTTCGCACAGCAGCTGCTCGACTTCAGCCATCAGCGCCAGGTGGTCAAAACCAGTCCGGTACCACTCCAGCAGGGTGAACTCCGGACTGTGCAGCTTGCCGCGCTCGTCATCGCGAAAGACCTTGCAGAGCTGGTAGACGTCTCCGCTGCCTGCGGCCAGCAGGCGCTTCATCGGGAACTCGGGCGAGGTGTGCAGGTAGCAGCGGCGGGGGCCGTCACTGCCCGGTCCATGCCAGGTGGCGACCAGGCTGTGGATCGCCGGATCCGTGGTCGCGGCCGCTGACAGGGCCGGCGTATCGACTTCCATGACGTGGTTGCGCGCGAAGTAAGCACGCATACGTCCCAGCAGGGTGGCGCGCAGCCTCAGCACATCCAGCGTGGCCGACGGGCGCCAGTCCCGGTCCACTTGCAGGGAATCCACCACTGCGGTGCTGTTAATCCTTGGCGCGACCTACGTACTCACCGGTACGCGTATCGATTTTCAGGACTTCACCGATATCGATAAACAGCGGCACACGCACTACTGCGCCGGTCTCCAGGGTGGCCGGCTTGCCGCCTCCACCCGACGTATCGCCACGCACGCCAGGATCGGTTTCAGCCACCGTCAGCAGTACGAAATTCGGTGGCGTGACTGCCAGCGGTGAACCGTTCCACAGGGTGACCTCACACATGTCCTGCTCCTTTAGCCAGAGCTTGGCATCGCCCACCGCAGCGGCATCGGCGGCCTGCTGCTCGAAGGAGCGTGGATCCATGAAATGCCAGAATTCCCCGTCCGTATAGAGGTACTGCAGGTCGACATCCATGACATCGGCGGCCTCGACGGATTCGCCCGACTTGAACGTGCGCTCGATGACGCGACCGGTCTTGAGATTGCGAATCTTTACCCGGTTGAATGCCTGGCCCTTGCCGGGCTTGACGAATTCATTTTCAATGACGGCGCAGGGGTCGCCATCGAGCATGATTTTGAGGCCACCCCTGAATTCGTTGGTGCTGTAAGATGCCATGTGTCCCTGTGATCCCCGGATATCGATCCTATGAGTGGAAAAACGCCCGCTATCATACCCCGATCAGGCAAGTCGGAACATATGCCGGCCTGGCAGGTTGAACTGGCGCATGCGGTGCGCTCCGGCGACGAGTTGCTGCGGCGGCTGGAGATCGAGCCGGGACAAGTGAATACCCGGCCATGGTCCGCTGATTTCCCGCTGCGGGTGCCACGCGGTTTTGTCCGGCGGATGAGGCGCGGTGATCCGCGCGACCCGCTACTGCTGCAGGTGTTGCCGGTCAGCGAGGAGACCGAATTGCCACATGGCTATTGCACGGACCCGTTGCGGGAAGCAGATGTCATGCCGGTGCCCGGCCTGCTGCACAAGTACCATGGCCGGGCACTGCTGACGGTAACCGGTGCCTGTGCCGTGCACTGCCGCTACTGTTTTCGCCGCCATTTTCCCTACCTTGATGCCAACCCGGCGCATGGACAATGGACAAAGGTTGTCGACTACCTCGCTGCACATCCCGAGATCAACGAACTCATATTGAGCGGCGGGGATCCCCTGTCACTGACCGACAACCGCCTGCAACGGCTGACCAGCCAGCTGGCCGGCATCGACCACCTGCGCACACTGCGTATCCATACACGTATACCCATCGTCCTGCCCGCGCGGATCGATGCCGGGCTGCTGGAGTGGCTTGCCGGCCTGAGTCTGCGGATCGTCATGGTGGTGCACTGCAATCATCCCAATGAAATCGACGACAGCGTGAGCCAGGCCATGCAGCGCCTCGGACGGGCAGGCGTTACCTTACTCAACCAGTCGGTATTGCTACGGGATGTCAATGACGCTGCAGAGACGCTGGTGCAACTCAGTCAACGCCTGTTTGCCGACGGCGTCCTGCCCTACTACCTGCATCAGCTCGACCGGGTACAGGGCGCCGCCCATTTCGAGGTCGACGACAAGCGTGCACGTGAGCTGCTTGCCGCACTGCATGGCCGGCTGCCTGGCTATCTCGTTCCCCGGCTGGTCCGGGAGGTGCCGGGCGAGCCCGGCAAACGACCCCTATAACGACCGTGGCTGGCTGACAGCGACCTTACGGTTGAATTTACTGATAAAAAACAGGAAGATCGGGTATGGACCTGGACCTGCCACAGCGCAAAAAACGTGACTTGCACAGCATGGACACCCGCCCGGATGTCCTGCGCGAGTGGGTGGAACGGCTGCCCCTGCTGAATACCGAGAAGACCCGCCAGCTGCTCGTCGAGGCACTCGAGCGCATCAACCTGCTGGATATGACACCCGATGACCGCAGCGTGTCGCTGGAGTTACTGTCGACGTCGGTCATATGTGTCATCGACGCGCTCAAAAAGGATTTCCTCGGCAAGCCGATGCCGTTGCAGGCGAATCACGCCAGGCAGGCAGATCACGCACTCGATCTACTTAACCGGATGGCAACCGGTTACCGCATCACGGCGGATGACCTTGGCAAGGACGAGGCACAAAACCGGCAGCTGGGAATCGCCATTCACCGCGCCCTGCGCTATCTCAGCGAGATTCTGCTCTGTCATTACCAGATTTACCGTCAGTATCCTGAAGGACTGTGGCGCAGCATCCACTCCCTGTATGCCCTTGCAGAGGAATGCGGCATCAACCGGCTGTCGATTACCGACACGACGCTGCCCACGGACGTAGTCAGTAACATCGACACGATCTACAAGCAGATCCTCTTGCTATCACTGGCCTGCCCCTATCGCCAGCGGCAGAAAGAGATCCATTTCACTTACAATGCACTGATCGACTGGGCCAGTTTCTGTCGACTGTCCAAACCGGCTACCGGCCTGGAAACCGGCCTGTTTTCTGTCAATATTCAATCCGATGACCCGCCCGCCTACCGCAGCCCGCACTCGGCAGAGGACAACGACAATCACCACATTCGCATACTGGATACCGGCGCCGTGGCTGACCGTCTGCGTGCGGCACTGGAGAACGAAGCGCGCAACAAAACCGGCTTTGGCAACCGGGATACATTGCAACAGTTGATTCTTGCCTGGGGTGCCATGCCGAAACGGCGATTCCCAAGACACAAGTCATCCGACACCCTGCCGGTCAAACTGGTTGTGGGGCTCAGCACCATTCACCGCCTGGTATCTGGCCCGCCATCACCGCGCGACACTACCGACGAGACCATCATGGACCATGCCTGGCTGCAGGACCCAACCTTTGACCGCCAGACCGAAATGGAGATCAGCCCGTATCAAATCGGCGGCCTGACCATGAAGTCTGTCGAGGAAGCCCGACAGGATGTGGAACGCGGCGCCTACACGACTGCCAACACCAGCCTGCCGCATGTGGAATTCTGGAAAATCGCTGATATGAGCGCCGTCGGTTACTGCCTGCTGTGGGACAACAGCGAGGCCTCTTCGACCTGTGTTGGTGAACTCGTCGCGATTATCAACCAGCAGGAGGAACAGCCCGGCAGGTGGCAGCTGGGTGTGATCCGCTGGATGAAATTCGACCCGGAGCATGGTCTTGAACTGGGCATCCAGATGTTGTCACCCGGGGCACAGGCCGTGTGGGCCTACCTG
>JBATGJ010000048.1:0-9119 GCA_049665685.1 Gammaproteobacteria bacterium
TCTCTGTGGTGATGGGTTGATTTTCTCTTGGCGGCTTAGCGTGCGGCGTGCTTTCGCAGTGCCAGGGTGTGTCTGAACTTCATCCGCCGGCACGTGCCAGCAGCCGGTCAAGCAAGCGCCCCGGCAAGACGCGTTTCAGAAAGGCAAACAGGTAGGTCGGAAAGGTCACGTAGTAACGGTCTTTCGGACGACGGCTTTCCAGGGCATGGATGACACGTTTCAACACGGCCTCCGGTCCCAGGGTAAAGGGCACGACGGCGCCTGCCTGTTGCAGGCGGACCTCCAGCCGGCGGTAGACCTCGCGATGCGCACTGTGTTCGGGATCGATATTGGCCTGGTAGGCGGCCCAGGCGTTTGGCCGGATACGGCTGGTGATCGGCCCCGGCTCGATCAGCGAGACGTGAATATTGGTGCCGCGCAATTCCAGCCGCAGGGTATCCGCCAGACCCTCGAGCGCAAACTTGCTGGCATTGTAGGCACCCCGGAAACGCATCGCGGTAAAACCCAGGATGGAGCTGTTGTAGATAATCCGGCCATGCCCCTGTGCGCGCATCACCGGCAGGACGAGGTTATTGAGCTCATGCCAGCCGAACAGGTTGGTCTCGAACTGCCTGCGCAGCACATCGCGCTTAAGGTCCTCCACGGCACCGGGTTGACTGTAGGCGCCGTTGTGAAAAACCGCATCGAGACGGTTGCCGGTGCGCTCGAGGATCTCCGCCATGGCCGTTGCAATGGAGGCCGAGTCGTCGAGGTCAAGTTGCAGGCTTTCCAGCCCCTCCGCGTTGAGGCGCTCGACATCCGCGGGTTTGCGTGCCGTGGCAAATACCCGGTAACCATGCTCCCGAAGTCCGTGGGCAACGCAGTAGCCTATGCCGGACGAACAGCCGGTAATCAGTATCGAGCGTTTATTCATTTGCAGTGACACTATAAAAAAAATCGATGCAGCGGGAGTGACCGGTATTGTTCCGCACATTCACCGGCATGCCTGACCCGCCCGGTCTGGTTAGTCAAACCGGCACCCGCCGCCTACAGCTCTGCCAGCTGGTGCTGGCGTTCTTCCTGCTGCAGTGCCCACAGGCGGGCGTAGGTACCCTGTTGCGCCAGCAGTGACTGGTGCTCACCGGACTCGACGATACGCCCGGCTTGCATGACCAGGATACGGTCGGCATCCACGATGGTCGACAGGCGGTGCGCGATGACCAGGCTGGTGTGATGTGCCGCCACCGCGCGCAGCGCCTCCAGGATGACCTGCTCCGAGTGGGAGTCGAGACTGGAGGTGGCCTCGTCAAACACCAGGATGCGCGGATCCTTGAGGATGGCGCGTGCAATTGCAACGCGCTGCTTCTCGCCACCCGAGAGCTTGAGCCCGCGCTCGCCGACCACGGTCTCGTAACCCTGTGGCAGGCCGTTGATGAAAGTGTGAATATTGGCCATTTGCGCGGCCTGCTCGATGTCTGCGCGAGAGGCATCCGGACGGGCATAGGCAATGTTATACAGCAGGGAGTCATTAAACAGCACAGTATCCTGCGGCACGATGCCGATGGCGCGCCGCAGGCTGTCCTGGGTGACCTGGCTGATGTCCTGGTCGTTGATCAGGATACGCCCGCTCGGGATATCGTAGAAGCGGAACAGCAGTCGTGCCAGCGTCGACTTGCCGGCGCCGCTCGGGCCGACCACGGCGACTTTTTCTCCGGGCCCGATGGTGAAGTTGATATCGTGCAGGATCGGACGGTCCGGGTCGTAGGCAAATGACACATGCTCGAAACGTATCTCGGCATTGCCCGCGTCGAGGTCGGGCGCGCCGGGCCGGTCGACGATTTCCGGCTCACGGTTAAGGACGTCGAACATCAGGCGCATGTCCGCCAGCGAGTGCTTGAGCTGGCTGTAGACGATGCCGAGAAAGTTGAGCGGTATGAACAGCTGCAGCAGGAAGGCATTGACCAGCACCAGGTCGCCGAGTGTCATGGAGCCGTCCACCACGCCCTGTGCCGCCTGGATCATGATCAGTGTCACACCGATGGCGATGATGGTGGCCTGGCCGACGTTCAGCGCCGACAGCGATGTCTGGCTCTTGACTGCCGCCGATTCCCAGCTTTTCAGGTTGTCGTCGTAGCGATGCAGTTCGTAGGTTTCGTTGCCGAAATACTTCACCGTCTCGTAATTCAGCAGGCTGTCGATGGCCTGGGTATTGGCACTTGAATCGAAGGCATTCATCGTGACCCGGTACTTCATGCGCCACTCGGTAACAATCATGGTAAAGGCAATGTAAACGACCACTGAGACGAAGGTGATGATCGCGAACCAGACCTGGTAGCGGGTCAGCAGGATCGCGGCAATCATCCCGATTTCCACCAGCGTCGGCAGGATGCTGAAAACCATATAGTTCATCAGCGAGCTGACGCTGCGCGTGCCGCGCTCGATGTCACGCGACAGTCCGCCGGTCTTGCGCTCGAGGTGAAAGCGCAGCGACAGCCGGTGCAGGTGTTCCAGTACCCGCAAGGATACCTTGCGCATCGCACCGTGCCGTACGCGGGCAAACACCGAGTCGCGCAGCTCGGTGAACAGCGAGCTGGCCAGGCGCAGGATGCCGTATACCAGCAGCAAGGACAGCGGCAGCACCAGCACGCTGGCTGCGTTCACATCCAGCTGGTCGACGATATCCTTCAGGACCAGCGGGATACCCACGTTGGCGACCTTGGCCAGCACCAGGGAGGACAGTGCCAGCAGCACCCGTCCCCGATAGTCCCACAGAAACGGTGCCAGCGCCCGCAGGGTGCGGATGTCGCTGCCGGACGTGTCGGGCATGGTGGTTGGCGGTGTATACATGGACAGGATTGCTCGCGGAGAACCAGTCGTATTGTCACAGATTAACCCGACTACCGGAACCGTTGTGGCTGTTATCATGGAGCGTCGTGGCTGTATAATGCGCTCCTTTTAGTCTGAAGCCTGGTATTTGCACATGCCAATCTATGAATATAAATGCGGGAAATGCGGGCATGACTTCGAAACCCTGCAGCGCATCAGCGATGCCCCGCTGACCGAGTGTCCGGCCTGCGGTGAGCCGGCGCTGAAGAAACTGGTCTCGGCAGCCGCCTTTCGCCTCAAGGGCGGCGGCTGGTACGAGACGGACTTCAAGACCGGCAACAAGAAAAATGTTGACCAGGGCGACAAGCAGGCTGACAAGAAGGCTGACAAGAAGGCCGGCAAGGCGCCTGACTCGAAGACGGGCTCGGGCAGCACCGCGAAGCCGAAGAAAACCGGTGACGCCAGCTGACTGCTCTGACGGCAGACGGCCGACCTTGACCCCGATATTCCAACTGCTACCGGAAACTCAATTATGCGCAGCCTCTATTGCGGCGATGTGACCGCGGACAATCTTGACCAGGACGTGACCCTGTGTGGTTGGGTGCACCGCCGCCGCGATCACGGCGGTGTCATCTTCGTCGACCTGCGGGACCACAAGGGGCTGTTGCAGGTGGTGTTCGACCCGGATACGGAAGAGACCTTCGCCACGGCGGAACGCGTGCGCAACGAGTACGTTCTGCAGGTCAGGGGCCGTGTGCGGCGCCGCCCGCCAGGCACGGAAAATCCCGACATGAAGACCGGTGAGGTCGAAGTGCTCGGCCTGGAACTGAACGTGCTGAACACGGCCGAGACACCCCCGTTCCAGCTGGAAGATACCGATATCGGCGAGGAGACGCGCCTGCGCTACCGCTACATCGACCTGCGTCGCCCCGAGATGCAGGAAAAGATCCGACTGCGGGCACGCATCACCCATGCCATGCGCACTTTTCTGGACAGCCAGGGTTTTATCGATGTCGAGACGCCGATGCTGACGCGTTCCACACCCGAGGGCGCGCGCGATTACCTGGTGCCGAGCCGCACCCACCCGGGTGAATTCTTCGCCCTGCCGCAGTCGCCGCAACTGTTCAAGCAGCTGCTGATGATGAGCGGTATGGACCGTTACTACCAGATTGCGCGCTGTTTCCGCGACGAGGATCTGCGCGCCGACCGCCAGCCGGAATTCACCCAGCTCGACATCGAGACGTCTTTCCTGTCGGAAGGCGAGATCATGTCGATCACGGAGGCTTTGGTACGCGAGCTGTTCCGCGACATTATCGGCGTCACCCTGCCGGACCCCTTCCCGCGCATGCCCTATGCCGAGGCCATGCAGCGCTTCGGCACCGACCGCCCGGACCTGCGCATCCCGCTGGAGCTGGTCGACCTGGGTGATGTTATGCAGAAGGTCGAGTTCAAGGTCTTTTCCGGACCGGCACAGGATCCGGACGGACGTGTGGCTGCACTGCGCGTACCCGGTGGTGGCGAGATCAGCCGCAAGGACATCGATGACTATACAAAGTATGTTGGCAAGTACGGTGCCAGGGGCCTGGCCTATATCAAGGTCAACGAGGTGGCCGCCGGCCGGGACGGCCTGCAATCGCCGATACTGAAGTTCCTGCCGGACGAGGTCATCACCGCCATTGTCGAGCGCACCGGTATCGAGGACGGTGACCTGGTGTTCTTCGGGGCCGACCGGGCACGGATCGTCAACGAGTCACTGGGTGCGCTGCGCGTCAGGCTCGGCCATGACCGCGACCTGGTACAGGGAGACTGGGCACCGTTGTGGGTCGTGAACTTCCCCATGTTCGAACGGGACGAGAAAACCGGGCGCTGGATGGCGCTGCACCATCCCTTCACGGCACCCGATACCGAGGATGCCGCGCAGTTGGCCGATAATCCCGGCGATTCACTGTCGCGGGCCTATGACATGGTGCTGAACGGTACCGAGCTGGGCGGTGGCTCCATCCGCATCCACCGTGCCGACCTGCAACAGGCCGTGCTGAAACTGCTGGGTATCGACGAAGCAGAGGCGCGTGACAAGTTCGGTTTCCTGCTCGATGCGTTGAAGTACGGCTGTCCGCCGCATGGCGGAATTGCCTTCGGCCTCGACCGGCTGGTCATGCTGATGACAGGCGCCAGCTCGATCCGCGAGGTCATGGCCTTCCCGAAGACCCAGACCGCCGCCTGCCTGTTGACCTCGGCACCTGCACCGGTGGACAGCGGCCAGCTGATTGAGCTGGGCATCCATCTGCACAAGCCGCCGGGTGTCGAAACCTGATCCTGCTGCCAGCCATCAAAATCACGCATCTGACTGCAGGAGCGCCTTGCGACGTACAGGGATGTGCAAGTGCCGTGGCAGACAGGACATCGGGAGCGGCCGGGCGCGAATCAAAGACAATAAATAGCCACGGAATCCACGGAGGAACACGGAAAAATATCACTTGGATGTGTTTTATTTCCGTGTAATTCCGTGGATTCCGTGGCAAGTTTGTTTTTTATCGATCTGAATTGGTGATGAATCGGACGCGGCATGGTGGATAGTGTCATTCTCGTCCATGGCCTGTGGATGATCAGCCTGGTGATGCGGCCGCTGGCACGGCGCCTGAGGCACTGCGGCCTTCAACCGGAGCTGTTTGATTACCGCTCCCTGCGTAACACCCTCCATGCCAACTCAACTGCGCTCATCCAGACTGTGCGTCAGCATCCGGACCGGTGTGTGCACCTGGTCGGGCACAGTCTTGGTGGCCTGTTGATTCTGCAGGCCCTGCAGGATGAGCCGGCATTGATCGACGGGCGGGTGGTGCTGCTTGGCAGTCCCGTCAACGGCAGCGTGGTGGCCAGACGCCTGTACCGGCGACAACTGTCACGCCGGCTGGTCGGCCGCAGCGCAGCAGGACGTCTGGTCCTGGGGGGAAGCGGCTGGCATGGCAGACAGCAGGTGGGTGTCATTGCCGGCACCCGCCCGGTCGGCGTCGGCCATGCCCTGGGCGGTCTCACCGGCCCCAATGACGGCACGGTCACGCTGGCCGAGACCAGGCTGGCAGGCTGCACGGATACACTGGAGGTCAACACCACGCATACGGGCCTGCTGGTTTCACATGAAGTGGCGCTGGCCGTCTGCCGGTTTCTGCGGGCCGGGCGTTTTTCCGGCCGTGCCTGACGCTGCTGCGTGGCTATAACTCGACTTGCCGGCAGTGCTAAGATGTCCGCATTGCCGACAGCGAGGACATCAGGACATGGCGGGACACAGTAAATGGGCCAACATACAACACCGAAAAGGGGCCCAGGATGCCAAGCGTGGCAAGCTGTTTACCAAGCTGATTCGTGAGATTACCGTAGCCGCCCGCATGGGCGATCCGGATCCTGCTGCCAACCCGCGCCTGCGCATGGCCGTGGACAAGGCGCTGAGCGGCAACATGACCAAGGACACCATCGCACGCGCCATCAAGCGCGGTTCGGGGGTGCAGGATGGTGAGAATTTCGAAGAGGTCCGCTACGAGGGTTACGGCCCCGGTGGCGTGGCTGTCATGGTCGACTGCCTGACCGACAACCGCAACCGTACCGTGGCCGAGGTGCGGCATGCCTTTACCAAGGCCGGCGGCAATCTCGGCACCGACGGATCGGTGGCCTACCAGTTCAGCAAGACCGGCATCCTCACTTATCCTCCGGGCAGCGACGAGGATGCATTGATGGAAGCGGCACTCGAGGCCGGTGCGGATGATGTGGTCGGCAATGATGACGGCTCGTTTGATGTACTGACGCAGCCGGACGCATTCATCGATATTCGCGATGCGATGAAGGCGGCCGGACTGGCGCCTGAGCAGGCTGAAGTCACCATGCGGGCAGCGAATATCACCCCGCTGGAACTGGCCGACGCGGAAAAAATGGTGCGCATGCTGGAGCGCCTGGAGGACCTCGACGATGTGCAGGAGGTCTATTCCAATGCGGATATCTCCGCAGAGATCATGGGTCAGCTCGAGTGATCAGGATCCTCGGCATCGATCCGGGTTCGCGTGTTACCGGCTACGGGATCGTTGACCAGGACGGGCAGCATATCCGTTACATCGCAAGCGGCTGTGTCCGCGCGCAGGGCGCGTCACTGGCCGAGCGGCTCGGCATCATCTTCGACGGGGTCAGTCACGTCATTCGCGAGTATGGCCCGCAGGAAATGGCCATTGAGCAGGTCTTCATGAACAAGAACGCCGATTCCGCCCTGAAGCTGGGGCAGGCGCGCGGTGCGGCCATCTGTGCCGGTGTACAGGCCGGCGTGCCGGTGGAGGAATATGCAGCACGCCAGATCAAGCAGGCCGTGGTCGGGCGCGGCGGTGCGACCAAAGAACAGGTGCAGCACATGATGTGCGTACTGCTGTCGCTCTCGCAGTCGCCGCCAGGCGATGCAGCCGACGCACTGGGGGTGGCGGTCTGTCATGGTCATTACCGCGAGACGCAGCGGCGCATACAGGCCCGCCGGCACACCGGCGGGGAGGCCGCCGTATGATCGGACTGTTGCGCGGGCGCATTCTGCAGAAGCAGCCACCGCAGCTGTTGCTGGAAGTACACGGCGTCGGCTACGAGATCGATGCACCGATGACAACGTTTTACAGCCTGCCCGAGGTGGGTGAGGAGGTCACGCTCTATACGCATCTGGCCGTGCGCGAGGATGCCCATACCCTGTATGGCTTCACCAGGCCGGCCGACCGGGAGCTGTTTCGTCACCTGCTCAAGGTCAACGGGGTCGGTGCCCGCCTGGCACTGACCATACTATCCGGCATGGAGCCGCAGCAGTTCGTCCGCTGTATTCAGCAGGGTGACACCGAAACCCTGGTGCGGCTGCCCGGTATCGGCAAGAAAACGGCCGAACGGCTCGTCATCGAGTTGCGTGACCGACTGGAAAAGGGATCGGCCCTGAGCGGTGCGCCGAGTGTGGATCCGGCCGTGGCGGTGCCGGTCAATCCGGTCGAGGATGCCGTCAGTGCGCTGGTCGGTCTGGGCTACAAGCCACAGGAGGCCAGTCGCATGGTGCGCGCCGTCAGCTCGGGCGATCTGTCCTCGGAAGAAATCATCCGCCAGGCGCTGCAGTCCGTGGTGCAGTGACTTGATTCAGAGCGCTCCAGCGTTGACACTACCGCCTCATGATTGAAGCCGACCGACTGGTAACACCCGCGGGTTCCAAAGAGGACGAGGTCCTCGACAGGACGGTCCGGCCCCAGCGTCTGCAGGACTACGTCGGGCAGACGCAAGTATCTGAACAGATGGATATTTTTATCCGGGCGGCGAACCAGCGCGGGGACGCCCTGGATCACACGCTGATCTTCGGCCCGCCGGGCCTCGGCAAGACCACGCTGGCGCACATCATCGCCAATGAAATGGGTGCCAACCTGCGCCATACCGCCGGCCCGGTGCTGGAAAAGCAGGGCGACCTTGCTGCGTTACTGACCAACCTCGAACCGCACGACGTGCTGTTTGTCGATGAAATCCACCGTCTGAGCCCGGTGGTCGAGGAGATCCTCTACCCTGCCATGGAGGACTTCCAGCTGGACATCATGATCGGCGAGGGGCCCGCGGCACGTTCCATCAAGCTCGATCTGCCGCCGTTCACGCTGGTCGGCGCCACCACCCGCGCGGGCCTGCTGACCTCGCCCTTACGGGACCGCTTCGGCATTGTGCAGCGACTCGAGTTCTACAACGCGGCCGACCTGGCGCACATCCTGGAGCGCGCAGCGCGGATCCTGTCGATCGATCTCGATACGGAGGGTGCTCTCGAGCTGGCACAACGTTCGCGCGGTACACCACGTATCGCCAACCGCCTGCTGCGCCGGGTACGTGATTTCGCCGAGGTCAAGGCAGAGGGGCGCATTACGCTGGATGTGGCGAAGGCGGCCATGACAATGCTGAATGTGGATGACCAGGGATTCGATACGCAGGACCGTCGCCTGCTCATGACGATCATCGAAAAGTTTGCCGGCGGGCCGGTCGGCGTCGATAACCTGGCAGCGGCCATCGGCGAGGAGCGCGGTACCATCGAGGACGTACTCGAACCCTATCTGATCCAGCAGGGCTTTCTCATGCGCACTCCGCGTGGCCGGGTCGCGACGCGCAATGCCTGGCTGCATTGTGGCCTGAGGCCACCGGTGCAGTCGATGCCGGAGGCCCTTGAGCTGTTCGACGGTGACGGTGTATAGGGCGCAGCGTACTGACACGGGCCTGTCGCCGATCTGCTACACGTTGCACTACGCTCTCCTTCTATTATCATCGCTCCACGTTGCCGGGAATTAATG
>JBATGJ010000049.1:0-7345 GCA_049665685.1 Gammaproteobacteria bacterium
GATTGGGCCTGAGGCACACGGCATAATATGTCAGGGACTCCATCATCCGCATAAATAAATTGCGGCCACCAGAACCAAAATGCCGGACCGGGATAAAAATGGTATGAAGAAAAATGAACCCAAACATGTCGCTGCTGAAAGAATAATCATGAAAGCGATCAGCCAATGTGATGTTGATGACAAGATTCCAGGTGAAAGAATATTTGCAAAAGACCTCGGCATTTCCTACATGACCGCAAGAAAAGCCGTCGATAAGCTGGTTGAAAAGGGTGTTCTTTACAGGATTCCGAAAAAAGGCACCTTTGTTGCCGACCCGAAGGCAGGAACAAAAGAGAAAAAAAGTATTGGCTACTTCCTCGACAACAGCATCAAGGAAGGTTTATCCAGCCCCTATTACTCCATGATTTTCAATGCGCTTGAAAAAGAAGCAGCGAAAAACGACTATGCACTGGTTTACTTTTCGGACATTAACGATGCCAATTCAGTCAAGAGACTGAAACAAATCAATGGCGTAATAGTCAGTTGCTTTCCGCGTATTGAAGATATGATTCAGACAATAAACCGTCGTGTACCGATAATATGCATCGACAACAAATCTTCAGATAAAACCATTCCGTCAGTAACAATCGACAATTTCAACGCCGTAATTGAAGCAACTGCCTATCTTTGCTCCCTGGGCCACACGCGGATCGGTTTCATCACCGGTCTGCATGATTCGAATGTTGGTAATGACAGGCTTGCCGGATACCTGGGTGCTTTAAGCAATTGTGGCATCGATGAAGATACAAACCTGATCTACAGGGGCGACTATTCATTCGAGACCGGGGCTGAGGGCGCCAGGCATCTGCTGTCACTCGACGAACAGCCCACTGCGATCATATGTGCAAACGACACCATGGCCATCGGCGCAAAAAAGGCGATCGGGGGGATGGGATTAACTGTACCCGCTGATATCAGCCTCGTCGGGTTTGATGATATCAATGTCGCCGCCCAGATATCCACGCCCTTGACAACGCTTGCTGCGCCTGTCGAGGAAATCGCGCATCATTGCCTGGCTTTGCTCAAGTCGATGATGGATGGTGGTGACCCTGATAACAGGCATATTTCCCTGCCCGCTCCTCTGGTAGTGAGAGATTCATGCGCAGCAATCGATAACATCAAGATTGCCGCATCGAAAAAGAAGTAAAGCCGGCCAGGTGGTACGACCGTCCTGTCTATGTGAGTCAGCCAGCCTCACTGCTGTTTAATAAGCAGCAAGCCGCTGGGTCAGGCTTTTATTCCGGAAATCGTTTGCCGCGGGCACTGGGTCAGAAACAGGGAAGATTATTCCTGCATGACCAGTTTCGGTCTGCGATCCACGGTAAACAGTCCCCAGTGCTTCTCCGGGTCAAGCGGATCGGGAGAGCCTTTCCAGGGTTCATCAAACGCCTCGAACACAAAGGTAAGAATCTTCTCCCTCGTCGTCCATTCGAGCAGCTGCTCGTAGTAGATCGCCTGCAGTTCCTCGGAAGCATTGCTGGAATCGAGCCCGCGCCCGTTGGAAGCGGTCGTCCAGCCGGCCTCGGTAATCACGACCGGCTTTCCGGGGTAGTGGTTTACCACGTCATGGTAATTCTGCATGGTGTATTCCAGTGCATCATCGATGGTTCGATATTCCCATGCGGGATAGGTGTGCACGGAGATGAAATCCAGTTCGGCCGCCAGCGGCTCCAGCTTGGACGTCCAGGGAACATAGTTTTCGCAAAAGGTCACCGGCTGGCTGATCGCGCGCCTGATTCTGCGCACATACTCAAGCAGGCTTTCCACCGGCACCATGTGATCCGTCCATTCGACGGTGGCCTCATTGCCCACGGATACGGAGGACACGATATCCGGACAGCGCTTAACCAGTTCGATCAGTTTGTCGACCTGCCTGCTGTTGGCCTGCCGGTTCGCGCTGAGGACTTCCTCGCTGTATTCCGCCCCCCAGGGACAGTTCCAGTTGCTCATTTCAGCGGCCATATCCAGCCCCAGCATGACCTTGAAATCCAGGCCTTCCCTGCTGATCACCTCGAGAACCGTTTCGGCATGGGGGCTGCAGTCATACAGCCGGAGAAACTTCCAGTTGTTCGCCAGGATGTTCAGGTCTTCGCTGATTTCTGCATAAGTCGGGAAAATGCCGGTTTGCGGAGATTGCCCTTCCCGGTAACCGGAATAACAAATCGCGTTGCCGTGTCCTGACTGCATGGCAATCCTGCTGACAGATTGTTGACTGGACTGCTTAGACATACTTGAGGTTTCCGTCCTTGTCCCAGAGGCCCCAATATGCCCCAACGTCTCCTTCCCTGTCTACTTTCCAGGTTTCGTCAAACGATGAGAAATAGAAGATCTCGATGCCCTCCTCCGCGGCCCACTGGTAGGTATTTATAAAATACCTGATGGCGTTTTCAAACGAAGGCACGGCACCCCCCTCAGGCGTGCCCACATTCGGCCAGCCGGTTTCACTGATAATGACCTGCTTGCCATTCGCTGCCTGGACGGCACGGTGATACATATCTTTCATGTAGAGCAGGGAGTACTCGGCCGGGCAACTCTCCCAGAAAGGGTAGCAGTTGGCGAGGATCACATCACAGGCCTCCGTCACCCGCGGGTGATCGACAAATTCGAAATACGCATCGACGTAGCCGACATCGACGTCCGGAGCGGCCTGTTTTGCTCGATTGATGTAGTCGATCAGCTCAGCTTCGGACAGATCCCCGCGCAGCAGCACCTCGTTGCCCACCGCCAGAATACCCGCGTGGCCGGCCCTGGCTACTTCTATGGCGTTGGCCAGTTCCATCTCGTTATTCTCGCGATCTGAATCCAGCCAGACCCCGACCATGGTCTTGAGCCCGTGTTCCGCAGCAATCCCGGGAATCAGCTCATTGCCTTCCGTGGAGGAGAAGGAACGCACCCAGTTGACACAGGGCACAATGAATTTCAACCGTTCGCGGATCTGTGCTTCACCGATTACTGTACCCGGCCCCTGGCCCTCGACATAGGGACTGAAGGAAATACCATGAATCTTCTGTTCGAGAATCCTGCGGAACGCTGCAATCAATTCCTCTCTGGAGGCACCGGAAATATCGATTCCGGCCAATCCCATTTTTTTAGCCAGAGCCACTTCTCTACTGTATCTACCCACTGTCGTCTCCTGCCTTATAGTATCGAATCGCAGCCGTCATCAATGCCGACCCTGTGTGAACTGCCTCATGCAGTATGCATATGCCGCGAATCTATAGCATGTCTCTTACCCTGACCAGAAAAATAACCGGGCAGGCCATAGCATCACTGTCGAATCGTATTAGCTTCTCATAATATTATTCGGTGTAAATGCGAAGTCCATGCACGCAGCGCAATGCCATGAACATAGTACATGGGCAAGTTTTTTCCGAGTCTGCTACGCTAATCAGGCTGTATTCACAGTAGTGAATGGAAAAGAGACTGTATCCGCGATGCTCATAAGCAATGCCCGACGCATTTCACGGCTGACCCGCAACACGCTGGCCCTGGTACTGGCTGGTGGACGTGGGTCGCGATTGTATGAACTGACAGACCGGCGTGCGAAGCCCGCCCTCTATTTCGGCGGCAAATTCCGCATCATCGATTTTCCGCTGTCGAATTGCGTCAACTCCGGCATCCGGCGCATCAGTGTGCTGACACAATACAAGGCACATTCCCTGATCCGCCATCTGGTCAGGGGATGGAGTTCCTTCCAAAGTGATTTAGGCGAGTTTGTTGAAGTACTGCCGGCCTCCCAGCGTACCAGTTCCAGCTGGTATGCGGGTACAGCCGATGCTATCTATCAAAATCTGGATATCATCCGGGACTGGCGGCCGGAGCACATCCTGGTATTGTCGGGTGATCACGTATACAAAATGGACTACGGTCCCCTGCTGGCACATCACGTGGAAACACAGGCCGACATGACGATCTCCTGCCTGGAGGTTTCCTTGCAAGAGGCCAGGGAGTTCGGTGTCATCGGTGTCAACAAGGACAACCGGGTCATGTCTTTCGAAGAAAAGCCGGCTGAACCGAAACCAGTGCCCGGGTCTGCAGACAGGGCACTGGCTTCAATGGGTAATTATGTGTTCAACACCGAGTTTCTCTTCGAGCAGTTGAAGCTGGATGCCGCCAATCCCGGGTCAAGCCATGATTTCAGCAAGGATATCATTCCGTCCATCATCAGTAATTCGCAAGTTTTTGCCTGCCGGTTTCAGGACGAGGAATCGGGCGAGCAGGCTTACTGGCAGGATGTAGGGACGCTGGATGCATTCTGGGAAGCCAATATGGGCCTGCTGGACATCACGCCGAAACTTGATCTGTACGACAAATACTGGCCGATTCTTACCTATCAGAGTCAATTGCCATCGGCCAGGTTTGTCAGCACCGACAAGGACAGAGAGGTAATGGTGCTGGACTCAATCGTCTCCGGTGGCTGCGTCATCTCTGGCCCTGCACTCAGGCGCTCTTTATTATCCCCCAGCGTCCGGGTTCACTCCTTCGCAACAGTGGAACAGTCTATCGTGTTGCCGGAAGTCGATATTGGCAGACATTGCCGTATAAAGCGCGCCATCATCGATCGCGATGTGCATCTTCCGGATGGTACGGTTATTGGAGAGGACCCTGATGAAGATGCACAACGTTTCCGGGTAACAGCCAATGGCATCGTTCTGGTTACGCGAGAGATGCTTGGCCAGGAACCGAAAAATTAATATAGAATGCAAGATCGATTCAGTATTGAATAACAAGATTCACAATCAATACAGCAAGCAGAGCCAGCCCTGATATTTTTTACCCGGAACAGAATAAAACAGGTCATGAATATGTCCATCACAAACAACGACACGGTTTCCGGCGAGTTTATAACACTGAGGGGTGAGCGTTATTACGCAATATATAACGTTAATAAAATTGCCCCGTTTTTCATCAGTCTTGTTTCCAATTCGAATCACTGGTTATTCATTTCTTCAACCGGCGGGCTAACAGCTGGCCGGCAATCCCCCGAGACGGCACTGTTCCCGTATGTCACGGTCGACAAGATTCATGAAAGTACCCCGCATACCGGCAGCAAGACACTGCTCAGTACCACGATAGACAGCCACAGGTATGAGTGGGAACCGTTCAACAAGGAACATGATGGCCGCTATGCGACCAACCGCAACCTGTATAAAAATATTCTGGGCAACAAACTTTGCTTCGAGGAAATCAACCATGACCTGGAGCTGGCTTTCCGCTACAGCTGGGTTACCAGTGGCGTCTACGGCTTTGCGCGTCAATGTGAACTGGAAAACCTTGGCCAGCAGGAACTCAGTGTGGAACTGGTCGATGGATTACTGAATATCCTCCCGGCCGGTACGCCGAGATTTGCCCAGACAAACGTCAGCACCCTGGTGGACGCGTACAAATGGACCGAGCAGGACGAGCAGACAGGGCTGGCATTATTTGCACTCTACTCCGGCATTACCGACCGGGCCGAGCCTTGCGAGTCCCTCAGGGCCACGACTGTATTTTGTCTTGGCCTGGAAGGACAGAAGGTGCTGCTTTCCTCGAATCAACTGGGCAAATTCCGCAGCGGTGTACCCATGACACAGGAGGTTCACATGCGCGGTATCCGCGGGGCTTACCTGGTCAATGTGTTGCTGGACCTGGCGCCGCAGACATCCCGGCGCTGGCAGCTGGTGGCCGACGTCGAGCAGACCCAGACACAGGTGGTCGACCTGCGCCAACAGCTCGGTGACCCGGCAACGGTGGCCGCGGCGGTCACCCGCTCTGTGGACAATGGCTCGGACAAACTGGCCCGTATCATGGCGCGCGGAGATGCATTCCAGGCCACCGCCGATGAAAACGTGTCGGTACACCATTATGCCAACGTACTGTTCAATATCCTGCGCGGCGGTACCTTCCGCAACCAGTACGAGGTGTCATCACGGGATTTCAGCAAAACCATCAAGATATTCAACCGCAACGTTTTTCAACGCCATCAGGCTCTACTCGACGGATTGCCCAGGCGGTTGCCCTATGCACAGCTGCTCTCCACGGTCAAGGATCAGGGCGATTCTCAGCTGGAGCGTTTGATGTGTGAGTACCTGCCCGTCACCTTTGGTCGCAGGCATGGCGATCCCAGCAGGCCCTGGAACCAGTTTTCGATCAAACTGAAAGACGATCGAGGCAACTACCTGCTCTCCTACCAGGGCAACTGGCGAGATATTTTCCAGAACTGGGAGGCCCTGGTCTTCAGCTATCCGGAATTCATCGAAAACGTGATTGCCAAGTTCGTTAACGCCTCGACAGTGGATGGCTACAACCCATACCGTATTACCAAGGAAGGCATCGACTGGGAGGTCGAGGAGCCCGATGACCCGTGGAGCTATATCGGCTACTGGGGCGATCACCAGATCATTTACCTCCTGAAATTGCTGGAGCTCTCCAACCAGTTCCACCCAGAGCGCCTCGGTACCTTGCTGCGCCAGCCTGTCTTCAGCTATGCCAACGTACCCTACAGGATCAAGCAGTTTGATGCCTTGCTGGCGAATGCCAAGAGCACCGTCGAGTATGACCTGGAGCTGGCAGCACGGATCGAGCAACGGGTGGCTTACCAGGGTGCCGATGGCAAACTGGTGGAGGACGCCGATGGCGAGGTGTACCAGGTCAACCTGCTCGAGAAGCTGCTGGTGACACTGCTGTGCAAACTGGGCAACCTCGTTATCGATGCCGGCATCTGGCTCAACACCCAGCGCCCGGAATGGAACGATGCCAACAATGCGCTGGTTGGCCAGGGGCTCTCCATGGTGACCCTGTACTACATGCGGCGTTACATCACGTTCCTGCAGCAGTTACTGGCAGAGGAGTCGGGTTCAGTCAGCCTCTCCCGGGAAGTGGACCAGTGGTTGACTGAAACCGCTGCGGCATTGAGCAAGGTCCGCCCGCAGCTGAAAAGCGGACCGGTTAGCGCCAGGCAGCGATACCAGTTACTGGTCGCGCTCGGACAGGCGGCATCCCGTTACCGGCAGACCGTCTACCGACAGGAGTCATTCTCCGGTAAAGTACCCCAACCGCTGGATCAGGTCACCGCCATGCTTGACGATGCCCTGGCCGTGGTCGACCACAGCATCCAGTGCAACGTGCGCGAAGATGGCCTGTACCACGCCTATAACCTGCTGCATATTAAACCGGAAGCAGTCGAAATCGGCAGTCTCTATCCCATGCTGGAAGGTCAGGTGGCGGCACTCAGTTCCGGCGCTATAGCGCCGGCACGGGCGGTCGAGGTACTCGAAACCCTGTTCAAGAGTGATATTTACCGGGCCGATCAACAAACCTTCATGTT
>JBATGJ010000050.1:0-5099 GCA_049665685.1 Gammaproteobacteria bacterium
CACCGGCCAGCAGCATCGACAGCGCACCGGCAAGGAAGGCGTTGATGAATACATAAATAAAGTAATTGTGTGGCAGGTGGCGCTGAGATACGTATAAAAGCGCGCGGGTACTCAGGATGGGTAGCGCCCCCATGAGCAACATATTCAGGCCATAGGCCTCCAGCCCGGCCCCGCCGTGCCAGGTATTGAAGGCCATGACCAGGCTGGCGGCCAGTAACGCGAACTGCCATTCAAACATCAGGCAAAGCAGCGTCATGCCAAGCAGGTGATAATGCAGGCCGGCCTGGATGCCGCCCTGCATGACCCACAACAGGCTCACCGCCAGGATGGCAGCCAGGTAGACATTCAGCGCCTCGCTGTCACGGATCTTCGACCAGGGTGCCGTCAGTAACGCCGCGAGCAGCAGCAGGCCATACAGGACAGCAGCGCCCCACAGGTAAGGCTCTGCAAACATATCGGCCGGGATATCCATGCGAGGCTACGGCGCCGGATCCTCCGCTGCGGGGGTGCAGATAGCCAGGGCATCCGGCCGAAACAGTAATACGGCATTGCGGCAGGCGATGCGCAACGCCACCTCATCCGGCAGCTGTGCCAGCCAGCCACGGTGATAATCCCAGAAACGGCCCAGCTCCTGCCAGCCGGTGTCTGGCTCATCCCAGCGATCGAGCTGATCTACCGGCCATACCGGATCGGAACCGACCATGAAGCGGTCAGGATAATGCAACAATAACGCACGCCATGCGGGTAACAGGTCACCCTGGGGATCGGTGATAGGATTATTCACAAACCGCCACGGGTCGCGCGCGGCCAGACCGGCCCACACGTTGTCGCAGGCCGCCAGTACCGAGGCGACCGCAGCGGGCGGCAGGATCGCGCCCGCATGTGCCCAGACAATCCGCGTGCGCGGGTGGCGCGAGCACAACGCAAGCATGGGATCGGGGCGGGAAAATTCCGTGTGCAGCAGTACGGGTACAGCATACTCCTCGGCCAGCAACAACAGCTGCGACAGAACGTCGCCCGGTGCCGGCTGCGGCGCAAACCCGCCGACCAGGTGCAACTCGCCGATGCCGTGATAGCGGCCGGAGGCGAGTGCCTCACGCGCGCGAACGACAACCTCGGGATCGGTCGACCAGCGAAACCAGTCACCCCCCTCGCGATAGGGGCCATAGATCGGCACTATGCGCCCGGGATCGAGCTGTGCCAGTGACAGTGCCAGCTCCGCCGGGGTACCGATGACAACACCCAGGGCTACCTGCGCCGTATCGAGTAGCTGCCGGGCATCAGCCGGTGAGGTGACATCCTGCTGACTCCACTTGTAGTGGAGGTGCATGTCGGCAACGGGTAATTGTGCCGACAGGGTAACCGGCAGAAGCAGTATCAACAGCAGTAGCAGGATGGGCATTGCGAACCATGGAGCATTGCGGGATCCTCTTCTAATATATAGTCAAGTACGTGCCGACACCATGCTTATGGGCCCGACAGGGGAATAGTCATGCCACATGCCATACCTGCCATCAGCGACCGGACCGATGCCGGCGATGCCATCGACTTCGTGCTGGGCAAACTGGCCGGATATGACATGCACCTGCTCGACTGGGTGCGGGTCTACCCCATGACGGACACCCAGCACCAGCCACACATTGCCGGCGAATCGGCACCGGCCACCCTCAGCACCTGCTGGACACCGCGCAACGCCCTGACGGCTGACGAGACACCGCAACCACAGCACATGTACCGCATCAAGGTGAACGTCTGGCAGGGTGCGGATTACCCATTGAAGGAACGCAACTGGGGCCGGATACCGCCTGTCCCGATCCGGCGCCGTCATATACCGGACCGTTTCACCACGCGCGGACTGTGCGAATGGTCCTACCCGGACCGGCTGACGGCAACCGTACATGCACTGGCCCGCCCGCTGTTCCTGTATCTCGCCCACACGCGCCAGGTCACGCAAACCCCGAGCAACAGCAATGCCAGCGCCTGGGGTCACCGCTGGGTGGTAGAATGGCTGCGCAACCACGGGCAGGAACAGGCCGCCAGCACGTTGGCTTCGCAGCTCGTACAGTGGACACTGATACAGAGCAAGGGATTGTGAAGCCGGCGGGATTTCCTGATATCCTGCGCCCCTCCCGACAAACTGACACCACACGCCGCCGCCGCGGCCGCCCAGTCCATGCCTGTTACATTGTCCGAATTTCTGCACAAGCTGATAAACAACAGTGAATGGCAAGCTACCCTGCTGGTGGCAGCGGTTGCACTGGCCGGCCTGCTGTATGTGATCAGTAAACGGGTCCTGCACTGGCTGGCCGAGTACCGGATCAAAAAAATCATTCGCCGCCTCGGTGCCTGCCGCGTCAAGAACCTTCGCCTGCCGGACGGCACGGGTGGCGAAGTCATTATCGAATATCTGGTACTTGCGCCGCAGGCACTCGTTATTGTCGGTGTCATGCGTTTTGACGGACTCATTTTCGGCGCACGAGTGACTGACCAGTGGACACAGGTGCTGGGCCGGCGCAGTTACAAGTTCGACAATCCGGAGCATTACCTGCAGCGTAAGATCAATGCCATCAAACAGATACTTCCCGACGTCCCGGTCAGGGGCTGGCACCTGTTTGCCAACGCGAAGTTTCCCAAGGACAAGCCCGACAGCGTACTGCTGTTGAGCGACCTGAAGACCTTGCCGCCACGCCCGCGCCACGGAGACATACCAAAACCGTTACGCCTGGCCTGGAACCAGGTGCTTGAGGTGGCAGGTTAAACCCGGCCGCAGTGTGCCACAGGCCGGGTGCAAGCACGGGGCGACTGGACCCTGGTGGCACCTCAACACCAGCCATTCCATTCATTGCAGCTGACTGGCCGGGCTCCCGCGTGCAGGCGGTAGGCCTCGACGCCGGCCTGCCGGGGCTGTAGAATCCCCACTCCCCGCCCCATCCCGGTAAGGAAACCGCGCAGGATCAGTCGCCGAGACTGATCCGCCGGCGGAGATAAAATACAAGCAATTGGTTTTTAAGGTATTTTCCGTCGGCGCCTGTACTTAAGGCCAATAGCCGCCGGCAGTTTCCGACCCCTAAGCTATGATTAATGGGAGTTTTTGCCCGGAACGGCCGCTGCCACAGCGACTCCGGGAGGGATGAAGGCATCATTATGAACAAACGGTCGAACACCCTGCTGCTAACCCGCGCTGACGGAGGGGTGCGCAGCTTTGCCTATCAACCGCAACGGGCCCTGAAGGTCGTTGCATTCACTGTGATAACGCTGTGCCTCGCCATCCTCTATGGCGGCTTTCGTCTTGGCGTGAACCTTGAGGCACGCAGCCAGTTGAATGAAGTCAGGGACCTGCAGGCCGGCTACGACCAGCAGCAGGCAACGATCGACCGGGCACGCACCCATGCGCAGGACAATCTCGACGCACTGACCCTGCGACTCGGTCGTATGCAGGCCCAGATACTGCGCCTCGATGCACTCGGTAAACGCCTGATCGACGTGGCCGATCTCGATGACGGTGAATTCGACTTTGATATTGCACCACCGATCGGTGGCCCGCAGAGTGCGGCGGCACTTGCCGACAATACGGTACCTGACTTCCTCGGCATATTCGACGAGCTGGATACGACCGTTGCCGATCGTGAACACAAGCTGGACATACTGGAACAGGTACTGATGTACCGCAACTTTCATGAGCGAGTCACGCCGTCCGGCCGGGCCGTCGAAAAAGGCCTGCTGTCCTCGAAATTCGGCAAGCGCATCGATCCGTTCAGCGGCAAACGCGAAACCCACAAGGGTATCGACATCGCCGGCAAGATCGGCAGCGAGATCCTGGCCGTGGGTGACGGCGTCGTAACCTTCTCGGGTGACCGCAAGGGTTACGGCAACCTGGTCGAGGTTGACCATGGCAATGGCGTCACCACCCGCTATGCACACAACCAGTCGCAACTCGTCAGCGTCGGGGATACGGTCCGCAAGGGACAGGCGGTGGCACTGATGGGCTCTACCGGCCGTTCCACCGGCCCGCATGTACACATTGAAGTGCTGCAGGACGGCAAGCAGGTCAATCCGTCCAAATATCTCAACAACTGATCAATCGACCACACACACCACCTGCACGCGTTAATTCTTGACTCGCCTGCAAGGCGCTCCTGCACAGGACCTTGCTGGTTTCGCAGGAGCACCTTGCAGGCGCGAACATTTATCTACGGCAAACGTTTCCGTACGTGCTGCACGCTACCCCGCGCCATGGCATGTTCGATGACATGCATCACAACGTCCGCGGCAGTCTTCAGCAACAAAAAGGCAAGCAACGACCCCTGACTGCCACCGAAAAAAGTACCGCCAGTGATAATCATCAGGTGCATCGGAATAATCCGCACGTAGGGAAAAAACATGATACTGCCGATATTCGGCACCCTGTCCCGCTCCCGTGCCTGGTTATAGTGATACGAGAAACGGTGGTTGATGTAGAACACCAGTATGCACAGCAGGACGCTGAAGAGTGGTAATGGTCCCGTTAGCCTGGTTTCTGCCAAGAGGAATCCGATGTAGGCCAGGTGAAAAAACCCGAAGTGAAACGCAAAGAATGCAGCGACCTTGCGTTGTGTCGCGGGCGTGGGATCCACGGGCCGACCGTTCATACGGAAATTCTGCGTGGAAAACTCTTTCAGATCGAGTATGCGGTGTACATTGAAATAACCGATGACGAGGCTCTGTCCACAGTAGATCCACATCAGGACATGCACATCCCAGTGCTGAAACACGGCGAGTATGATGGTCAGCAGGTTGGACAGCAGCAGGGCCGTGACGGAGCGGTCGCTGTACAGTTGCCTGCTGAGGCCAATGGTGCCGGTTGTATCCATCAGGTATGCCTGCGCCGGTTTCCTCCACGAGATACCCGTCTTGTCGGCGGCAGACAGTCAGGCTATAGCAGTGACCCCTTCACGGGCGTGAGATTCTGCAGAACCAGGCCTTTATTCCCGGGCATATTCGCTATATCGTTCCTGCATGTCTGCTACCGCCGAACAACTCTGCAACCAATGGATGGCCAGAGGCCTTGATCGCGATGACCTGGACCCGGACCCGTTCAGGCAGTTCGAGCAGTGGTACAC
>JBATGJ010000051.1:0-3865 GCA_049665685.1 Gammaproteobacteria bacterium
ACCATCAGGTCATCCCGCAGCTGCTGCAGATCTGTCGTGGCAGGGTCGCCCTGGGTGGCAACCAGCGTGATGCTGTGGATGCGGCGCGGGTTGCCATCCCGGTATTCGATGCCAACCTGCACCTCGCCATCCGGCAACAGATAGGGCAGTTTCTTGCGCAGTTCCGGTGAGTCAAGGTCGTCCGCCAGCTTGTGCGCCAGCCAGATCGGCAAGGGCATCAGGGCCGGGGTCTGGTTGCAGGCATACCCGAACACGCTGACCTGCTGCCGGCAGGGTATTTCATCAATCCCGGCGTCATCCATGGCATCCAGATCAAGCGGCATGTAATCACTCGCCGTGTGGTCCATGAAACTCGTCAGGATGGTGCAGGCTTCGGCGTCGAACACATCCTGCGGGTAGCCGACATCGCGGATCACCTGCCTGGCCACTGCGGATATATCGAGCTTTGCAATCGAGGCATAGTGGGTGGAGATGAACATGACACCGCTGGAGACGGCACATTCAGCGATGATTCTCGCGTCGGGATCCTGGTTGAGGAAATGATCAACGATAGCATCGCTCACCTGGTCGCAGAGCTTGTCGGGATGCCCCAGGGTCACTGACCCCGAGGTAAAGATGAAATCGTCGCTCACACCAGCACCTCCTCATGGATTACGTCGTCGGCCGGGCCGCCATCTGACTGGAATTCCTCATCGGTTTCATCCATCTCCAGTGCCGCAGGCTTGGTTGCCTCGTTCAGGATCAGCGGCAATACCACGCCCGCGGCAATGGCCACCAGGTCACCGGCACCCATCGGCGCGGTGCCCAGCAGACGCCGTGCGGCAGGCACCATACTCACCACGGCCTGCAGCGCACCCATGCCCAGGATGGCACGGTTCAGATGCGGGTTGGGCGCCAGCGCGGCACTCCTGCCGGCGAAGACATTGCGGTGGCTGGAGCGTGAGCTGTAGGCATGCACCAGCTCATTCAGCGTCAGGGTATTGAAGGCCAGGGTGCTGGCCGCCGCGCCGGGACCGTATCGTCTGATGCCGTAAATATACGCACCCATGGTACCAATCCCGATGGTGCCCGACTCGAAGAGCATGCGCTTCAGGTCCCGACCCTCGATGATGGCCTCATCCGGGTCACGCGGCTCGCGTTCCATGATGTCCGCCTCGGGCGGCTCCATCGCCAGTGCCAGACCCGGAAAGATATCGGTGACGAGGTTGATCCACAACAACTGCATCGAATTCATCGGCGTACCCATACCAAAGGCAATACCGGCCAGCATGACCTCGATCTCGGTCAGGTTGGTTGAGATCATGAAGTGGATCATCTTGCGGATGTTGTTGTAGATCGTTCGACCCTGCCTGACCGCAACGGACATGGTGTGCAGGTTGTCGTCCTCGAGCACAACATCCGAGACCTCTCTGGCGACATTGGTCCCGGTGCCGCCCATGGCAACGCCGATATCCGCCGCCTTGAGCGCAGGGCCATCGTTGATGCCGTCACCGGTCATCGCCACGACCTTGCCGGCAGCCTGGAAGGCCTGCACGATCTTCAGTTTGTGAGCCGGACTGACGCGGGCGAAGACATGCACATTCCTGACCAGGCCGGCCAGCAATTCCGGATCCACTTCATCAAGTCTGCTGGATTCCAGCACCTGCAGCGGCCGACCCTGACTCAGTCCCAGTTGCTGGCCAATGGCCTGCGCGGTGGCACTCTGGTCACCGGTAATCATCACCGTCTCGATGCCGGCCTTGTGGAACCGGGCAATCAACTTGTCCATGTCGGGGCGCATCGGGTCGGCCATGCCGGCCAGGCCCAGCCAGGTCAGACCGCCGGTCTTCTTCGGCATACGGTCTTCATCCTGTTCCCGGTAGGCCATGCCAAGCACACGCAGTGCGTCACCAGCCATGCGTTCGTTCTCGTCCACGATCTGCTGACGGCTCTGCTTGGTCAGCCTGACGCGCTTGCCATGCCTGACGTGATGCTGGCACATCTCCAGCACTTCCGCGGGACTGCCCTTTACGGCCAGCAGATACTTGCCGCCCTCGTACCCGTGCAGCGTTGACATGTAGGGCCGGCCCTCGGCACGATCACGCGAGTGCAGCCTGGGACACTGCTCACGCAGCGCTTCCACGTCGATGCCGCTATTCAGTGCCAGTTCGACCAGGGCCTTTTCCGTCGGTGAACCCTCCAGCTCGCGATTATCCGCCGCCCCGTGGAATTCGGTATCGCTGCACAGCGAGACGACCTGCATGAGGCGTATCAGCTCATCGCGCTCACCGGGATGGACAACATTGCCACCGGAGACAAACTGGTGCTCGTTCACTGCAAACACGTCCTGACCACTGTACACACCAACGACCGCCATGCGGTTCATGGTCAGGGTGCCGGTCTTGTCCATGCAGAACACCTGCACCGAGCCCAGTGTTTCCACCGCGTCCATGTGCCTGATGGCCACGTTGAGTTTGCGCATGTCCGCAATACCCATGGCCAGGGTCGTTGTGGCCACTGCCGGCAGGCCTTCGGGGACCGCGGCGACGGCCAGGGAGACCGAGGTCTTGAGCATTTCCATCAAGGCGTAGCCGCGCATGACACCGACACCGAATACGCCGGCACACACACCGCCGCTCAACAACGCCAGTGTGGTACCCATGCGGTCAAGCTGCTTCTGCATGGGTGTTTCAGGGGCCTCCGCCTCGCCCACCATGGTCTGGATCTGGCCCAGCTCGGTGCTCGCGGCGGTTGCAACCACGACACCGCGCCCGTTACCGCCACTGATGTTGGTGCCCATGTAGGCCATGTTGAGACGATCGGCGAGTGCCGTGTTCTCACCGGCAACGAATTCATGATCCTTGCTGACCGGCAGACTTTCGCCGGTGAGGGCGGATTCATCCACGCTGAGCCGGTGACTGCCCAGGATACGGGTATCGGCTGCGACATAGGTTCCCGGACTGAAGATCAGTATGTCGCCGGGAACGATTTGCTCCACAGGTACATTGATTTCCTGACCACCCCGAACTGCGCGCACCGCCCGCACCCCGGAATCGGCCAGCGAACTGATGGTTTTTTCTGCCTGCCGCTCGGTGACAAAACCAATCACCGAGTTGATCATGACCACACCCGCGATCACGATGGCATCCATGACCCCGCCCGTGGCAATGGCGACCGCAGCCGAGGCGCCCAGCAGAAACACGGGCGGGCTGTTGAACTGGCCGAAGAAGATGGCCAGATCCGAGCGCGCCTTGGCCGCGGTCAGGCTGTTCTCGCCAAAGCGGGCCAGGCGTGTTTGCACCTCACCTTCGGTGAGACCACTTTCAGGCGCAGCACTCAGTTGTTTGAGTACCGCGTCAATATTCATCAGGTGCCAGGGAAGAATGTCCTGCAGCTCTCTGGCCAGCGACGTGTCCGGCACAGCCCCGGCGGCGGCACCCATGACCGGGCTCGGTTCAAGCAGTGGCGGCAGTCGGTCAAGCATCCCCGTGACCCCGCGCAGTGATTTCGTAATGTTCTGGCCAAGTGACTTGCGAGGTGTCGAGGGTTTGACAGATGCCCGTTTGACCGGCCTGGCTTGCAGCACCTTGCCAAGTCTGTCCTCGATCAGGCTGATGATGTGTTCAATAGGCGCACTGGCGGTATACACCAGCAGCAGTCGGCCCGTACGTATATTGGCCTCGACACGTCGGACACCTGCCTGCTTGCCAAGCAATGACTCCAGTTCACGCTTGATCCTGGGCGACCGGTAAAGCCCGGCCACTGACAGCCGGGCTCGCCCCTTCACACCGGCATGGACCTGGCTGACGAGCGAGGTCCTTTTCTTGAGCTGTGATTCTGTCATGTCAGCTTTGTAGTTCGTTGTGCAGACCAGGCATCAGATAAC
>JBATGJ010000052.1:0-29158 GCA_049665685.1 Gammaproteobacteria bacterium
AAGGGTCGTGTGCAATTGACGGCATGCTGCTGGCTGCCGCAAATATCCAGGAATACGAACAGATCCAGATCTACAACCTGGCCAACGGCAAGCGTTTTACCACCTACGCAATACGTGCCGAGGACCACAGCGGTATCATTTCCGTAAACGGTGCGGCTGCCCACAAGGCCAGCCCGGGCGACCGTGTCATCATCTGCACCTATGCCATCCTGTCGCAACAGGAAGCCGCAATTTTCAAGCCGACGCTGGTTTATCTCGACAGCAACAACCGGATTAAGAACACGCGCAACGCCATTCCCGTGCAGGTGGCCTGACCGGCTGTCTACTGCGCCGGCTTTTACCGGTACCCGCTGTTCACTGTCAGCCTTTCCCCTCGCATAACCTGAGCCCGCGATTACGGGCACTAATGTTTGCCGGGCGCTGATGTTCCGGTTTGCGTGGTATGCGCTTGCCGGCGGTCACATGGCCTGTGTAATCCTGCTGATCGTCGTCGTTTGCGGCCCGCTCCTGCAATGCCTGCTTAACTCGCAGGCACGTGCCTGCCTCTGCGGGGCACGGTTGCAGAAGCGTTGTCAGGTTAATTGCTCGTTATTGTCACCCTTTTAGGGGGCGTCGCGTTAACTGTCATCGAGGCACAAAAAACGTGCAAAAGGAGTATGTTATGAACGCGAAAACCATTACCAGTGCATTCATCGTAGCTGTTCTGGGCTTTACCCTGGGCCTGCCGGGGACGGCACTGGCGGATCGCGATGACCGCGGCCACCGTCAGGGCCAAAGCCAGCACGATGGCCAAAAGTACCGGCAGCAACGGCAGCCGAAGCGTGAGTCCAGGCAGAACAAACGGTATGACAAGCAGCAGAAGCATGCCAAACGCTACTACAGGCAGGACCACGATCGTCATTACAAGGGACACAACAAGCAATATGCCAAGCGTCACTACAAGAACTACAACAAATATTATGGCAACCACAACTACGGGTATGGCGGGTATGGCGGGTATGGCGGGCAGTATCACGACGATGATGACGATGATGAAAAGTTGCTGATCGGCCTGGTGGTCGGTGGGATCATCGGCTATGCGCTGAATGGGAGCAGGTAATCTCCCGCCGGCTGATACCGATGGTTATCGCAGACTGTTCAGCCTTCGCCCCTGCAGGGTCAGCTTTGCAGGCGTGATTTCAGAATAACTGCCCGTCATTGTCACCCTTTTTGGGAGCGCCCCGTTAACTATCATCAAGACGCAAAAAAACAAGCAAAAGGAGTATGTTATGAACGCGAAAACCATTACCAGTGCATTAATTGCAGCTGTGCTTGGCTTCTACCTGGGTCTGCCAGGGATGGTACTGGCCGGCGATCGTCAATATGACCGCCATGGTTCCGGCCATAGCGGCGGTCATCGCTACAAGCAGGACAGGCACCATAAACGCAACAAGAAGCGCCAATACGGCTACAACAGGCACCATAACAAGGGGTATAACAATCGCCCTTATTATCGTCACAGGGGCTATGGCGGCAACTACTACTACTATGACGATGACGATGATTACGATGAGCTGCTATTCGGCCTGGTGACCGGCGGGATCCTCGGTTACGCGCTGAATCAAAGCCAGCAAGAGCAGCGCTATGTAAACCTTCCTCCGCCGGACGCATACAGTCACAGCGGCAGCTGCCTGCAGCAGCGCGAGTATCAGACAACTGTCATCGTCGGTGGTCGTTCGGTTGACGCCTATGGGACTGCCTGTCTGCAACCGGACGGTTCATGGACACGCAGCCCGGCAAGAGTCGCTCCCTACTGATTGCTCGTCCTTCTCTCCTCTCCATCCCCAATCTCCCCGGGGAGGAGAGAAGTTTTTTCTCCAGGACAGATCCGAATTATCACTGCAGAAGCGGTTCGCCAGTGTGCACGCATGAAGTCGTGAGTACTTCGTCAGAAAGGTAATGCGTCTGTGCGAGTACCTGCAGAGGTGAACGAAGAATCGTCATTCCCGCGTGGGCGGGCTTGCAGGCGCAATCACCTTCGCCCACAATTCGGCTATGCGATATGTAATAGCGATGATTATGGCGAGTGTGTTGCTGTGCGGTTGCAGCCGTAACAATGTCGACGTCACCGTCAATCCGCAAAGCGGCCTGCAGACCTGGAAGACCCGTGAGCAGGTCTTCAGTCTGGAACTGGTGCCGTTGTTGCCGGACTTCGTGCGTGCCGTATTTGCCGCCAAGGGCCTGCCGACGGAGGTGGTCGAGTCGATCAGTGCGTACTGTGTCTTCGGTACCATTATCCGCAACCGGGCCGATGAGCCTGTGTCCTACGATATGCGTACCTGGCGCTATATCACCGCGGACGGTATCGAGCATCATGCCAAACCCAAGTCTGCCTGGGTGGAGGAATGGCGCGAGCAGGGTATCGCGTTTCGCTGGACGCTCCTGTACGAGGCGCAGACCTATGCGGTGGGTGACTGGGGGCAGGGGTTTACCACGGTCAGGCTGCCACCCGGGACGCCGTTCGATTTGCATTACAGCTGGCAGCAGGGAGATCAAACACATGAACGCATCATCAGGGACATGGCCTGTGCGCCTGCCACGCTCGATAACTAGTGCGCTGCTGCTCAGCCTCGGCTGGCTGGCCATGCCGTTACCGGCCGCGGAGGACGTCCCCGCATTAAGTGCCACGCTGACTGCGGTGGAGCCGATCGAGGCGCCGGACTTCACCCTGAGCGATATGGATGAGACGACGCACACGCTGAGTGACTTGCGTGGCAACTACGTGCTGGTGAATTTCTGGGCGACATGGTGTCCGCCTTGCCGCAAGGAAATGCCATCACTGGAGTTTCTCTATCAGCAGTACAAGGACCGGTCATTCCGGGTGCTGGCCGTGAACCAGTTTGAGGATCCGGACCACGTGTTTTCCTATATGGGAGAGCTGGATGTGTTTCCAGCATTCCCGATCCTGTTCGACCGGAAAAGCGAGGTCTCGGAACGATACGGAGTGCGTGGTCTGCCGACCTCGTTCATCATTGATCCGCAGGGGCGAATTATCTATCGTGCGATTGGCGGTCGGGAATTCAATCACCCCGATGTCACCACACTGATCGAATCCTTGCTGGGGAAAAATTCATAGGAGCGGGACTGCCCGTACACCCGGTCTTTGGTGCGTAAAACGCACCCTGCGGTCAGCTGGCCTGTTTCTTGTCCACGCCGGGCTTGGTCATGTCGTCGTTCTCCGGGTCCACGGTGCCCTCGCGCAGGTCGAAATTCTGGTGCAGGTCAATGCGGCCATCGGGCTCCAGGGTACCGACCCGGTCACCGTCCGTATTGATGATCACGGCGATCGGCTCCTGGAACAGGGGTCGGCGCACGAACTTCAGTTCCCAGCCGAAATTCTCGATCTGGCGGAGTGCCTTGACCTGTACATCATTCAGGTAATCCTCGAGATTGTCCGGTACCGGTGCCTCGCCACTGCGCTTCTCCATCCATTCCGGCTCGGAGGCCATCACCACCTCCTCGACGCTGGTCTCGACAATTTTCGCGGCCGTTTCCCCGGCCGTTTCTTCGGTGAGTCCCATGTCCGCTTCTGCTTCAAGGCCGTGGCGATAATCCCGGGTCTTGTCGATGATGATCTTGCCGTCCGGATCGAGCAGGCCGATCTCGTCGTTGTCGTCGCTGACGACCACCGGGACCGGGTCCTGGAACAGTGGCCGGCGCACGAATTTCAGCGACCAGCCAAGTAATTCGAGCTCGCCCAGCGTCATGCGCTGTTCCGCGTTCAGCTGTGCACGAAGATCCTCAATAGATGCCTGATCATCTTTACGCTTGTCATTTACCATCGCGCATTACCCTGTCGGCTACCACCGGATTATGGTCATGGACAGACTGTCGGCCGGATTGGCCAATTTCTTAAGCAACTGGCGGAGCGCGTCTTTCTGGACGAAAGTACCGCCGGTGGGGCTCAGGCGTTACCGGCGGAGGCGATCAGGTACACACCGGCCACCATCAGCATGCCGGCAGCCAGGTTGCGGGTCAGACCCTGCTCTCGAAACAGCCAGGCCCCGTAGAGCATGCCGAACAGCAGGCTGGTGCGCTTGACTGCGACCATGTACGCCACCTCGATGTGGGCAATGGCGTAAAAATGCGTTATCACCATCACGGCCATGCAGGCGCCGATCACCAGGTGCGCCCATGGATGACGTCCAAGTGCCCGCCAGCTGGAAATATCACGCGAGGCAAATACCACGGCCGTGCACACACCCAGGGCGACAAAATAGAATGGACCGAAGAAGGCCGGGGTAACGTGTAGCAGGGCCACCTTACTCAGCACCGAGGTCAGGCTGTAGATTGCGGCCGTAATCAGCATCAGGCGCGAGCCGCGTTCGCGCACAATGGCCCGGAAAGGCGCAAGCATATCCAGTCCGGCGCCGTTGCGCGCGGCATCCAGGTTCAGCAGCCAGGCCCCGCACACCACCAGCACGATACCTGCCGTGCCACCCTGGCTGACCTGCTCGCCCAGAAACAGGTAGCCGGTGAGGATATTGAACACGGGTGTAAAGGCCAGGTAAGGCAGGGTCAGCGACAGCGGCGACTCACGGATCGCGCGCATGTACAGCCACATGGCAACGATCTCCAGTGGCATCAGTACCACGATCCAGCCCCAGAAGGCCGGTGACAGGACCGGCCAGGGTTGCCACAGCAGCACCGGCAGCAACAGCATGGCGGCGATCCCGAAACGGACCAGCACCAGATCACCTGCCCGGTAGTAGGCGAGGTAGCGTTTCGACAGGGCATCCGCAGTCGCCAGTGCAAAGGCCGACAGCAGGGTGAGTCCGAGCCAGTTCATCGCGGGAGTATACCTTGCTGATATGGAAGGCCGGCGGGCGTAATCCGCACCCGTAATAAATAACCAGACAACAGCTAACTCACTGATTCCATACCGGGTGATAGCCGCGTTGCGCTTGCCAGGGCGCAACTGCTCAACGCCTGCAGAGGATCCCTAAGGAATCAATCCCGGCCGGCCGCTAACCTGTAAACCAGTGGCATCGCTGCTATGCCACGCTGGCAAGTTGAATCACAGGCAGGTGCCGATATGAACAAGCGTAACCATCCATATAAACCGCTGCGCATAGTCCTCCACACGAGCGTACTGCTTGCCATGGTCCTGCTGGCCCAGGGCTGCGCCACTCTCAACAAGGACGAGTGCAAGGTGGCCGACTGGCGCCTGATTGGCTACCAGGATGGCGTGGCCGGCAAGTCCGGCTCGGCCATCGGGACCTATCGTAAGGACTGTGCCGAGTATGCCGTGGTGCCCGATCTCGACGCCTACCAGGCCGGCCGCGCCGAGGGACTGGAGGAGTACTGCAAGGCAGACAACGGTTACCGCCTGGGTCATAGCGGTAAGGGTTACGCCACGGTGTGCCCGTCCGGCCTGGAGCCTGGTTTTCGTGCAGCCTATAACCAGGGACGTGAAATTTACATCGCCCGTTCGGTCGTCAAGCGTACCCGTGAGCAAATGCAGCAGCTCGAGTATGACTTGAGTGACCTTGAGAATGAGAAGCAGCACAAGCTCGCCGATCTGATCTCGGAGGGTCTGAGCGGCGACCAGCGTGTTATGATTCTGTACGATCTGAATGAGCTTGAGAAGGACAAGGATGCGATCCGGGAAGAACTCGCCATGCTGCATCAGGAACTCGACGACCAGCTGGCAAACCTGGAGGGTCTGAGTCGGCACGCGGCACGCTAGCGCCTGCCTGTTTGCACCCCAGCCTGTAATCACAGGTACCCCTGCAGCTGGCAGTCGCGTTCTTCGCCGGGCTTGCCAGTGCGATTTCTCCACACCTGTTGTTCCGCGCGAATTTCATCGATACTAATTCCCTTTACCGACATACGGCATTAATGCCTCTGATTTCCTGTAAAATCCCCGGCAACACAGGAAATCCCCATGTCTGTTATCAGCGTTCCCAAGGCCGATACCGCCCTGTACGACTACCCGAAGTACTGGGCCGAGTGTTACGGCAATAGCGAGTTTCTGCCCATGTCACGGGCGGAGATGGACACGCTTGGCTGGGATTCCTGCGACATCATCCTCGTCACCGGCGATGCCTATGTTGACCAGCCATCTTTCGGCATGGCGATCATCGGCCGCCTGCTGGAGGCGCAGGGCTTTCGGATCGGCATCATCGCACAGCCTGACTGGCATTCGAACGATGCCTTTGCTGCGCTTGGCCCGCCGAACCTGTGTTTCGGTGTGACTGCCGGCAACATGGACTCGATGATCAATCGCTACACGGCCGACCGCAAGCCGCGCTCGGATGACGCCTATACGCCGGGCGGGCAGGGTGGTGCACGCCCGGACCGCAGTTCACTGGTATACGCACAACGCTGTCGCGCAGCCTACCCGCATGTGCCCATCGTGCTGGGCGGTATCGAGGCCTCGCTGCGGCGCATCGCCCACTACGACTACTGGCAGGATGAAGTGCGCCGTTCCATCCTTTTCGACGCGCAGGCCGACATCCTCTGTTATGGCAATGCCGAGCGGGCGATTGCCGAGATTGCGCACCGACTGTCGCAGGGTGAGGTGATTGGTTCGATCACCGATGTGCGTGGCACGGCCTTTATCCGCACAGACACACCGGCAGGCTTCACCGAAATCGATTCCACCCGCATTGACCGGCCCGGTCGTATCGACAGGATTGTCAATCCCTACATCAATACCCGGGACATGAGTGACTGCGAGCAGCAGCATCGCAACGCACGGCAAATCGGGATAGATGAAAGTGGTACACAGATGGTCGAGTTCACTGTGCCGAAACTCGTGCGTGATAACACAGTCATTCGTTTGCCGTCTTTCGAGAAGGTGCGCAACGACAAGGCACTGTACGCGCATGCCAGCCGCGTACTGCACCTCGAAACCAATCCCGGCAATGCACGGGCGCTGGTGCAGAGTCATACCGGCCGTGACCTGTGGCTGAATCCGCCGCCCATTCCCCTGACTATGACGGAAATGGATTATGTGTTTGGCCTGCCGTATGCGCGCGTACCCCACCCGGTGTATCAGAACAAGCGGATTCCGGCCTACGAGATGATCCGTTTCTCGGTCAACATCATGCGAGGCTGTTTTGGCGGCTGTACCTTTTGTTCCATCACCGAGCATGAAGGCCGGATCATTCAGAACCGCTCACAGGAGTCGATTCTCGGCGAGATCGAGGCGATCCGCGACAAGGTGCCGGGATTTACCGGCGTAATTTCCGACCTTGGTGGACCGACCGCAAACATGTACCGCATCGCCTGCAGGAGCCGGGAGATCGAGGCTGCCTGCAGGAAGCCCAGCTGTGTGTATCCGGGTATTTGCCCGAATCTCAATACCGACCACTCGGCATTGACTCGACTTTATCGTGAGGCGCGCAAGCTCAAGGGTGTGAAGAAGGTGCTGATCGCCTCGGGACTCCGCTATGACCTCGCCGTTGAAGACCCGGAATACGTCAGGGAGCTGGTTACCCACCATGTCGGCGGTTATCTCAAGATCGCTCCGGAACATACCGAGGACGGTCCATTATCGAAGATGATGAAGCCGGGTATCGGCAGCTACGAGCGCTTTCGGGCCATGTTCGAGAAATTTTCCAGCGAGGCCGGCAAGGAGCAATACCTCATACCTTACTTTATTGCTGCACACCCCGGTACCACTGATGAGGATATGCTCAACCTGGCGCTATGGCTGAAACGCAACGGCTTCCGCGCCGACCAGGTGCAGGCATTTTATCCGTCGCCGATGGCGACGGCGACGGCCATGTATCACACGGGCCGGAATCCCCTGAACAAGGTCACCTATAAACGCGGGAAAGTCGACAGCGTCAAGGAGCCGCAGCAGCGTAAATTGCACAAGGCATTACTGCGCTACCATGATCCTGCCAACTGGCCACTGTTGCGCAAGACATTGATCAGGATGGGCCGTGCCGACCTGATTGGTGATGACGAGCATCACCTCATCCCGCAGGCGCAACCCGAAGATCCAAAGGCCTACCAGGCGCCGCGCCGCAAGCATACTGCCGCCGCTCACCACAAACGTACACGCGGCAAGAAGATACACACCCAGCACACCGGCCTGCCACCGCGTACCACACGATGAAGTCTTGTATGTCAATCCCGCGCAGGCGGGGACGACAAACAGGTAGCCCAATCCGGCAGGGTGCAATCTGTGCACCATAATCATTGGTGCGTGAAACGCACCCTATGCCAATACAAGGGTTGATATGCCTCAGTCCCGGCCGCAAACGTGGCCAGCGGACAATCACTCCAGCGGAAAACCCGGTGGCCCCAGCAGCTCCCCGGCATGCAGTACCACCAGTTGATACGGTGTACCCTGCGACTTCGCGGCCAGCCACGGCCGCACGATGATGAACAGTTCCTTCCGCTCCGCCAGGGCCGGTAGCGGCAGCCGCAGGTAATCGCCTTCCCTGTTGAGCGTGACCTGCTCGTTACCGTCCGCCAGCGGGTGAATTGCAAGCCGGCCCCAATCCACCCGGACGCCGGCCGCCATGTTCCGCGCAATGGCCGACGCGAGGTCGTTCAGTTCTCTCACCGCACGTGAGCAGGCATCGCGTTTCCGATCGAGGTTGTCCATATTTCGAAACTGGAACTGGAGACCATCCGTAGTCTCACACACGGGACCCATCCCCTGGCTGAAGCTCCAGCGAGTGTCAACGCTGCGTTGCGACGTCATGGGTACCAGGGCAATGGCCGGATCATCCAGCAGGTCTGCGCAGCGGTTCAGGTTGCAGAACTGTTCGATGACATGCTGTTCGAAGGCAAGCTGCTCATTCATACGCGGACTGCTCACTGCCACCAGGCGGCCGTTGATGACGAGATGCAGGCTGTTGTCAGGGCCGACGCGGACCTCAATCGGCGTGGTCAGTGTAATGGAACCGGCTAGCGTCGCGTAGTCCGCTGCCAGATCTTTTACGGCGGTCGACCAGCGCCATAGCCCCGGTTTCTCAGCCTTGAGCCGCATATCGCGGCGCGCCTGCTCGGCTTCCTCGTCATAGATTGCAGCCAGTTCGGAGAGCGCTATACGGGCCAGGTCGACGCGCAACATGACATGCTCATCAGCAATCGCCATGGCCAGCTCATTGAGCCGGTAGGTCGGTGTAGAGTAAGCAGGGAACTGCGCATCCTGCGCAGTGGCTGCGCGGGTCAGCACAAGACCCGTAAGTAACAGGATGCAATGAAGTCGGTACATGGGGACAGTATACGTCCCGGACAGCAATCAGCGGCAGGGGCAGATTGAATCGTGCCTGCGAGGCACGCCTGGTCAGTTAGAAAAGCCGGAGGATCGAGCTTGCCCGCGAAGCAGCCCTAGCGGAGTTGATACTTGCGTGCACTCCGCGACATGGTGAGGATGCGGGACATGTGTCTGCCGGTGCTGATCATGACATTGCGCTCGGCGTCATCATAGATGCGCTGCCGGTCACAATTCGAGGGGTTGCCCAGATTGTTGCAGATATCATTGGTGAACGCATTCAGGCAGATCGGTAACTCCATGTCACTGCAGCCGAGACACCCGTCCTGGGCCGGGTCGCATGCCAGGGTTGCGCCTGGAAGAAGTAACAGGCAAACGAGTAATCCACGTACCTGCCTGATTAATGAGAAACCCATGATCTGCCCCCGACAATAGTTTGTGTGCACCTGTAGCACGAGTGACCGCATTAATATATATAGCTCCGACCATACCATCGGCTGCAATGCAGAAAAGTACAGGATTTTGAGGGTTTGCTCGCACGGTTATGCCGAGGCGCCAGTCGGTATTATGCATCAACCACTTAACGGCGCGAGCACCCCCGCCAGACCCGATGGAGACGCAGCGCCTTGACCAGATTATCTTTGAATTGCTGCTGTGCCGGTTGCGCCTGCGCAAACACCTCGCGTGCCTTGTAGAATTCCAGGATCTTCACATCGCGGATATCGGGCTTGATATAGACCGTCGGCTGCTTGCGCTTGAGCTTCTCGATCAGAATGTTGCTGCTCATTACGGTATAGCTCTGCAGCAGTACGCCTAGCGAAGACAGCGAATCGTCCGCCTGGTGATCACGATTACCACTGACATCGATGGCGATGACAATGTCACACTCATCCTGCACCCGGTCATAGGGCAGTGGGTTGGCCACCCCGCCATCGACCAGCGAGTAGCCGTTCACCTTGACTGGCGGGAACACACCGGGTACTGCCATGCTCGCCTGAATGGCCGGTAGCAGGGCACCGGATTCCATGATGACCTCCCGGCCGGTCATGAGATCTGCCGTGATCACTTTCAGTGGAATTCTGAGATCACTGAAGTTTCGTGCCGGCAGTACCTCGCCCAGCCAGGCGATGAAATCGGTGCTGTCGAGCAGCCCGCCCCCGGCAAAGGCAGGATCAATAAAATCCAGCCAGCGGATCGACTGCGGAAACGAAAACAGACGGTCTTCGTCCTGGTCGGCAAAGAACTGCTCGACCTGGGAACGGATATCGCGGCCAGAGAGCCCCGCGGCATAGGCCGCACCGATAATCGCGCCAATGCTGGTCCCGGCAATCACGTGCGGGCGTATACCCAGCTCATCCAGTGCCTCCAGCATCAGGATGTGCGCCAGGCCTTTCGCACCGCCGCCCCCCAGTGCCAGTCCGATGCGCGGCTCACCACGCCAGTTGATACAACCGGTGGCGGTCAGCACGGCACCCGCCAGGCTGAGGCGCAGAAAATTACGCCGCGAGACGTGCGGGGCTACCGGCTTTTCATCATTCGACATGGTCCAGTCAGTATAACGGTGAACATGCCCCTGTAGGAGCGGACCGCGTCCGCGACCTTACCTGTCATCCCCGCCTTTGCGGGAATGACGCACATGCCTGTGCTACTCCGGTGGTAGACTTGCCTGCAGGAGCGGACCGCGTCCGCGATTTTTTCTCATGAGTGAGTTGCTCCGCGCATGAAGACGCTGTACAGCACAGATGTCGAGGTACTGGAAACGGCCGTTCGCTGGCTGCACGAGGATCGGCGTGTGGCGCTGGTGACCGTGGCGAAGACCTGGGGTTCGTCACCCCGGCCGGCCGGCGCACTGATGCTGATGGCCACCGACGGCGCCTTTGTTGGCTCGGTGTCGGGCGGCTGCGTGGAAGAAGACCTGGTCATGCGTTATCGGGCAGGACAACTCGGTGATCGATTCCCGACACTGATCGATTACGGCATTGACCGGGCGCAGGCAACCCGCATGGGCTTGCCCTGCGGGGGTCGGCTGGAGCTGCTGGTCGAACAGCTCGACAGCGGGGTCCCGATCAAACAGTTGCTGGACCGGATCCGGTCCGGACAACTGGTCGAACGGTGCGTCTGTATCAGTACCGGCGAGGCCAGTCTGCATGCAGTGTCCGATGCCGCCGACGCCTTCGTGTATCAGGCTGACACGCTGAGCAAGGTATTTGGTCCGCACTGGCAACTGTTATTGATCGGTGATGGCCAGTTGACCCGGTACGTTACCCAGCTGGCGTTGATGCTGGACTACCGCGTCACCATCTGTGACCCGCGCGACGTACCGGCAGCAGAAGCGCTGCCGGAAGGCGTCGAGCGGGTGGGCATGATGCCCTACGAGGCGGTGCTAAGCTGTGTGAAGCATGCGCGCAGCGTGGTCGTGGCCCTCACCCATGATCCGAAGCTCGATGACATGGCCCTGCTCGAGGCACTTAACTCATCGGCGTTCTATGTCGGTGCGCTCGGCTCGAAGCTGAACAGTGAACGGCGCCGTGAACGCCTGCAGACACTGGGCCTGACAGACACGCAACTTGAGCGGCTGCACGCGCCAGTCGGTTTGCCGATCGGCAGTCATGCGGCACCCGAGATTGCACTGGCCATCATGGCCGAGATCACGGCCTTGCGTAACCAGGCAGCACAGTCTGTCGTGTCTGCGACCGCTAGCGCGTGACACCGTCAACTACCGGTATCCTGCTGGCCGCCGGGCAAGGCACACGCTTTGGCAGCAACAAGCTGATGTATCCGCTGGCAGACGGTACCTCCATGGCCGTTGCCTGTGCCCGCAACCTGCAAACGGTGCTGGCGCACTGCATTGCCGTGGTCCACGATGCGCACAGTGATGTCGCGCACCTGTTGGCAGAAGCCGGCCTGCAGGTCAGCGCCAATCCACGTGCGCTGGCGGGTATGGGTACCAGTATCGCCTGCGGTGTGGCCGCCAGCCCGAATGCCAGCGGCTGGGTCATTGCGCTGGCCGACATGCCAGAGGTCCCGGTGGGTGTGATTCGGGCGGTGGCCGATGCACTGGCGCAGGGGGCGGATATCGTCGCCCCGGTCTTTCAGGGGCAGCGCGGCCACCCGGTCGGCTTCGCGGCACGGCACGGACCGGCACTGTGCAACCTGCAGGGCGAGTATGGGGCACGTGACATTATCACGGCACACCGCGACACGCTGGCGCTGATCGCAACCGAAGACCGCGGTGTGATCCACGATATCGACACACCGGCATCACCTGAAAAACCCTCAGGCGGCACGGTCCTGCCTTAAAAACCGGCTCTAATTACGCGACCCGCGGCGCTTTTTTGCCATGTCTTGCAAGTGCCCGGCGCTTTTCAACCGGCATGCCAGGCATGCCTGCATTGCACCCCGGCCAGGTACCTGCCGTGGCGGTCCGGTGTTGATTGAACTAACATGGATATCCCGGATCGATACACGTTGACAGGAGGAAGGTCATGCTGGATTTAACGGTCAACGGCGAACGCCACCGAATCGATATCGATCCCGACACACCGCTGTTGTGGGCCCTGCGCGATCACCTGAACCTGCAGGGCACCAAGTACGGCTGTGGCATCGGCCTGTGCGGATCCTGCACCGTGCATATCGATGGCCGTGCCGAACGTGCCTGCCTGGTGTCGGTCGGTGACGTCAGTGGCAAGGCCGTCACCACCATCGAGGGCCTTGCGCCGGACAGCGAACCGGTACAGCAGGCGTGGCTCGATGTCGAAGTGCCGCAGTGCGGTTACTGTCAGCCGGGCATGATCATGGCGAGCGTTGCCCTGCTACGCGAGAAGCCGTCGCCCACCGATGCCGATATCGACGCCGCCATCACCAATATCTGTCGCTGCGGAACCTACGGCCGCGTACGCCGGGCCATCCACATGGCAGCCAAAAAGCAGGGGACCCACGATGTCTGAGTTATTTCAACTGACACGCCGTGCATTCCTGGTGCGCGGTACGGCTGCCGGTGCCGGGCTGCTATTGGGGTTTCATCTGCCGGCACGCAACAAGCTGGGTGCAACACCGCTGACCGGTAATGAGGCCGATCAGCCGGTTGCCGTCAATGCCTGGATCGAGATCCACCCCGATGACAGCGTCCTCATTCGCGTCGCGCGCTCCGAGATGGGGCAGGGCATCTTCACGGCACTACCCATGCTGGTGGCCGAGGAGCTGCACTGTGACTGGAACCGGGTGCGCGCCGCGTATGCCTCGGCCAATGCAAACCGGCGCAATGACAATGTGTACCGGTCAATGAGTACCGGCGGCAGCCGTTCGGTGCGCGACTCGCAGGATTACCTGCGCATGGCCGGTGCCGCGGCCCGCGAGCTGCTGATCGGTGCGGCGGCGGACCGCTGGGGCGTGCCTGTCGGTGAATGTCGTGCCGCGAACAGTGTGATTACGCATGAGCCGACCGGCCGCACGCTGCGTTTTGGTGTCGTGGCGGCTGCGGCGGCAACACGCGAGCCACCGGAGCTGGTGTTTCTCAAGGAACCGGATGAATGGCACCTGCTGGGCACCCCGGTCAAGCGCCTGGATGTGCCGGACAAGATTGCCGGCAAGCCGGTGTTTGGCGCCGATGTGCAGGTGCCCGGCATGTTGCACGCTGCGATTCGTGCCTGCCCCGTATTTGGCGGCGCGCTGAAAACCTATGACGCCACGGCCATCGAGAAACGGCCCGGCGTGGTGCAGGTGGTGGCGCTGGATAATGCCGTGGCCGTGGTGGCAGAGAGCTGGTGGCAGGCACGCCAGGCGCTCGAGGCCCTGCCGGTGACATGGGATGAGGCCGGTAACGGCAATGTCAGTGACGCCGACATTCGCGCCAGTCTTGAGGCCGGCCTGGCGACAGACAAGGCCGTGGTCATGGCCGAGCGCGGCAAGCCCGACGCTGCCGTGCCAGCGTCCGCCCGGCAGATCGAGGCGACGTTCTACGCACCGTATCTCGCCCATGCGACCATGGAGCCGATGACCTGTACGGCGGCCGTGTACAAGGATGACCGGGTCGAGGTGTGGGTGCCGACGCAGAACGCCAGTGCCAGCCTGGAGGCCGCGGCACGTGCCGCGGGTGTCGATCCGTTGATGGTCGAGGTGCATAACACCCAGCTTGGCGGCGGCTTCGGGCGACGCGGCGCCAACCAGGAATTTACCGAGCAGGCCGTACGCATCGCGAAGGCCGTCGGTCGGCCGGTCAAGTTGCTGTGGTCCCGCGAGGAAGATACGCAGCATGATTTCTATCGCCCGGCCAGCATGGCGCGGCTGACGGCGGTGGTAAACGACCAGGGCCGGCTTACCGGCCTGCGGGCACGCGTTGCCGCACCTTCCATTCTGACCTCGCTGGGCATGAAGGCTGCGGACGGCAGTGACCCGGTCGCGCTGCAGGGTATTGCCGACATGTTCTACAGCGTGCCCAATTACCGTGCAGACTATGCCCTGCGCACGCTGCACGTGCCGGTTGGTTTCTGGCGATCAGTGAACCATTCCCAGAACACCTATTTTCGTGAACACTTCATCGACCAGGTGGCGCGCGAGACCGGCCAGGATCCGTACCAGTTCCGGCTTGACATGCTCAAGGATTCGCCCAAACAGCGTGCTGTGCTGCAGACGGCTGCGGAAAAGGCCGGCTGGGGCAAGGCGGTACCCGCAAACATACTCCGTGGCATCGCCGTCGAGACCTCCTACGGCAGTCACTGTGCGCAGGTGGTGGAGATCAAGGTCAACCCTGATGGCACCTTCCGGTTACTGCGGGTCGTGTGCGTGATCGATCCCGGACATGTGGTGAACCCGGACACCATCGACGCACAGATGGAGAGCGGCATCACCTATGGTCTGACGGCTGCGCTGTTTGGTGATATCACCATTCAAAAGGGTCGGGTGCAACAGGGTAACTTCGATGACTACCCGATGCTGACCCTGCGGCAGATGCCGGTGGTGGAAACCCATATCGTCGCCAGTGGCGACTTCTGGGGCGGGGTCGGTGAGCCGCCGCTGCCCCCGGTTGCCCCGGCACTGTGCAACGCGCTGTTCGCGGCGACCGGCAAGCCCATCCACTCGCTGCCGCTCAGCCTCCACGGTCTGCGCCCGGCGTGATTGTCTTCCAATAGTTCCCGCGCTCCTGCACCAATGGTAAGTAGTGTAGGGTGCGTTTTACGCACCGGAACGCTGCACCGTAGGGGCGGACCGCGTCCGCGATCTGATGGGTTGTCTTGCAGAAGCAGGGACCAGGGGTCATCGCCTGGGCAGATAACGCCCCGGTCCCGTGTGATGATTCAGCTAACGGACGATTACTCCTCCGGGGCTTCAGGGCCGGGACCATAACCGGGTCCGGGACCATAACCGGGTCCGGGACCATAACCGGGACCATAACCGGGTCCGGGACCATAGCCACGTCCACGACCCTGGCCGCTGCCATCGCGCGGGCCGTAGCCGCGTCCACGACCGTAATCACGGTTGCTGCGGCTACCCATGCCCATGCCTGAGCCGCTGCCGTCGCGCGGGCCATAACCACGTCCACGACCCGGGCCGCTGCCGTCGCGCGGGCCATAACCGCGGCCCATGCCGAGGCCGGAACCGCCGTCATCGTCATCGCCCTGCTGGTTGCCGGGTCCGCGTCCGTAGCCTGGACCGCTACCATCGCGCGGGCCATAACCGCGGCCCATGCCGTGGCGCGGACCGCTACCGTCGCGCGGGCCGTAACCGCTGCCGCCGCGTGGGCCATAACCGCGGCCCATGCCGTAGCCGGGACCACTGCCGTCGCGTGGGCCGTAGCCATAGCCGCCGCCGGGCTGGTAGTCGCGCCCCGGTCCCTTGTTGGAACTGCCCATGCCCATACCGGCATCGGCGGTGGTCATCAGCATCGAACCGGCCAGCGCCACGGCGGCAAGCATGCTGGAAATCTGGATTGATCGTTTCAAGGTAACTTCTCCTGATGGTGTTGTTAGGATTTTGTGTGGCAGGGCACTCGACTGCCTGCACTACCTGCATAATGCGCCACAATCACCGCCGGTGCAAAGCAGCTACCGGTGCAACTATCAGATATTTCCCGGTAACTGCCTGCCGGGACATATTTTCTGCGGTAACTGCAAGGTTTTGTGAACTCATACCCGCCGGCAGGCCAGGGACGGTTTTCACGAACAGGCACAGGCAGAAACCCGTTACGCGCCGGCGTTAAAACCATGCTTTGCAATGAATGCGCAGTAGCCTTATCGTTCACGGCTTGGTGAACGGCCGGCACCCGGTCGCAGTCAAAACAGAAAGAGACCAGACCATGCAATACGAAACCGTTGATGCCGTGATTACCCCGCAGGGCAGCCTGGATGTGCTGTCCAGGGCCGAGGTGGCCAAGCTGCTCGATACCAGCCAGGGCGGGCTGTATACCACGCTGCGCAACTGCGCGCTTGCAGTCCTCAACGTTGGCAGCATGCTGGATGATGGCAAGGAGTTGCTGGAACGGTATAAATCCTTCGACATCCAGATCATCCCGGAAGAACGCGGCATCAAACTGCACGTCACCGGTGCGCCGGCCAGCGCCTTTGTCGACGGCGTCATGATCAGGGGCATCAGCGAGCACCTGCTGGCGGTGTTGCGCGACGTGGTATACGTCAGCGACAAGATCGCCACCAACCCGAAGTTCGACCTGCTGTCGTCGGAAGGCATCACCAACGCCGTATTTCATATGTTGCGCAATGCCAATATCCTGCGGCCAAACACCAATCCGCGCCTGGTGGTCTGCTGGGGCGGCCATTCGATCGGTCGTAAAGAATATGATTACACCAAGGAGGTTGGCTACGAGCTGGGGCTGCGTGGTCTGGACACCTGCACCGGTTGCGGTCCGGGCGCAATGAAGGGGCCGATGAAGGGCGCCACCATCGGTCACGCCAAGCAGCGCATCCGGGACGGGCAATACCTCGGTATCACGGAGCCGGGCATCATCGCGGCGGAATCGCCCAATCCTATCGTCAACGACCTCGTTATTATGCCGGACATCGAGAAGCGCCTGGAGGCGTTCGTGCGCACCGCACACGGTATCGTGGTGTTTCCCGGTGGCGCCGGTACCGCCGAGGAGATCCTCTATATTCTGGGTATCCTGCTGCAACCCGATAACGCGGAGTTGCCGTTTCCCCTGATCTTTACCGGTCCGGCCGGTGCGGCTGTATACTTTAAGGAGATCGATGACTTCATTGCCGCCACTCTTGGTGCCGAGGCGCAGCGTCGCTATGAGATCATCGTCAATGATCCCGCGGGCGTGGCAAAGGCGATGGTGGCCGGTATTTCCCAGGTGCGTGAATATCGCAAGCAGCGCGATGACGCCTATTACTTCAACTGGTCATTGAAGGTCGAGCATGAATTTCAGCAACCGTTTAACGTGACGCATGAAAATATGACTAACCTCGAGCTGCACCGTGACCTGCCGGATCATACGCTGGCCGCCAATCTGCGGCGTGCGTTTTCAGGGATTGTCGCCGGTAATGTCAAGGACGAGGGGATTCGTGCCATCGAAAAGTATGGCCATTTCGAGATACGCGGCGATACCGGCATTATGGATCCGCTCGACTCGCTGCTCAAGTCGTTCGTCGCCCAACATCGCATGAAACTGCCGGTCACGGAATACGAGCCGTGTTACCGCATTATCAAATGATTGCCCTGTAGTAACGGACGTGGTCCGCGAACGGTTCGCGTGTTTCCGCGCTCCTTCATCAATATAAGGGTAGGGTGCGTTTTACGCACCGGATAATTTGCAGGTTGCGTCATACGCACTGGAAACAGTGTGCTTTAGGAGCGGACGTTGTCCGCGAATTGTTTAAACCTGAAAATAACCGTGCTTGCGAAGCGCTCACACTCCGAACGACACACCGGCAAGAACAGTTATCGGTCAACCCGGGCAACACGGATTGCACTATCCGTATCAAGCACCAGCTCGGCGAGCACACCGCGGTGATCGGACACGGTATCCGGAAGCACCCGGTAGGAATGAAATGAAATCCCCTTCGATACCAGAATCCAGTCGAGACGCTTGCCGAGTGCCGGGAAGGTTTCCAGGCCCGGCGCTCCCGGGTGATAGGCGTCAAGCGCAAGCGCCTGGCAAATGTGTGCCACGGCCGAGTTCTCCTGCCAGCCGGCATTGAAGTCACCCGTTACAATCAGGGGGCGTTGCCTGTCCTGCAGGGTGCTGATCAGTTCCTGCGCCTGTTGCCTGCGGTTTGTCCCGCTGGCGAAATCCAGGTGCAGCGATACGATGTCGACCTCGATGTCGGGCCTCCCGGGCCAGCTGACCGTCGTCACCACAAACCCCTTGGGCACCGGCGACAGGGTGGGATCGAAGGTAATCGCCTGCGGGTCTCCGAGATCCAGCCTGGCAATCAGTGCCGTACCATAGGAAAGCCCCAGCCCATCGACGTGTGCACCGTGTACCGAGCGGCGATAGGCGCCGTTCTGCGCAAGATAGTCGATGTGACTGAAATTGCCGCTCCAGAAGGAGGGGCCGTCCGCCTCCTGCAGGGCGACCACATGTGCGTCGCTGTGCCTGAGCAGGGCGGCGATTCTGTCCAGGTTGACACGGGTTGTGGCAGTGTCCTGCAACAACTGGTGGAAACTTTCGCCACGTCCGTGTGCGATATTCAGTGTCATAATCCTGAGCCTGTTGTCATGCCGGTCAACGACCCCGGTAACCGCACCGGCTGTGACCGGATAAGACTGGATCGAGGGTGTGGCATCGAGGTGGGCGGTGGCGCAACCTGCCAGGACCAGGCAGGTCAATGGCAGGGCCAACCATGACAACGCGCTTTGTTTGAGTTGTATTAACCGGTATCTGAGCTGATGGCCGATGTCAGTGCTCCAATTGCGGGGTATGAGTGATGAATGGGACAATTTTTTCAGAAAAGCGGGATAACGCAGTTTACAGGTTTGTTAACAGGGTTTCGGCGCGCATAGCGCACCTTACGGCTTGCGTACCTGCCAGGCAGCCAGCTCGGCCCTGAGCCAGTCACTGGTTGGTAGCACATGACCCTGCCGGTCGATAACCCGGTAAGGCTTGCCGCTCAACAGGCTTTTGGTCGCGCACAGCGCGATGAAATCCTCGGGTGTTTCGATGTCGTCCCGGAAGTGGCGATATTTTTTCAGCATATGTTCGGCGGCCTCACTCGCGGTGTACTCGCTGGTGTTGCGGACAAACCTCATGTCTGACCGGGAAACATAGCCGATCAGGTGCTGAATGGTCTGCTCGGTCTGTGCGGTTGGTGCACCCCTTGCCGGGGCGGCGGCCAGCAGCAGGACAAGCGTCAGCGCGATCCCGGCCATCAATGTCGTGTATCTGTTGTAAAGTATCATGAGTAAGTTTCCAACTGTTCTGGCGCGCATGGGCCCTGGCTGGATTCTAATGGTCATCGTAGACCAAGTCACGGGGTTGGGGCACATCTGTAATGAAATATGTGGAAACTGCGTGGTAATCCTGTTCGCGCGTGCCCGCACTAACAGCGAATTTATCGCACCTTCAAAGCGCTCCTGCGGATGCGTGTTTTATGAGTGACTCTCGGGGAATAGAATAAATATCAGGACACTATTTCAGGCTGACCGGCGCACGTTTGCCGTCCCGTCACTGCGGTGTGGTATCGCCGAGCAGGGTATGGCCGCTAACCTGGGTGATCACCGGCCTGCCGTCTTCCAGCTCGTAGGTGGCGTGTTCGCGGAACCTGCTGATCATTTCCTTACCGTCCTGGACCATGTGCTCGGTGACGGTTGAGTATGACAGTCCGCTGCGTCCGTCCGGCGCGATATGAATCTCGATGTTATCGCGTTGATATGAATAATCGCCGATCTCCTGCCAGCCTTCGTTGATCATTTCCAGGTATTTATCCCGGTCGAGACGTATCTTCGCCATCCAATCCTTGTAAGCAAACTCGATAATCCTCTCGAATGATTGGCCCAGATACGCACCGATACCGGCCGCGTCGCGGTTGAGCGCTGCTGCATCGGTGGCACGGATCACCTGTTGGATGTGCTCCCGGGTAATCCGCTCGTCCGCCTGGGCCGGGAGTGACAACCAGAGGCATAGCACGGTGGCTGTTAATAGTCTTTTCATAATTATTATTCTTCTGCGCCGGCCTTGATTATCAGGTATGTCGGTCGCAGGTAACGCACAGTATTTCTGCTGGAGGCCTGATTAAATCATCTTTCACCCCGGTAGCGAAATTGGACAAAAGGGCAGTATGGGAACAGGTCTGGCGATATCGGGACAAACCAAACAGGCGAGTGACAGGCATTGTTACCGGCTGCGTTTTTTCGCCAGCGAGGGAATCAGCATGGGCACACGCGACTGGTATTCCCTGTACTGATCGCCGATGGTGATGGCCAGATCGCGTTCTTCCAGCCGGGTACCGATCACCACCCAGATACTCCACAACAGGTTTAATAACAGGCGATCTGCTGTGAGGTCGGGGTAAGACCAGAGCATCACCAGAATGCAGGCATATTGGGGATGCCTGATCCAGCGATACGGCCCCTGTTCTATAAAGGTGGCAGTCGGCTGTGATTTGCCGCGCAGGTGATTGCCGATTGCCCGCAACCCGAAGCTGTCGACCGAGTGCAACGCCAGGTGGCTCCAGGCTATTACGCCGAGCGTAGTCAGGAATAACACGCGCATGGCGATGCGTGCTGCGCCGTCCGCAGACAGTAGCGCTGGTGCAGAGGCTTGCCAGAGGAATACCACGCAAAAAAGCGTGATCCCGGAGGCGATCGAGTAGAGGGCGCCGTGGTAACAGGCTGGCAGCAGCCTTTCCAGCCACGCCTTGAACGAACGGCGAACCATGCCACTGTGCTGGACAAAAAACAGCAGCGAAAGACACAGGTCAAAAACCAGTACTGCGCGTGTATCCGTGTAGAAAACGAGTAATTCCCAGGGACCTGTAAAAATAAAAATACTGAACGCAAGCAGCGCTGTGGCGCCAATCGTTGCAGAGAGCACCTGGACAAGGGTGGGCCCGAGCCTGGATGGCCGGGCGTTATTGCCGGTGTCGGACAGTCTTTCGCTGGAATGATCCATTGAGTATCTCTGCTCAGGCCATCATTGCGACGACCGCATGGCTGTGGGAGGCACGACTGCCTGGATGAACGAGGTAAAGCGAAACACGCTCCAATTTACTGATTCCATGCCGGCAGATTGCCGCGCTTTGCTCGCAATGACACAACCGTTCCACGTAGGCAGAGATTCTCCGGGCCAGAGTACCCTGGTCAGCCAGGGCCCGGATCAGTCCTTGTGTTCAAGGTGCAGACCGAATTCAAAGCTGTCGATATTAATGCCTTCCGGAAATGCACGCTTCAGGCGTCGTTCAAACTCCTGGTAAACCTCCGCTTTATGTTGCTGGACGTCATAATCACGACTTCCCGGATCGATACCTTCCACTTCCAGGTCCATTTTGAACTCTACATTCGGTGCAATCTGAAATCGTATCGTTGCCATAAACAATTCCTCCAGTTATTTCAGTAACAGTCGGATTCACCGGGATGGATCGATTGGCCTGTACTGACGCACTACCGGTATATGGATTTCCATGATGCCGTCGTTTGTACGCGTCGTCATACGTGTCCTGTCGGCATCATTGGGCAGCCGCAGCTGCTTGCGGAAACACATCCGCCACTGTGAAACGCTACGGGCACCGGGATGATTTCGCCCATACCGGCTGCCCTGGCTGATTTGCAGCACCAGGCGGCCTCGCCGGGTTGAAACCTTGATATCCTCGGGGCGCGCCCCATCGAGATTGATGCGGACGGTATAGCCATCCCCGGTCCTGCCGGTGTGCACCCGCAGGCCGGCCCGGTAGTGGCTACTTGCCGCCGGGCCGGCGTAAGGGTGGTAAGCCCGGGCGGGATGGTATTGAGAAAGGCCGTAACCCCAGGCAGTCACCGGCAATAATCCGCCAAGAAGGATACCTGTCGACAACAGGCGCGTGATCTGCTGCATGGTCTCTGCCCCCTGGTTAACTTGATTTGACCGTGGCGACATTTGTATGCCACATAGTGTTAAGTATAGACACTATCGGGGAGCTGCGAGAGCAGAGCCGGCGGTACGGACCGCATCCGCGAGTGATACATCCGCGAATTCGCGCGTGCCCGCGCTCCTGCATCAAAGGCAAGGTGGGGTACGTTTCACGCACCGGATCCAATGTAGGGTGCGTTATACGCACCGAAAACGGTGCACCGTAGGAGCGGACTACATCCGCGAGTGATACATCCGCGAATTCGCGCTCCTACACCAATGGTGAGATGGGGTACGTTTCACACACCCGAAACAATGCACAGCGTGCATGTTATATCCGGTGTGTCCCGGATGACCTGAACATGCTTAATGGAGCTGGTACTTCCGTGAACTCCGTACCATGGAGCGAACCTTGGACATATGGTTGCCCGTGCTGATCATTACGCGGCGCTCCGCGTCATCATAGGCACGCTGGGTATCGCAATCGGATTGATTGCCAGAGGAGTCACAGATTTCCTCAACGAATGCTCGCAGGCAAGCCGGCAACTCATTGTCATTACAGCCCAGGCAGCCATTCAGCTCTGGATTGCAGGCCAGTGCACCTGCTGGCAGAAAGGCACAGCCAATAAGAACGGCCTGAAACAAGCCAGCAAGTGTTAACTTCATGATATATCTCCGAAAATTAGTATTGGTACTGCCCCGGTACCACAATTTTACACGGGGATTCTAACCACAATATGACATAAACACTACCTGCATAATCATGGGGGATATGATGAAAATGGGGTAAGCGCTGATTGATGCGGGAAAAAACGAGCGGGAAAAAACGGGACAGATTTATTTTGCCGCTGTTCGGGCACGGTGCACGGAGTGCACCCTGCGTCCTTAATGGTTCGATACCGTGCCGGTAGGGTGCGTTATACGCACCGGGCATGGTGCACGGAGTGTGCAGCCTGCGTCCTTAATGGTTCATCGCCGTGCCGGTAGGTAGGGTGCGTCATACGCACCGGGGAGGGTGCACGGAGTGCACCCTGCATCTGCAGGAGCGGATTGCCGCCGCGATCCGTTCAAAAACCCACCCCTATGCCACCGCCCCAGGAACCCCCGCTACCCACACCAATACCGAAATGGATGTTGCTGCGGGTGTCACCCGGGTACCTGTACTGTGGCCACAGGGTGAGTTTGCTGGCGGTGACTCGCGGGAAGTTATAGTCCGCATCACCGACCTGTCCGGGCAGGGTGCCGGTCACTGTTCCGACCACGGTGACCTGCCGCTGGTTGGCATAGCTGGCAGGTTCCAGGAAGCCGGCCTGCTCGAAGATAAAGCGTCCCAGCGGGACATCGTCGATCTTCGGCCGCGTGTCCGTATCAAGCGGGTAGGCCAGCACCTCCACCTGGGTGCGATCTTTCAGGTTGACGGTTTTCAGGATGACGCCGCCCCACAGCACTTTTTTTCCGATGGCTCTCTGCGGCGCGGTGGCGACGCTCCGGGGTATCAGCGTGCCGTCGGCACCGTAGTTTTCATAGGTCGGGCTGCCGGCGCAGGCAGTCAACATCAGGAGGACAGCCAGGTTGAAGTAGCGCAACATCGAGTGCTCCGTGCTCATGGCTAATAGCGATAGGGATAGCCGTGCGGATACCAGGGATCGTACCATGGCCGGTAGTACCAGGGGTCGTACCAGGGATCGTAGCCATAGGGCCGCGCGACTTCCCTGGGCCACAGGTACCAGGCCTGTGCCTGCACGACGGGATAGGTATAAGGATATTCACCGACCTTGCCGGCCTCCGTGCCCGAGAGCGTGCCGGTAACGGTGAACTGCCGGTCGGGGGCATAGACCTTCGGGTCCAGGAACTCGGGCACGATGGCGATGAAACGGCCGGTACTGTCATCGGTGAACGTGGGCTCGCCGTCCTTCGACAGCTGCCGCCCCAGCACGATCAGCCGGGTTACGTCTTGCCGGTTGCCGGTCTCGATGATCGTGCCACCAAAGCGCACGGGTCGACCCACGTAGGTGGCGATATCATCCCCACGCACCTGTTGCAGCGATGGACTGTCGGCAGGCGCTTCCCGGATGACCAGCGGCACCTGCGAGGCGCACCCGCTCAGCAGCAGCGCCGTCAGCAGCCCGATCAGGGTGGATTTTGAAATCAGCAGGTTCATAACCATAGTGTAGATGACCGCGGCATTAAATGGGGGTTCCCAAACAATCGTGGCAGGAGCGCCTTGCAGGCGCGATATAAAATTCCAGTCATTCCCGCGCAGGTTGTAGTGTAGGGTGCGTTTTACGCACCGTTAACGGTGCACGGCAACGCACCGGCATATGCCATGTACCGGTTTGTCAGACAGATACTCGAGCGTACAGGGAGGTGTTACTATCAACTCCTGTAAACAACCAGAACCACAGTCAGGCGCTCGATTCAGGTCACACGCAACCATGTCATATCAACTCCCCCGTTATCCGCTGATTCTGCTCATTCTCCTCGGTATGCTGCTGCCGGTGTATGCCCTGGCACAGGAAGAGGGCGTGGCCGCGCCACCGGCCGACACCAGCCAGACGCCGGTAGCCGATACCGGCAACACGCCGCCAACTGACATCAGCAACACGCCAGCAACCGAAACCGAACAGATACAACTAGCCGACACCATCAGCACGCTGCTCTCTCTCCACAAACTGCAGTCCGATCTCAAGGCCGACATCCAGTATCTGAACAAGGAGCTGGCAGTCGCCAACACTGAGTCCGAAAAAAATGACATCCAGGGACGGCTGGACAAACTCGAAGTCGACCTGCAGACCACTACGCTGAATCTGCGCGGGATCGCGGCCGGGGCGGACATCGCCAGCCTGCGGATTGCGGAGGAAAAGAAATTCAGCCTGCAGGAAGAGCTGTTTTCCCTGCTGAAGCCCGCGCTCAAGGAAATGCGGGAGATGACCAGCCATGTCCGGCAAAAGTCCGAACTCAAGGACAAGATCGCCTATTTCCGGGATAAGCAGCCGGTCGCCGAACTGGCCGTGGCCAATCTCTCCAGCCTGTTGGCCCGCAATGAAGACAAATCCCTGGAGCGCTACCTGGAGAACATGCTGGCCGAATGGCGCAAGCAGTTGACGGTCATCCAGAGCGAGGTGCAGTCCGCCGAGCTGAAGCTCGAACAACTGGAGAGTTCGGAGTCCTCGCTGGCCGAGGCCTCACAGAGCTACCTGAAAAGCTTCTTCCAGCAACGCGGCCTCTACCTGACGCAGGCCCTGCTGGCAGTGATGGGGGTCCTGCTGCTGTCGCGCCTGATCTACCAGGCGATGGTGAAGCTGATACCCGGCTACCGCAGGGAACACCGCAGCTTTCAGATCCGCCTGCTGGACCTGATGCACCGGATCATTACCGTCCTCCTCGCCATCGTGGGCCCGATGGTGGTGTTCTACGTGGTTGAGGACTGGGTGTTGTTCAGTCTCGGCATCCTGCTGCTGATCGGCATCGGTCTCACGCTGCGGCACGCGCTGCCGCGCTACTGGCAGGTAGTCCAGCTGTTTCTCAACATCGGCTCGGTGCGCGAGGGTGAACGCATCGACCTTGACGGACTGCCGTGGCGCGTGCGCCAGATTAATTTCTTCAGCACGCTGGAAAACCCGACCGCCGATCTCAGCCAGCGGGTGCGCATCGACGACCTGGTCGACCTGAAATCACGGCCAAGCCATTTCGGTGATCCCTGGTTCCCGTGCAGGAAGGATGACTGGGTGTTGTTGAGTGACGGCTTCCGCGGCAAGGCCACGGGCATCTCGCAGGAGCTGGTGGAACTGATCGAACGCGGCGGCGCGCGCCGCACCTATACCACCGCGGACTTTCTCGCCCACTCGCCGCTCAACCTGTCGCGGAATTTCCGTCTCAAGGAAACCATCGGCATCACCTACGCCCTGCAGCGCGACAGCGTGGGCAGCATCCCGGATACCCTGAAGGCCCATGTCGAGCAGCGCGCCATCGAAGAGGGCTACGGCGACGCACTGCTGAGCCTGCGCGTCGAGTTCCAGGAGGCCAACACCTCCTCACTCGACATCGTCGTGATCGCCGACTTCGACGGCGCACTGGCCGACCTGTACAACCGCCTGCGCCGAGCCCTGCAGCGCTGGTGCGTCGAGGCCTGCACCGCAAACGGCTGGGAGATTCCCTTCACCCAGCTGACCCTGCACCAGGCCGAAGCCGCAAGTTAGACGCGGACACCCAAGCCGTAAGGTAGACTCGGACACCCTCCACGTCGTCCCCGCGAAAGCGGGGACCCCGCCCCCAACAAACAGCGGCTCTACGGATTTGCCTGCTATTTCAAAAGAGCGCTGCAGGCGCGCCTTGCAGTTGCGAAAGACCTGAAATCAACAACCAATCCCAAACCCGCAATCCACTCAAACTACATCTCACCCAGTGGCCGCACGAAGGTATAGGCGGCCGGATCCATCACCAGCTCCTTGCCGGCCTTGTCTATGTTCCCGCCCAGAAGACTGAACGGCAGTGTGACGACGAAGCCAATAATGCCCGCCGCCGTAGCCACAAGCATCGCCGGGCGCACTAACACGCCATCGAACAGCATGGCTTCACCGGAGGGTTCTCCGGGATCGAACACGTCGGCGGCCGCGGCGGTTGGCACGAATGCGGTATTGGTAACCGCCAGCACCAGCGCCAGTAGTGTATTGAGTAGCTTTCTGTGCAGCTTATTCATAATGTAACCTCTCTAGATGTAACCCCTCTATGGCGAATTGACGCACCAGCATGATTGCCAGGCTGTCTGTTCTCCATACTCCGATTATGGCAAATAATCGGGCTGAATATCCATGAAATATCTCCAGACCGGTTCAATTCAGGCGGCACAGAGAGCAGGGTTACCATGCAGGAGCGGCCCTGATCGCAAATCCTGGTTAAGCCACCACCACCCCTGGTAAAAATTTCATGCCACCTTATGCCGCCCGATATAATCGAGCACGGCACGGGCCAGTAGTCCCGAGCGGCTCTCGCCCTCACGCCTGGCCTGTTCATCCACGAGTGCCAGCACCCGTTCCGGCAGGGTGATATTAATCCGCTTCGCCTTGCTGGCCAGCCTGGACAGGTCCACATTCACCAGCGCCCAGGTGCCGCCTTTGCAGGCCTTGTCGCGCTGATGCACCTCGATCGGCTGCGCATCAGGAATGGACTCGCCATCAAACAGCATACCTTCTAGATGACATTCGATCGCCTCGACGACATTGGTCAGCGCCTCTTCCATCGTTGAGCCGGACGAGAAACACCCCGGCAGGTCCGGTACGATAACGCCGTAATCGGATGACTTGTCTTTGTGAATTACAACCGGGTAATGCATGTCATGAACCCCACCGCCAGCCCGCCTGGCGATAAATATTGCGCAGTGTACCTGTCGGCAGGTCTTTCGTCGGGTGCGGCACGGTCACCCGGCCGGGCTTGTCAGAGTGGCGGTACTGAAAGTGCGAACCCCTGGCGTGCACCAATACGCAGCCATCAGACTCCAGTCGTTTGATGACACCCTTGCTATTCATTTATACACACGATACACACCATGTCAAACCCGCCCGGGATTAACCGGGAGGGTAGGTGTGTGTCGTGTGTTGGTCAGTCAGACAGGCTGCAGATTGTGCGTCAGCGCGAACCGCTTTCGCGAATTAAAAAATACCTTCCCTCCCCTGAGGGGGAGGGCCAGGGAGAGGGTATAACAATCAGGGCCGGGCAATCATCGGGCTTAAAACTTATGCCACACCCCGCCGCTTCACCGCCCGATCCAGGTCCCACGTCACCTGCAGATTCATCCACAGCTTGGCCGAGGTGCCCAGCGCATCCGCCAGGTCCAGCGCCGACTCCGCCGTAATCCCGCGCTTGCCCTTGATGAGTTCATTCAGGCGCGCACGCGTCCAGCCCAGTTGTTCGGCAAACGCCGTCTGGGTCAAATTGGCCGGTAGCAGAAATTCTTCCAGAAGAATTTCACCGGGATGAAATGGGTTGGCCGGTTGTCTCATTGCACTGACTTACTTGTGATAGTCCATTACGGCGACATCAAATGCATTGCCGTTCTGCCAACGAAAGACGATGCGCCATTGATCATTGATCCGTATCGAATGTTTGCCCTTGTCCTGGCCCCTGAGGACCTCCAGGCGGTTGCCGGGTGGCACGCGCATATCCTTCAGCTCCGTCGCGTCATGCAAATACAACAGCTTGCGCCTGGCCGCGCGTTTCAACTCCGGTACAAACACGCGTGTTGCCCGGGAGGGCCGGTCAAAAAACAGATCTTCTGCCAACCGGTTCCCGAACGACTTAATCATCTGTTATCAGGTTATCGGACAATGATAACATTTTCAAGAGGCTGTCAGAGACGTTCTTCACTGCATTTCCTTGGCTGTTTGAACCGGGTCTCCATTATCCGCAATGCCCCGGCTGGAAAGGTCCACACTCACCAGCGCCCAGGTGCCGCCGGCATAGGCCTTGTCACGCTGATGCACCTCAACCGGCTGTGCCTCCGGAATGGACCCGCCATCAAACAGCATGCCCTCGAGGTGACACTCAATCGCCTCAACGACATTAGTCAATGCCTGTTAATTTGCATCGACGGGAAACAAGTAAAGGATGCTGGCCCTTTTTTATTATGTTCTATGTCCTCATTGATTCCGCACACGCTTACCCGTGGGCAGAAACTTAAGCCTGTACAATACCGCTGTCAGTTATGCACGCCAGATTGGCGATGCCAAGCAACGAGACGATGCCATCCAAATCCAGTAATTCGCGATCGGGATGAAAGGCAAGCAGTGCATTGTCGCAAATCTCGATGTAGATGCCTGGATAGTTCTCCAGCACGGCCAGCAGCTGCTTGATCAAGCCCTCCGGAACGACACCCTGTGGGCGCCGGTACCAGCGGTGTTCGCGACTGGCAGCGGCGAGCGCAGGTGTATCGATCTCTTCGAACTCGA
>JBATGJ010000053.1:0-17945 GCA_049665685.1 Gammaproteobacteria bacterium
CTGTCAGGGCTTACTGCCGTATCAACCTGTTCATTAAGCTTTGCCAGAGTATCTTTTTCGCTATCGATACATTTCTGCGCCTGCAGTCGTACCGTCGACAACTCCCGCAACCATTCGTTGAGTAACTCCGGCGAGCTGGCCTGCGTTTCAAAGTTAGCGAGGGCTTCCCGGACACGGGTGATAGTCTGTTTTGCCCCTTCGGCCCAGATTTCCCCATCCGTGGATGCGGGGAGGTTGGCATGGAAAAGTGCGAGCAATACCAACGCCAGCAACGGGTAGGTTCTGCGTGCAGACAGGAACTGCAATGCTGATCTCATCTGCAGACAATAGAATTCATTGACAACAAGAACAAGTCAAATCTTTGCAGTGCTGCGATCTTGGCCACCCGATTTAACCTGTCCATGGTCGAACCAGGCCTGCCCGGGCACATGCTCCACAATATTTATGCATCAATCACACCGGTAACGTTAATCAGGCGTAAATAATTCATAATCTGCACCCCTTTAAATAATATATTATGGTCTGGGTAAACTACAGGGGAATCCGGACGGATCACCATCTGACATGCATAACGGACCGGGCATTTCACCACTCACTATACGACCGCACCCTAACGTATATGTCATCCGTTTATTATGCATCTATATACCGTGTATATTATGAAGATATCGCTGAACAACTGCTGATGAAATGGCTTGCTTGACAGGTACAAGACAATAAACGAGGCATGCACAGACAACGATTAAATATGCTGTTAATACGATCGATAAACCGGCTGCCAAGCATGCATCGACATTACCAGGCCATAGCGGAGTACGTGAAGCGTGACTGAGACATCACCCGTTGCCGTTGCCGCCACACCGAACCTGCAGGCACCACACGCCCGACCGGCCGGAGAGATACTGGCCGCCCTGCAGAGTTCGCCGAATGGCCTGCGTCATGCGGAAGCCGCTGCCCGCCTGCAACGGTATGGACGCAACGCCCTGCCCTCGGCTGAGCCACCGGGTATTGCCGTTGTCTTCATGCATCAATTTGCCAGTCCACTGATTTATGTGCTGGTGGTGGCCGCCCTGGTCTCACTGGCCATCCGGGAGTGGTCAGACGCCGGATTCATCTGCGCAGTCCTGCTGCTCAATGCCATCATCGGCACTGTCCAGGAATATTCGGCACAGCGGGCCGCCACTGCCCTGCAGCAACTGGTGAAGACGCGCAGCCGGGTCCTGCGCGAGGGTGACACGTATGAACGTGATGCCGAGGAGCTGGTGCCGGGGGATATCGTATTGCTTGAATCGGGTGAACGCGTTCCAGCCGACCTGCGTCTGCTAACCAGCCAGGACCTGGAAGTGGACGAGTCCTTGCTGACAGGTGAATCCGTTGCGGTCTTCAAGTCAGTGGAGGGACGGCTATCGGCAGACTGCCCGCTGGGCGACCGGGTCAATATGGTCTTTGCCGGTACGCTCATCAGCCGCGGGCGTGCCCGCGGTATCGTGACGGACACGGCACTCAACACGGAACTCGGACATATTGCTACCGCCGTGCTTGGCAAGCCGCCCGCCAAGGCACCGTTACTGGTGCGCATGGAACGGTTTACCCACCGGGTGGCCATTATCATCGCTGTGGCCGCACTGCTGATGGCTGTGGTGGCATTCGGTCGCGGCATGCCGTTGAATGAAATCTTTCTGCTGGCCGTGGCCCTGGCGGTATCGGCCATCCCGGAGGGATTACCGGTCGCACTCACGGTGGCGCTGGCTATTGGCATGCAACGCATGGCACGACGGCATGTCATCATCCGGCGCTTACTGGCTGTGGAGGCACTGGGATCCTGCACCGTCATCGCTACCGACAAGACCGGCACCCTGACCGTAAACCAGCTCACCGCACGACGGCTGGTGTTTCCCGGCCAGGAGCCCTGGGAAATTACCGGCGAAAGCCTGGAACCTGCGGGCAGTTTCCTGACCGCGCAGGGCGCACCGCAGCCACATGAAGAGGCCCTGCTCATCTGGTTGTGCCACGCGGCAGTACTGGCCAACGAGGGCTCACTTGCACAACGTGATCACAGCTGGGTATCGCATGGTGATGCTGTCGATGTGACCCTGCTGGTGATGGCCCACAAGGCCGGTGTGACTCAGGCAGAGACGGTCAACACCCTGCCGGAGATTGCGGCCATCCCGTTTGAATCCGAGCGCCTGTTCTCGGCAAGCCTGAATGAGCAGGACGGTAAGCAGGTTGCCTTTGCCAAGGGTGCGCTGGAACGCCTGCTGCCGATGTGCAGCACCATGGCCACACCCTATGGCGAGGTGGCGCTGGCGCGCACTGTTATAGAAGATCAGGCACTGGCACTGGCGGCGAAGGGTTATCGTGTCATAGCCATCGCGGCGGGCAGTATCCGTCTTGGACCAGGCGAGGTGTTCTCCGAGGAGCACCTCGGCGGATTAACCTTCCTCGGGCTGGTTGGCATGATCGATCCGCTGCGACCCGAGGCGAAGGCGGCGGTGGCGGCCTGCCGCGCCGCCGGCATTCGCGTAGCGATGCTGACCGGGGATCACCCGGCAACGGCCTTTTCCATCGCGCGCGAACTGGAACTGGTGAGCAGCTCGACCGAGGTAATCTCGGGTACGGATCTCAGGCAGGTGCAGGAGACGCTCGAGCAGGACCGGCTGATCGAGCAGGCGCGGGTATTTGCCCGGGTGGAGCCGCAGCAGAAACTGGAGATCGTTCAGTCGCTGCAACGCAGCGGCCACTTCGTGGCCGTCAGCGGCGATGGCGCCAACGATGCACCGGCACTGCGCGCGGCCCAGGTAGGCGTGGCGATGGGCCGCAGCGGTACCGACGTCGCCCGGGAGACGGCGGACCTGATCATTACCGATGACAACTTTGCCTCGATTGTGGCCGGTGTCGAAGAGGGTCGTATTGCCTATGCCAACGTTCGCAAGGTCATCTTCCTGCTGATCTCGACCGGGGCAGCGGAACTGGTGCTGTTTACCCTGGCACTGCTTACTGCCCTGCCCCTGCCCCTGCTGGCGGTACAACTGCTTTGGCTCAATCTGGTGACCAACGGTATCCAGGACGTGGCTCTGGCCTTCGAGCCGGGTGAAGGCGGAGAGCTGCGGCAGCGGCCGCGGCCACCACGCGAATCGATTTTCAACCGCCTCATGATAGAACGCGTGATCCTGTCGGCGCTGGTGATTGGCTGTGTCGCCTTTGTGCTGTTTCAATCGCTACTGGAGCGCGGCTTCGCACTGGACGAGGCACGCAATGGCACCCTGATGCTGATGGTGCTGTTTGAAAACATTCATGTCTTCAACAGTCGCTCGGAGAGTCTGTCCGCATTTCGGCATAATCCATTGCGTAATCCGTTGCTGTTATTCGGCACCCTGACGGCACAGCTGATTCATATTGCCGCCATGTATACGCCCTGGATCAGCGACGTCCTGCGTATCCAGCCGATCTCGCCGCAGCACTGGCTGGAGCTGCTGGTATATGCGCTGAGTGTCCTGATCGTTATGGAACTGCACAAGGCCATCCGGCGCTGGCTGGCGACACGCAGTGAATCCGCCAGCCTGCCCCACTGAGTGTCGCCGCCTGCCGGAACTGTCGAGGCCATTGCCGGTCGCAGAAATAGACTGTATTTGACCGGGTAACTGTTTATTCTTAACCGACACATGATTCGACTGCACCTGACAACCCGAACCCTGTTGCCCTGTGTCCTGCTGATGTGGCCGTTCATCCCTGCACAGGCCCAGACCTTCCTGCTGCCGCCGGCCGATGTGGACGTGGTCGGGCGGGTTGAGTACAGCGTGGCCGGACGTGACGATACGCTGCTGGATATTGCGCGACGCTACGATATCGGCCAGAACGAGATCCTGCTGGCCAACCCGGATGTCGATCGCTGGCTACCGGCGGACAATTCAAAGGTGCGGCTGCCCAATCGCTACATCATTCCCGGGGCCGAGCGCAGCGGTGTAATTCTGAACCTGCCGGAAATGCGGCTCTACTATTTCCCCAAACCGAAGCAGGGTTTGCCGCCACAGATGATCACCCACCCGATCAGCGTTGGCCGCATGGACTGGAAGACACCGCTGGGCAACACCAGGATCGCCAGCAAGCAGAAGAACCCGACATGGACCCCGCCTGCATCCATCAAGGAGGAGGCGCTTGCCGATGGCAAGGTGCTCCCCGACGTCATACCGGCCGGCCCGGACAATCCACTGGGCCTTTACGCCATGCGCCTTGGCATCCCCGGTTATCTGATCCACAGCACCAACAAACCCTATGGCGTGGGCATGCGCGTCACCCACGGCTGTATCCGCATGTACCCGGAAGACATCGAGGGGCTGTTTGCCGACATCCCGGTCGGCACGCCGGTGCACATCGTCAACCAGCCGATCAAGCTGGGCTGGATGGCCGGCGGCCTGTTTGTCGAACTGCACCCGCCGCTGGACGAGGACCTGCCCGAATACGAAAACTACCTGCAGCGGGTACTGGATGCCGTGGCTGACATGATTGCCGCCCATCCGGAATTGTCAGCGCTTAATAATGAGCACCGTCTCAGCCTTAACGGTGCGGCCTTGCGCAAGGCCGTTGAGGAACAAAGCGGCATACCGGTTTTGATCACGCGTTAGGCCTGTTTCGCCAATATCTCGCACAAAGCCGCCAAGGAGGCAAAGTAAACATCAAATAAATTGCCACAGAGGACACAGAGAACACTGAGAATACAAGGCATAATAACCCACGATTGATCTAGCGCTGTGTTCTCTGTGTCCTCTGTGGCGTTGATTTTTCTTTTCTTTGCCGCCTTGGCGACTTTGCGCGAGATATTTTTTAATTGTCTGGTCGTAAAAGACAAAAAATAAAAAAGCCCCCGAAGGGGCTTTGATGTAACACCGTTATGCCGGCTATTACTTGTGCATGGCCTTCTTGAACATGCGGTCGATACGCATTTCGGTATCATCAGACTTGGCCTTTGCCTCGTTGGCCGTGCGCAGTGCATCGGCGGCCGTGGCCTTGGCAGCGGCGGCATCGGCCTTGGCAGTGGCAGCATCGGCACTGGCGGCCTCGACCTGGGACTTGAGCGCGGCCATGTCCGTATTACCGGTCGTGGCACAGCCGGACAAACCGATCAGGCCGGCAGCCATGATAATGAGGCCCTGTTTGCGATAACGGGATAGAGTTGATTCAGACATTGTGTCCTCCTGTGTGGATTAAATTACAGCCGGCTATTTGCCCGTCTCAGTCGGACAACGCCAGCGGCCTGGCCGTATGCTAACCGATAACTGTCTGAATTCAAAAGTGTCGCCAATTAGCGAATTTCCACTTGGGTACCGACGGTAACCCATTCTGCCAGGCGGTCGATCTGCTCGTTGGTCAGGGCGACGCAGCCATTGGTCCAGTTGAACTGCCGGTGCACCTCGATCTCGCCCTCCCCGACGCCGTGAATCCCGAGGTAGCCACCCAGCGGTGTTTTCTGCGACGGCGTCCGGCCGGCCTCGACATCACGCCGCAGCCGCTCCCACAGCGAGAAATCGATGGTGCCGTCGAACAGCGCCCGGGAGGCCGTCTGCATGTCCGGGTAATCGATGCCCATGAACCGGTGATAGCGCGTATCCCGCGTGATCCAGCCAATGCGGAAGGTGCCAAGCGGCGTCCGGTTATCGCCCATTTGCTTGTACCGGGTGGTCCCGAAACGACCAATCGCGATATCGTCAAACTCCTGGATAACAGCACCCTCCTCCAGTACCGTCAGCGTTGACAGCCGCGTATCGATGAGCAGTTTCACCTCACCGGCAGCCGCTGGCTGCACTACAGGCAGTATCAGCAGGCAACACCACAATGAATGGATTATGAATTTCATCATTGTCCCCTTAGCGGCATGACTGGCGGGTATTCTACCCGTATCATGCCTGTCCAGTCAGCGTACTGCAGGAGTTGCGGGACAGATGTATGAAACCGACTTCGATCTTGATGATGATGTCACCTACCTGAACCATGCGGCCGTGTCCCCCTGGCCGCGCCGTACCGCGGCCGCGGTTCGCAATTTCGCCGACGAGAATGCGCAGCAGGGCTCACGCAACTATCCCGGCTGGCTGGAGACGGAAGCACAGCTGCGCGAACAGCTGCGCCAGCTCATCAATGCTGCGTCCACCGATGAAATCGCGCTGCTGAAGAATACCTCCGAGGCACTGTCGGTGGTGGCCTGGGGCCTGCCCTGGGAATCCGGTGATAATGCCGTCATCAGCGACCAGGAATTTCCCTCCAACCGGGTCGTGTGGGAATCGCTCGATACGCTCGGCGTGACGACCCGGCAGGTCAATCTCCTGGATGACGCATCACCCGAGGCCGCCCTGATCAACGCCATGGACGAGCGCACGCGCGTGCTGTCGGTCAGTGCCGTGCAGTATGGCACCGGTTTGCGTCTCGACCTGCCTGTGCTGGGCGCGGCCTGCCGCGAACGCGGCATCCTGTTCTGCGTCGATGCCATCCAGTGCCTCGGTGCCATGCGCTTTGATGTGCAGGCCTGCCTGGCCGATTTTGTCATGGCTGACGGTCACAAGTGGATGCTGGGCCCCGAGGGCGTGGCCCTGTTCTATTGCCGCAACGAGGTCATGGGGTCACTGATGCTGAGGCAATATGGCTGGCACATGCTGGAAAATTATCTGGACTTCGACAGCCATTCCCGCCTGGTCGCCAGCAGCGCACGCCGGTTTGAATGTGGCAGTCCCAACATGCTCGGCATCCATGCCCTGCATGCGAGCCTCGGCCTGTTGCAGGATACCGGCATGCAGACCATTGAACAGTTGGTGATGGAGAACTCGCGCTTCATGCTCGACTGGCTGCGGAGCCACGCCGATGACTTCGAGATCATCACGCCGGTCGAGGCGCACCGGCATGCGGGCATCGTCACGTTTCGCCCACGCCGTGAAGCACCCGCATCCCTGTTCGATATGTTGCGTGCTGCAGGCGTGGCCTGCGCCCTGCGTGGCGGCGGTGTGCGCCTCTCGCCGCATTACTACACACCGCGGAAGAAGCTGTTCGGGGCACTGGAACTGCTGGCCGGCTGAGGCCCGCAACCCCCTTAGTTTCCGACGTTTGCTGCCGATAGCTTACTGATATAAAGACCGTCTGGCCGACCCTCCTGCAACTCGCCGGCCATTCCTGTGTCAAACCGCTAGCCATCGATTTTCGTCTATGAATGGCAGGACCAGGGGTAATTGATATGATCTGGATGATTGAATTGCTGGTGATACTCACCGTCCTCGGTCTGCTGATGGCCTGGCGCGCCTCACGCTACCTGTGGACCGCCGTCCTCGCCGTCCTGCTCGTTGGCTGGACTATTCTGCATACACCACCCGCCTGGGCACTGTTCGCCGCCTGGGGAATTTTTATCCCGGTTGCGGTACTGCTTCTCATAACCCCCCTGCGTCAGTCGCTGGTGACCGGACCGCTGCTGGCACTCTATCGCCAGATCATGCCGGGCATGTCCGACACCGAGCGCGAGGCACTGGAGGCCGGCACCGTCTGGTGGGAGGCGGAACTGTTCAGTGGCCGACCCGACTGGCATCAGCTGCTGGGTTTTCCCGCACCCGCACTCACCGCCGAGGAACAGGCGTTCGTTAACGGGCCGACCGAGACACTCTGCAGCATGATCAGCGACTGGGAAGTCACCGAAGAACAGCATGACCTCACGCCGGAGACATGGGAGTTCCTGAAGCAGGAAGGCTTCTTCGGCATGATCATTCCGAAACACTACGGCGGACTCGAGTTTTCCGCCAATGCCCATTCGGCCATCGTCATGAAAGTCGCCAGCCGCAGTATCTCGGCCGGCGTCACCGTCATGGTGCCGAACTCACTCGGCCCGGCCAAGCTGTTGCTGACCTACGGCACCGAGGAACAGAAGAACCACTACCTGCCGCGCCTTGCCCGGGGCAAGGACATTCCCTGCTTCGCACTGACCGGTCCGGATGCCGGCAGTGATGCGGCCTCCATGCCCGATCGCGGTGTGGTCTGCCGCCAGCACTTCGACGGCAGAGACGAGGTACTCGGCATCCGCCTGAACTGGGAGAAGCGCTACATCACACTGGGGCCGGTGGCCACCCTGCTTGGCCTGGCCTTCCAGCTGCATGACCCGGATCATCTGATCGGCGATGAGGACGACATCGGCATCACACTCGCACTGATACCGACCAATACGCCGGGCGTAGAGATCGGCGACCGGCACTACCCGATGAGCCAGGCCTTCATGAACGGTCCCAACCGCGGCCGCGATGTCTTCGTCCCGATGGACTGGGTCATTGGCGGACAGGCATATGTCGGTCAGGGCTGGCGCATGCTGATGAACTGTCTGTCGGACGGCCGTGCCATCTCGCTGCCGGCTCTGAGCACCGCGGCCGGCAAGTCGGTCAGTCGCAGCGTCGGTGCCTACGCCGCCGTGCGCAAACAGTTCAAGGTCCCGATCGGCAAGTTCGAAGGCGTCAGCGAGGTGCTGGCACGCATCGGCGGACTCACCTACATGATGAACGCCGCGCGTGGTTTTACCACTGCCGCGCTGGATAGTGGCGAGGAGCCGTCCGTGGCCTCGGCGATCATCAAATATCACCTCACCGAGCGCATGCGGATCGTCATGAACGACGGCATGGATATCCTCGGCGGCCGCGGCATCTGCATGGGACCCTCGAACTTTATCGCACGCTCATACCAGGCGCTGCCGATTGCCATTACCGTGGAAGGCGCAAACATTCTGACGCGCAACCTGATTATCTTCGGCCAGGGCGCGATTCGTTGTCACCCGTTCCTGCTGCGCGAGATGGAGGCCACGGCCGCCAATGACGTGGATGCATTCGACCATGCCCTGCTTGGCCATGGCGCACATGTCATGAGCAGCTTCAGCCGCAGTCTGTCTCACACACTCACGTGCGGCCGCTTGCTGGGCTCGCCACAGCATGGCGTGACCGCCGGCTATTACCGGCAGTTTGCGCGCATGAGTCTGGCCTTTGCCGTCACCTCCGAGATCGTGCTGATGTCGCTGGGTGGCGGGCTGAAGCGCAAGGAATCAATCTCCGGGCGTCTGGGTGACATATTGAGTTACCTGTACCTCGGCAGTGCTGTCCTCAAGCACCACTATGACAACGGTACGCCGGATGATGAGCTGCCGTTGGTGGAATGGGCCTGCCAGGACCTGTTGTACCAAATCCAGGTGCGCCTGTTTGAGGTGCTGAACAACCTTCCGGCCCGCTTCCTGGCCGGTGTGGCGCGTATGCTGACGTTCCCGCTCGGCAAGCCATACCGGCGCCCCGACGACGCCCTTGGCCAGCGCGTGGCAGGCATCCTCATGCAGCCCGGCGACCTGCGTGACCGCCTGACTGAAGGTGTGTATATTCCTGCTGACAACAACGAATCCGTTGCACGTCTCGAGGACGCGCTCATCAAGAGCGTCGCCGCCGAGGCAGCCATACGGAAACTGCGTCAGGCCATGAGTCAAGGCGTACTGCCGAAGGGTGACCCGGAAGACTCGGTTGCGGATGGTGTCAAGGCCGAGGTCATCAGCGAACAGGAGGCCGAAGCGATACGCGCCGCCATTGCAGCACGGAAGCTTGTTATACAGGTAGACGATTTTCCACCTGAATATTTCACCAAGGAGCAAAATGCATGGGGGAACGACAGTCTGGATGGGGTGGCCGGCCAGTCTTTGTAGTTGATGGTGGCCGCACGCCGTTTCTGAAAGCACGCGGCAAACCCGGTCCATTTGCCGCTGCCGACCTGGCCGTTGCTGCCGGGCGTCCACTGCTTGCACGTCAGCCATTCGCGGCCGACGCACTCGATGAAGTGATCCTCGGCTGCATGATGCCCAGTCCGGACGAGGCCAATATCGGCCGGGTCGCTGCCCTGCGACTGGGTTGCGGCGACCGCGTAACTGCCTGGACCGTGCAGCGCAACTGCGCTTCCGGGATGCAGTCCATCGATTCCGCCGCACAGAATATTGCCAGCGGTCGCTCGAGCCTGGTGCTGGCCGGCGGTGTCGAGGCCATGAGTCGTGCGCCCGTCCTGTACAACGACACCATGGTCAACTGGCTGGCCACGCTGGCAATGGCACGGAGCCCGGGGGCGAAACTGAAAACACTGGCGGCGCTTCGACCACGGCATTTCAAGCCGGTAATTGCCCTGCTCAGGGGACTGACCGACCCGGTCGTGGGCCTGTCCATGGGCCAGACGGCCGAAATCCTTGCCCACCGTTTCGGCATCACCCGCGAGATGATGGATGCGTTCGCCCTGCGCAGTCACCAGCGCCTTGACACCGCACACACCGAGGGCCGCCTCAATGAGATCGAGGCACTGTATGACAACCGCGGCCACGTCCATGACCACGACGACGGCGTGCGCCCCGATTCCACGCTGGAGAAGCTCGCCAGGCTGCGTCCGGTGTTTGACCGCAACATCGGCAACGTCACCGCCGGCAACAGCGCCCAGATCACCGACGGTGCCGCCTGGGTGCTGCTGGCCTCGGAAGAGATGCTTGTGCAGCATGACCTGACACCGATGGGGCAACTCATTGACAGCCAGTGGGCCGGACTCGATCCTGCGCAGATGGGCCTGGGGCCCAGTTATGCCATGGCGCCCATCATGCAGCGGCATGGGCTCGATAGCACGGACATCGACTACTACGAGATCAACGAGGCCTTTGCGGCCCAGGTGCTCGCCTGCCTCGCGGCCTGGCAGGATGCAAACTTCTGCCGCGACGAACTGGGGCGCGACACACCCTTCACACCCATCGACGAAAACCGCCTGAATATCGATGGCGGGGGTGTCGCCATCGGCCACCCGGTCGGCACCAGCGGCGCACGCATCGTACTGCATCTGCTGAAGGTCCTGAAACAGCAGGATGCAAAACGCGGCATGGCCAGTATCTGCATCGGTGGCGGCCAGGGCGGCGCCATGCTGATCGAACGGACCTGATATGCATACCACGGATGCAAATATGGCAGCTGTAGGAGCGCAGGCATGCGCGAATAACTATTGCTTTAATCTTGTACATGTTCGCGGACAAGGTCCGCTCCTACAAAAACAGGACTGTGCTTTATGAGCGAGACACCCGAACATTTCCGCGTCGAAACCGACAGCGACAATATCGCCTGGCTGCATTTCGACAAGGCCGATGCCGGGACCAATGTCCTCAGCCGTGAGGTACTCGAGCAGCTTGATCTGCACCTGCAGCAGATTGCGGCGCAGTGCCCGCGCGGTCTGGTAATACTGTCCGACAAGACCAACGGCTTCATTGCCGGTGCGGATATCAACTCGTTCACCCAACTGGCGGCCGGCGCAGAGGTCAAGGATCTGCTGCATACCGGGCAGGCGGTTTTCAACCGGCTGGAGGCCATGCCCTTCCCCACGGTCGCCCTGATTCACGGCTTCTGTCTCGGTGGCGGCCTGGAGCTGGCGCTGGCCTGTCGCTATCGTGTCACGCGTGATGATCCCGGTACCCGGCTGGGTCTGCCCGAGGTGCGCCTCGGCATCCATCCTGGCTGGGGTGGCAGTGCGCGCCTGGTGCCGCTGATCGGCAGTATCAAGGCGATGGACCTGATCCTGAGTGGACGTTCGGTGGATGGGCGCACCGGTCGGCGCATGGGACTGGTCGACAACGTCGTACCGGAGCGACATCTCAGGGCGGCCGCCCGCAAACTGCTCATCGACAGCCCACCGCCGCACCGCGCAAGTTTCCTCGAACGTCTCAGCAACAACGCCATCATCCGGCCGTTGCTGGCAAGGGTATTCCGCCAGCAAGTCGCCAAACGTGCATCGCAGCGCCACTACCCGGCACCCTATGCCATGATTGACCTGTGGGCCAGACACGCGACTGACAAGGCCGCCATGCTCTCGGCCGAGGTGGAATCGCTGGCCAGTCTGGTCACCGGTCCGACCGCACAAAACCTGGTGCGGGTATTCTTCCTGCAGGAGCAGCTCAAGTCGCTTGGCAAGGACAAGACCTATAAACCCACCCATGTCCATGTTATCGGCGCCGGCACGATGGGGGGCGACATCGCCGCCTGGTGTGCACTGCGTGGTTTCAACGTGTCCTTGCAGGACCAGGCACCGGAACGGATCGCGCCGGCCATGGCGCGCGCCTCCAGGCTGTTCAAGCGCAAACTGAAGCAACCCACCAAGATCATGGCGGCGCTGGACCGGCTGATGCCGGACCATCGTGGCAACGGCGTCGGCAAGGCCGATATTGTAATTGAAGCGATTTTTGAAGATGCTGAGGTAAAGCGCTCACTTTACAAGGAAATTGAGCCGCGCATGAAGACCGGCGCGATCCTCGCCACCAATACCTCCAGTATTCCCCTGGAGGAACTCGCACCGGCCCTGGGAAAACCGGAGCGGCTGATCGGCCTGCACTTTTTCAACCCGGTGGCAAAAATGATGCTGGTGGAAATCGTCATTGGCGAGTCGACCGCAGCAGACGTCGCGGCACACGCCATGACCTTCACCCGGCAGATCGACCGCCTGCCGTTACCGGTCACCAGTACGCCCGGTTTCCTGGTAAACCGTATCCTCATGCCCTACCTGATGGAGGCCGTGGTACTCGAGTCCGAGGGCGTGCCCGCCACACTGATTGACCAGGCTGCCACGGATTTCGGCATGCCCATGGGCCCGGTGGAACTGGCCGATACGGTCGGGCTGGATATCTGCCTGCATGTCGCCGAGGTACTCGCCGATCATTTCAATGCTGAAATCCCGGAACGACTCAAACGGCTGGTGGCAGACGGCAAACTCGGCAAAAAGTCCGGCGCCGGATTCTATGTCTGGAAAAGAGGCCGGGCCGTCAAGCCCAAGGCCGGTACTGGCAACTGGAACATGGAAGAAATCACCAACCGGCTGGTGCTGCGCCTGCTCAACGAATCGGTCAGCTGCGTGCGCGAGCAGGTGGTCAGTGACCCGGACCTGCTCGATGCCGGCATGATCTTCGGTACCGGCTTCGCCCCGTTCCGTGGCGGACCGCTACATCATCTCGATGCAGTCGGCGCGGACAGACTCATGAAACAACTCACCGAACTGGAAAAGCTGCGCGGTGAGCGGTTCGCGGCTGATCCGGGCTGGCAACAACTGGCGTAAACCGATACAGGGGGCTAATCGGGCATATGAGCAATAACGGTATTGATCAGATCTCTGCAGAAACCGCCGGCACGCTGGCCGGTCTGTTCCGCGAACGCGTACGACGCACACCCGACCTGGCGGCCTACCGTCAGTATGACGAGTCCGACAAGCAGTGGAAGGATTACACCTGGCAGGACATGGCCGATGAGGTCGCACGCTGGCAGGCCGCCTTTGCCAGGGAAGACCTGCAACCGGGCGACCGGGTCGCCGTGCTCATGCATAACTGCCGCGAGTGGGTCCAGTTCGAACAGGCGGCGCTGGGTTGCGGCCTGGTGGTCGTACCGCTGTATACCGATGACCGCGCCGTGAACACGGCCTATATCCTGAACAATGCCGGCGCCAGGGTGATCTTCCTGCAGGGTAGCGAGCAGTGGGAACGGCTGCTGCAGGTACACGATCAGCTCGGCGGACTGATCCGCATCCTGACGCTCGAACCGGTCTCGGTCCCGGACAACGAATCACGGGTCCGCACCATTGCCGACTGGCTGCCGGATACCGCCGACGGTTTGCGGGAAGACGACGGCGAGATGGATGACCTGGCCACCATCGTGTATACGTCCGGCACGACGGGCCGACCCAAGGGTGTCATGCTCAGTCACCGTAATATTCTCATGAACACCGACAGCGCCCTGGACGTGGTCATGATGCGCCATGACGATGTGCTGCTGTCCTTTCTGCCGCTGTCGCACACCTTCGAGCGCACGGTCGGCTATTACATCCCGATGAAGATGGGTTCGACGGTCGTCTATGCCCGCTCCATCCCGCAACTGGGCGAGGACCTGCTGACCATCCGTCCGACACTGCTGATCTCGGTACCGCGCATCTATGAGCGTGTCTACAACAAGATCCAGGCCGGCCTGGCGGAGAAGTCACCACTGGCACGCAAACTGTTCAACCTGGCCGTGGACGTCGGCTGGCAGCGCTTCGAGCACCGCCAGGGTCGTGCCGGCTGGTCGCCACTGTTTCTGCTCTGGCCACTACTCGACAAACTGGTGGCCGGCAAGATCATGGCCAAACTGGGCGGTCGCATGCGTCTGGCCGCCTCGGGCGGCGCGCCGCTGCCCCCGGCCATTGCGCGCGTGTTCATCGGCCTCGGCCTGAACCTGGTGCAGGGCTATGGCCTCACCGAGACCAGCCCGATCATCAGTGGCAACCCGCCGGATAACAATGATCCGGCCAGTGTCGGCATCCCGCTCACCCATGTCGAGGTGAAAGTTGGCGAAAACGACGAACTGCTTACCCGTGGTCCCTGTGTGATGCTCGGTTACTGGGACAACGAAGAGGCCACCCGTGAGATCATCGACAGTGATGGCTGGCTGCATACGGGTGACAAGGTCCGTATCGAGAATAACCACATCTACATCACCGGGCGGCTGAAGGAAATTATCGTGCTGGCGAACGGTGAGAAGGTGCCGCCCAGTGACATGGAGATGTCGATCGCACTCGATACGCTGTTCGAGCAGGTCATGGTCATCGGCGAGAACCGCCCCTACCTCACTGCCATCATCGTACTGGAACCGGAGCAATGGCCGGCGTTTGCCGCCACGCTTGGGCTGGCGGCCGATGACCCGGCATCACTGACAAATGAAAAATTCATTGCGGCGATCAAGCAGAAGGTCGACGCACAACTGGCCGAATTTCCGGGTTATGCGCAGGTGCATGGCATTACCTGCACCCTCGATCCGTGGACCGTCGACAATGGCATGATCACGCCGACGCTGAAGCTGAAACGCCGCCTCATCCTCGAGGCCTACGCCGACAGTATCGAAAAGATGTACGAAGGGCATTAATCTATTTCGCAGGAATACCATGCCGGTGCGATCATACCGGTAATGGCGCTCCTGCAGGTTTAATAACCATGGCCAAGCAGTCCGCATTACCACTCGAGAAAGACCTGGCCATTCGCGTAATGGCCATGCCGGCTGACACCAACTCCGCCGGCGACATCTTCGGCGGCTGGTTAATGTCGCAGGTCGACATTGCCGGCAGCATTATTGCACGACGTCGTGCCAACGGACGCATAGTCACCGTGGCAGTTGATTCCTTCCAGTTCAGACAGCCGGTATTCGTCGGCGACCTGATCAGCTGTTATGCCACCATCACACGCGTCGGCCGTACCTCGATCACTATCAACGTCAAGGCGTTCGCCGAACGTCAACAGGAAACACACGAGGTCATCCTGGTCACCGAGGCCGACCTGACCTACGTGGCTGTGGACGAACACCGCCGGCCCTGCCCGTTGCCAAAAGAGAATGATTAAAGATGCAGGAGCACATCGCGTGCGTGAATAAGGATATGGATGAGTAGTTACGACTGGATTCCCGCCTCGGCAGTTGCTCCATGCATCGCCTAGAGCGCCTACTTTTGGTGCTCCCGGCTCTGGCTCCTCGGCAATCGCTCCATGCATTGCTCTACCTCCTGCATGGCCCAGACCAGCCTCTCGACCCGGGCTATGCCCGTATTAACAGTCTCACCTGCTCCCTGCAGTCGTGCGCGGGAATGACGACTTCGATTTTTACACGCGCGCTGAGCCCCTGGTAAGCGAGGTTCACGCCTTCACCTCTCACCTCTCACGTTTCACGTTCCACGCTAAATTATCTACCTCTGTGATGCGCCTCGGTCGTGAATATCATTTCAGTAACGGATGATCTTTCGGCAGTTGCCTGGCAATCCACATGGCGAGGCGGTGGCGCATGGTCTGCTGGGAAACCTCCTGCTCCGGCAGGGGCGCGATCACCTTGTCGTGCACCAGCAAGCGGTAGATGTATTCGATCTTCTCGGCGGCCGAATCGGTCGGCTCGAATTTGACCACCCCGCGTTCCTCGCCATATTTTACGCCCGCCTCGATTGCAGACTTGACCAGCTCTTTCTCGTGTTTGAGTTTTTTCATCGCAGTCTTTACACCGGTAGTGGCGGTTTGAACAGGGCCATGAAATTCTCCGTCGTTACCGCGGCGACCTGCGGGTAGGGTTCGCCACGCAAGCCGGCAACAAACTCTGCCGTATGGCGGACATAGGCCGGCTGATTGGGTTTGCCGCGGTGCGGTACGGGTGCAAGGTACGGGCAGTCGGTTTCCACCAGCATACGCCCGGCCGGCATTTTTTCCGCGACCTCCTGAAGTTCTGTCGCACTCTTGAAGGTGACGATTCCCGAAAACGAGATATGGAAGTCCAGGTCCATGGCCTGTTGCGCCATCGCCCAGTCACCCGTGAAACAGTGCATGACGCCGCCGACCTCGCGTGCGCCCTCCTCGTCCAGGATCGCGATGGTGTCCTCGCGGGCATCGCGCGAATGCACGATGACCGGTTTGCCGCAGGCCTTCGCCGCGCGGATATGCCGGCGGAAGCGCTCGCGTTGCCAGTCGAGGTCCCCTTTGCTGCGGAAATAGTCCAGACCGGTCTCGCCGATCGCCACCACCCTGGGGTGCTGTGCCAGTTCGACCAGTTCATCGATGGAGGGCTCATGGCCACCCTGTTCATTCGGGTGCAGGCCAACCGAGGCCGACACGCGGTCATGTGCCTCGGCAATTTTCAGCATGCCCGGATAGTCTTCCATGTTGATCGAGACGCACAGGAAATGACCGACGTCATTGGCGGCAGCGGTATTCAGCACGCCATCAATGGTACCGCCGAACGGTTCCAGGTCGAGCATATCGAGGTGGCAGTGCGAATCGACCAGCATGTAAATGCCCCGTTTCTGTTTCCCCTGGATATTAATATGGATGTCATTCCCGCGAAAGCGGAAATCCAGACATGCAGGGTGCACTGTGTGCACCATCACCGGCGCGTAAAATGCACCCTAGGTTCTTGACTATCCGCGCCTGTGGAAAGGGAGAGATTTACATGGTGTGGGTCGGACGATCGCTGTCCAGCGCGCCGGCGAGGTAACCCTCGATCTTGTTGCGGGCCGCGCCGTCATCCTGATCGCTGAACTGCACACCGATACCGGCGGCACGGTTGCCCTGTGCACCCACCGGTGTGATCCAGACGATCTTGCCGGCCACCGGGATCTTCTCGGTGTCGTCCATCAGGGTCAGCAGCATGAAGACCTCGTCACCCAGCTGGTATTCCTTCTTGGTCGGTATAAACAGACCACCGCCCTTTACAAACGGCATATAGGCGGCATACAAGGCACTCTTGTCCTTGATGGTGAGTGACAGTATTCCCTGTCTCGGTGCTGCACCCTGACTCATAATCGTGTCCCCTGCTCTTCCCGACAAATTCCGCTCAGTGCTGTGCGGCCCACGCCAGCAATATGTCTTCCGTCATCAGCTGCCGGTTCAGGCTGGCTGCACCTGCACCCAGTACCCGGTTGATCGCATCCAGCTGGCTGAACATCATGCGGCTGTCCAGTCGGCGGGCCAGCCCGGCCAAAACCTCCGCCAGGTCGACACTGCGTACCGCCCGTGTCTGTCCGGTCATGCGGATACGAAGCATGTCCATCAGCCATTCACGCAGCCAGTATATCCCCTGCAGGCCTTCATCCTTAAACCAGGTCTGCGCCACATCCAGTGCCAGGGCACGACCGTCGAGTATACCAACCAGCTCGTCCAGCCGTTTACGGCGTGCCTCGAGGATCCCCGCGCCGGCCAGGGCCAGTGCCGTCAGCGGGGCTCCGCCTGCCAGCTGGAGGCAGGTGTCCGCCTCTGACCCGTCCGGCACCCGGTCCGACAACCAGTCCAGTGCCAGGGTGCGCTCCGGTACATTGACCCGGAACCGCTGACAGCGGCTGCGAATCGTAGCCGGCAAGCGTGCCGGCTGGTCTGAAACCAGTACCAGTACAGTGTTATCGGACGGTTCCTC
>JBATGJ010000054.1:0-18248 GCA_049665685.1 Gammaproteobacteria bacterium
CCCCTGCACTTGTGTGCTATGCAATAAGTTTTTCCGTGTTCTTCCGTGGCTTCCGTGGTCAAATTGTTTATATAAAAAACCGCTCAGGCGGCGTTATGCATGTGAACGTCCTGCTGCGGATAGGGGATACTGATGCTGTTCTCGTCGAACGACAGCTTGATGCGCTCCATCAGATCGGAACGTACCGCCCAGTAGTCTTCGGTTTTGGCCCAGGGGCGGACGTTGAAGTTGACGCTGCTGTCGGCCAGTTCGGCCATAGCCACAGTCGGCGCCGGATCTTTGAGAATCCGCTCATCTGCGGCGAAGGCAGCCTCAATCAATTGCTTTGCCTTGCGGATGTCATCGTCATAACCGATACCGAACACCATGTCGATGCGCCGTGTCGGTCGCGCAGAGACGTTGATGATCGGTCCGCTGTAGATATGACTGTTGGGAATGATGATCTCGCGGTTGTCACCGGTCTTCATGATGGTACTGAAGATGCGGACCTCCTCGATGACACCGGCCTGACCGGCTGCTTCGATGAAGTCACCCACCTTGAAGGGCCGGAAGATGATCAGCATGACGCCGGACGAGAAATTGGCCAGCGAATCCTTCAGCGCGAGGCCGATGGCCAGGCCGGCGGCACCGAAGATGGCCAGCAGGGAGGTGGTCTGTACGCCCAGCTGGTCGAGTGCCGCGATAACGACCACCACCAGCAGCACGGTGTAGAGAATGTTGCCGAGGAAGCTGGTCAGCATTATGTCCAGCTTGGCACGGCGCATCACGCGTTCCGCGAAGCGTGCAACCATGCGCGCGACCATGCGACCGATGATCAATATTGCCAGTGCAATGGCGAGCCTGATACCCCATGGGATCAGGTAGGTGTCAATCATCTCGGGCTTGAGGTACTGCTCCAGGTTCATCTGATTTTCCTTACAATAAAAAACCCACCGCCATTACGGCGGTGGGTTTCAGGTCACTGAGTAGTTATTACTTAACCCGTTGCGAAACACCGACTTTGACATCCACGCGACGGTTCTGGGCACGACCGGCCTTGGTGGAGTTATCGGCGACCGGGCTGGACTCACCCATGCCACTGACATCGATGATGTTGGGATTGACACCCTTGGATACGATGTAGTCCCTGACAGTGGTGGCGCGACGCACAGACAGCTGCTGGTTGTAGGCCTCCGGACCGACACTGTCGGTATGCCCAACCACGTCGATGTCTACCACGGAGGCACCCTTGCTCCTGATATCAGCCTCGACGGCATCGAGAGCCGCCATGCCTTCCGGCTTGAGGGCGTCACTATCGAAGGCGAACAGGGCACCGGATGTCAGGGTCGTGGTCTCGTAGACCGGTTCGGGTGGCGGGGCTGGCGGAGGTGGCGGGGCCTTGGCCTCGACCATGGGTGCGGCGCCACAGTCCACAGTCATGTCACCTTCCTTCCATGAGCGGGTGCGTACGCAGTTGCCGCTGCGGTCGGTAACATACTGATTGCCGCTAGCAGCATTGCCGAGGTAACCCTGATTGGCCTTGCCGGCCTCGTGGGCCAGTACCGTGCTGGAAAGCAGGATGCCTGCTGCAACGGAGGTGATGACTCCACCGATTCGTAATTTGTTCTTCATTGCTACCACTCCTGTGGGATTGTGTTTTAGGAAGCTGTACGCTGTATAACGTATTCTAGTCGCATATTGTGGGCTAATCCAGCCTCGTAGGGCAACTATTTTCTGAATTAATCAGTACACTAGGCGGGTTAGCATGAGTTCACAACTATCCGTTCGCGATGCCAGTGACAGAATTTTCCTTTGAAGCAATCGAATGGGCCGGGGGCCATCTGCGCCTGCTGGACCAGCGTCTGCTGCCCCGGGAGACCCGCTATCTCGACTTCACCGGGGCCAGGCCGGTCGCCGAGGCCATCCGAAACCTGGTGGTCCGTGGTGCGCCGGCCATTGGCATAACGGCCGCCTATGCCGTGGTGCTGTCTGCTCGACAGCATTTTGGCACGGCCGCTGCCGACTGGCGGGAACGCGTCGCGGCGGATATGGACGTGCTGGCAGATGCGCGTCCGACGGCGGTCAACCTGGCATGGGCACTGGCGCGCATGCGCGCGCGCCTCGAGCAGCTGCAAGGCGATCCGGTTGCGGCGCTGCTGGAAGAGGCAGGGCGTATCCATGCAGAGGATGTCGCGGCCAACCACCGCATGGGTGATAGTGGTGCAGACCTTGTAAACAAGGGTGATTCCGTGTTGACTTACTGCAACACAGGGACCCTTGCCACCGGTGGTTACGGCACTGCACTGGGCGTGGTGCGCAGTGCCTGGGCAGCGGGAAAACTGCAGGCTGTCTACGCCGGCGAAACGCGGCCATGGCTGCAGGGCGCCCGTCTGACGGCCTGGGAGCTGGTCCAGGATGCTATCCCGGTGACACTGATCACCGACAACGCCGCCTCTTTCCTGATGCAGTCCGGCAAGGTGCAATGGGTTATCACCGGCGCCGATCGGGTCACCGCCAATGGCGATGTCATCAACAAGATCGGCACCAGCCAGCTGGCCGTCAGCTGTCGTCACTACGGGGTAAAGATGATGGTCGTGGCACCCGTGTCGACGCTCGACCTGTCCATCGCAAACGGGCGTCAGGTTGCCATTGAACAGCGCCCGGCCCACGAAGTACTCGAATGTGGCGGACAGCCGATCGCCGCGGCCGGGGCCCGGGCCTGGAATCCGGTATTCGACGTGACGCCGGCTGGCCTGGTCGATTTTCTCGTCACCGAGGCCGGCGTGGTGGCCGCCCCGGACACGGCCAAACTGCAGGCCCTGGTCGCAGGGCAGGAACACAATCAATTCACCACCTGATATGGCCAAATCCTCCGCAGACGGCCTCAGTGCCGCCAGAAATCGATATTTCCCGGGTGTAGTGGGGGAGTCGGCTGTGCTAAAATAGCCGGTCTTTAATGCTGTGGTTGCCGTCTGGCGATAAATGCCGTCTCTGCCCGTATCAACAGGAAAGCGAATTTAACCCTTCCACATGACCGATTTCGCGAAAGAAATCCTGCCCGTCAATCTTGAAGACGAGATGAAGCAGTCGTACCTCGATTACGCCATGAGCGTGATCGTCGGGCGGGCGCTGCCGGATGTCCGCGATGGCCTCAAGCCGGTCCATCGCCGCGCCCTGTTTGCCATGAGCGTCCTGGGCAATGACTGGAACAAGCCCTACAAAAAGTCGGCCCGTATCGTCGGTGACGTCATCGGTAAGTATCACCCGCATGGCGATACCGCCGTGTACGACACCATCGTGCGTATGGCGCAGCCGTTTTCGCTGCGCTACATGCTGGTCGACGGCCAGGGCAACTTCGGTTCGGTGGATGGCGATTCGCCGGCAGCCATGCGCTATACCGAAGTGCGCATGGCAAAGATCGCGCATGAACTGATTGCCGATCTCGACAAGGAAACCGTCGACTTCATTCCCAACTACGACGAGACGGAACACGAGCCTTCGGTGTTTCCAACACGCGTCCCGAACCTGCTGGTCAACGGGTCCGCCGGCATCGCGGTCGGCATGGCAACCAACATTCCGCCGCACAACCTCGGCGAGATCATCAATGCCTGTCTGCTGCTGATCGAAAATCCGGATACCGATGTCAACGGCCTGATGGAGCTTGTGCCAGGGCCGGACTTCCCGACCGCCGGCATCATCAACGGTGTGCGCGGTATTCACGAGGCCTACCGGACCGGGCGCGGTCGCATCCACATTCGTGCCCGCAGTCATATCGAGGGTGACGACAGCAAGGGTCGCCAGCGGATCGTCGTCACCGAGCTGCCCTACCAGGTCAACAAGGCGCGGCTGCTGGAAAAGATTGCCGAGCTGGTCAAGGACAAGAAGATCGAGGGTATCTCCGGTCTGCGCGACGAGTCTGACAAGGACGGTATGCGCATGGTGGTCGACCTCAAGCGTGGCGAGGTGGCCGAGGTGGTGCTGAATAACCTCTACCAGCATACCCAGCTACAGAACGTCTTCGGTATCAACATGGTGGCGCTGGTTGATGGCCGGCCGCAGCTGCTGAATCTCAAGCAGTGCCTGGAGGCCTTTATCCGCCACCGCCGTGATGTGGTCACGCGGCGCACGGTGTTCGATCTGCGCAAGGCGCGCCAGCGTGCGCATATATTGGAAGGCCTGGCCGTTGCTCTGTCCAACATCGACGAAGTCATCCGACTCATCAAAACCTCGTCGAATCGCGCGGAGGCGAAGCAGGCGCTGATGTCCCGCCACTGGGAGCCGGGTGTGGTCACGGGCATGCTGGAGCGCGCCGGTTCCAGTGCCTCGCGGCCGGATGACCTGGCCGATGGCTTCGGTCTGCTCGACGATGGCTACCGCCTGTCGGAAACGCAGACACAGGCGATTCTGGAACTGCGCCTGCACCAGTTGACCGGGCTGGAGCAGGGCAAGATCGTCGATGAGTACCGGGAACTGCTCGACCTGATCGATGAGTTGCTTGCCATCCTGCAAAGTCCGGACCGCCTGATGCAGGTAATCCGCGACGAACTCACCGAGCTGCGCGACGAGTTTGCCGACGAGCGGCGTACCGAAATCATGACGGACCATCTCGACCTTGCCATTGAAGATCTGATCAGCGAGGAGGATGTGGTCGTAACACTGTCGCATGCGGGCTATGCGAAATCGCAGCCGCTGTCCGACTACCGCGCACAACGCCGCGGCGGCCGCGGCAAGACGGCGGCCGGTGTGCGCGAAGAGGATTTTATCGACAAGCTCTTCATCGCCAGCACGCATGACACCATCCTGTGTTTCTCAAGTCGCGGCAAGGCGTACTGGCTGAAGGTCTACGAATTGCCACAGGCCGGTCGCACGGCACGTGGCAAGCCCATCGTGAACCTGCTGCCACTGGAAAGCGATGAGCGTATCAATGCAATCCTGCCAATACGCGAATTCTCGGCAGAACACTACGTGTTCATGGCCACGGCCAACGGCACGGTGAAGAAAACCGCGCTGTCCGGCTTCTCGCGCCCGCGTGCAAACGGCATCATCGCCATCGACCTGCGTGATGATGACTACCTGATCGACGTGGCCATCACCGACGGCAGCAAGGACATCATGCTGTTCAGCGACGCGGGCAAGGTGATCCGCTTCAATGAAAGCGACGTACGGTCGATGGGGCGCACCGCCTGTGGCGTGCGCGGTATCAAGCTCGCGCAAGACGGCCATGTCATCTCCCTGATCATTGCCAGTGACAGCCCGGTGCTGACGGCGACCGAGCATGGTTATGGCAAACGCACCGCCGCCGGGGACTATCCGCTCTACGGGCGCGGCGGTCAGGGTGTGATCGCCATTCAGGTCACGGAACGCAACGGTGCGGTGGTCGGTGCGGTGCCGGCCGACGACAATGATGAGGTTATGCTGATCAGCAGTGGCGGTACGCTGGTCAGGACGCGGGTGAACGAGATTTCCGTAATGGGCCGGAATACGCAGGGTGTGACGTTGATTTCCCTTGCCAATGACGAGGTCCTCGTCGGTATCGAGCGTATTGTCGAGGAACAGGAAGACGACGAAGTGCAAACTGATTAGAGCACAGTGCGAAAACGATTTCTGGATGAAAAAAGAGCGTTCCTTCTCCCCCCGGGAGAAGGTCAGGATGAGGGGATCTTGCAGGCATTTCTGTTGATTCCCTCTCCCCAGCCCTCTCCCGGAGGGAGAGGGAGTGACCGGTACATCAAACATGTCATCTGTTTATAATTTCAGCGCAGGACCCGCCATGTTGCCGCGGCCCGTCATGGAGCAGGCTCGCGAGGAGCTGCTCGACTGGCACGGTACCGGTATGTCGGTGATGGAAATGAGTCACCGCAGCAAGGAATACCTGTCGATTGCAACCCAGGCAGAGGCGGACCTGCGCAGCCTGCTCGAGGTTCCCGACAACTACCATGTACTGTTTCTGCAGGGTGGCGCCACCAGTCAGTTTGCCATGGTGCCGAACAACCTGCTGCGTGGCAAAACCTCTGCCGATTATGTCAACACCGGGTCCTGGTCGAAAAAGGCGATTGCCGAGGCGCGCCGCTATTGCGACGTCAATGTGGCTGCCAGCTCGGAAGAGACGAATTACAGCACTATCCCTGACATTGCCGAATGGCAACTCGACGAGCGTGCTGCTTACCTGCACTACACGCCTAACGAGACCATTGGCGGTGTCGAGTTTCACTGGATTCCGGAGACCGGTGATGTGCCGCTGGTCGTCGACATGTCATCCACCATCCTGTCGCGCCCGCTTGATGTGGCGCGTTTTGGTGTCATCTATGCCGGTGCGCAGAAGAACATCGGCCCGGCCGGCCTGACCGTGGTGATCGTGCGTGATGACCTGGCCGGAGAGACACTGGACTTCACGCCCACGATGTTCAACTACCAGGCGCATGCCGACAACGGCTCCATGCTGAATACGCCGCCCACCTTTGCCTGGTACCTGGCCGGACTGGTCTTCAAATGGCTGGCCGACCAGGGCGGCCTGGTTGCCATGGCGGAGACCAATCGGCGCAAGTCACAGCGCCTGTATGACGCGATCGAGGCTTCCGCTTTTTATGCCAGCCCGGTTGACCTGGCCTGCCGCTCGTGGATGAACGTGCCGTTTACCCTTGCGGACGACGGCCTGGACGGAGATTTCCTGCAACTGGCGAAGTCGGCCGGCCTGCTGAATCTGAAAGGGCATCGCTCGGTCGGCGGCATGCGGGCAAGTATTTACAATGCCATGCCGGAGGAGGGTGTCGATGCCCTGATCGATTTTATGGCGCAGTTCGAACGCACGCATGGCTGAGACAGCACTTTCGTAGCATAGGCGCAATGGGCGCATTGGTCGAACGCTTTTGCCAGCAACAGTTAGTCATTTCGGGCGGAGCGAAGCAGAGATCCGGAGTCCAGTCTGTCTGGTTGCCAAAGATTTTTTCGGCTGCAGTTTTGAGAGTTAACATGGTGTTCCGCATTAGAGGTAGTTTGCAGGCTGGATTCCCGCTTTCGCGGGAATGACGTGGCTGCCTGTACAAAATGTATCTTCCTCTGTCGGCCTGGCAACTTTGCTGTGAGGAATCCGGATTAATATGAAAAAAATACTGACACTGAACAATATCTCCCCGGTCGGGCTCGAGCACTTGTCGCGCGATGCCTACGAGGTTGCCTCGGAGATCCAGCACCCGGATGCAATCATCCTGCGTTCGTATAATATGCACGCCATGGATGTACCCCCATCGGTCCAGGCCATCGGCCGGGCCGGTGCGGGTGTCAACAATATTCCGGTCGAGCGTATGAGCAAGGCCGGTATTCCCGTGTTCAATGCGCCCGGTGCCAATGCCAATGCAGTCAAGGAACTGGTCATCGCCGGCATGCTGATGGCTTCGCGCAACCTGTGCCAGGCCTGGGAATTCGCGCGCAGACTGGAGGGTGACGATACCGCGATCCACAAGGCGGTCGAGGCCGGCAAGAAACAGTTCGTCGGCTTCGAGCTGCCGGGCAAGACACTGGGTGTGGTCGGCCTGGGTGCCATCGGTGTGCAGGTGGCGAACGGGGCACTGGCCCTGGGCATGAACGTGATCGGTTTCGATCCGGACATTACGGTCAAACGTGCCTGGGAAATGTCTTCGCAGGTTCGCCAGGCGGCCAGTATCGAGGAGCTGCTCGCCAACGCGGACTATGTGACGTTTCATGTGCCGCTGGTCGATGCGACGCGCGCCATGATCAACGCAGAGCGGCTGAAGCTGGCACGCAACAAGCTCGTCATTCTCAACTTTTCACGTGACGGTGTGATCGACGATGCGGCCGTGGTCGAGGCCATTGACGACGGCAGGGTCTATGCCTATATCTGTGACTTCCCGAATAACCTGCTCAAGGATCACCCCCGCGTGGTGACCCTGCCGCACCTCGGTGCATCGACCCAGCAGGCCGAGGATAACTGCGCGGTGATGGTCGTCGAAGAGATGCGCGACTACCTGGAAAATGGCAATATCCGTAATTCGGTCAATTTCCCCGAACTGTTCATGGCGCGTAACGGCGGTTTCCGGATCGCCATCGCCAATGAAAATGTGCCCAACATGCTGGGCCAGATCTCGACCTGCATGGCGGATGCCGGCCTGAATATTCTTGATATGCTGAACAAATCGCGTGGCGAGATTGCCTACACCCTGGTCGATGCCGACAACGCCCTGCCTGCGGAATGTATCGAGCGGATTGCCGCGATCGACGGTGTCCTGAAGGTACGCGCACTGTAGGCACTCTACCGGTGTGTCTGACAGGTGGTAATGCCGGCCTGATACGTTATTATCACAATCTCGACCTATTGACGATAACCGGTTGATATTCATGAGTGCTGACGACAAGCTGTCCGAGCTGCGCACACGTATCGATGCGCTGGACGAACAGATCCAGACACTGATCAACGAGCGTGCCGCGTGTGCGCAGGCAATCGCCGCTGTCAAGCTGGAGCAGGACGGGGATGCGCATTTTTACCGGCCCGAGCGCGAGGTCGCCATCCTGCGCAAGGTCAGTGAGCGTAATAGCGGCCCCCTGTCGAACGAGGAAATGGCGCGGCTGTTTCGCGAAATCATGTCGGCCTGTCTGGCGCTGGAAAAACCGCTGACCATTGCCTACCTCGGGCCGGAGGGCACCTTCACCCAGGCTGCCGCCCTGAAACAGTTCGGCCATTCGGTTGAAACCGTTGCGCTGGATGGTATCGATGAGGTGTTTCGCGAGGTCGAGGCGGGGGCGGCCGACTATGGTGTCGTGCCGGTCGAGAATTCCACCGAGGGTGTGGTGCGCCACACCCTCGACCTGTTTCAGAATTCACCGCTGCATGTCTGCGGCGAGGTGCAGCTGCGGATTCATCACCACCTGCTGGTGCGGGAAAATGGCACTACGATCACGCAGGTACTGGCACACCAGCAGGCACTGGCACAGTGCCGCGCCTGGCTGGAGGCGAACCTGCCCGGCGCGGAGCACGTGGCGGTTGCCAGCAATGCGGAAGCCGCCCGGCTGGTCAGCGAAACGGACCATGCCGCCGCAATCGCCGGCGAGACCGCGGCCGAACTTTACGGCCTGGTCATTCAGGATCGTAATATCGAGGACGAACCGGACAATACCACGCGTTTCCTCGTCATCGGCACCCAGGCTGCACTGCCCAGTGGTAACGACCTGACCTCGTTGCTCGTTTCGGTGCGCAACCAGCCCGGCATCCTGTACCAGATGCTGCAGCATATTGCCCACCACGGTGTCAGTATGACACGCATCGAGTCGCGTCCCTCACGGCAGGGAGTCTGGCAATACCTGTTCTATATCGATGTGGAAGGCCACCAGGAAGATGCCCCGGTGGCCGCGGCGCTGGCGGATCTCAATAAGGAGGCACTTGCCGTCAAGGTGCTGGGTTCGTATCCAAGAGCAGTAATATAGAAATTGTCAGTAAATAATTTCGCGCCAAGACGCAAAGGCGCAAAGAGAAAAACAACACCGTGTGGGAGCGCAGGAATGCGCGAATAACGGAGGTTGAATTGTTCGCGGACAACATCCGCTCCTACAGCAAAATCAGGCCCTGCAGATGTCGTTAGCCACTATCAATTTCCTCGCACTTGCCGCACCGGGTGTTCGCGAGCTGCAACCCTACCAGCCGGGCAAGCCGGTGGAGGAACTGGAGCGCGAGTTCGGTATCAGCGATGCGGTCAAGCTCGCCTCCAACGAGAATCCGTTTGGCCCAAGTCCGCTGGCGGTGAGCGCGGCAAACGCTGTCATCCCGCACATGGCCCGTTATCCGGAAAGCAGTGGCTACCGGCTGGTGGCGCGGCTTGCACAGCGGCACGGTGTTGATCCTGCATGCATCACCCTGGGTAACGGATCCAATGACGTCCTTGACCTGGTCGCACGGGTGTTTCTCACCCCCGCGCACGAGGCCGTCTTCTCAGCGCATGCCTTTGCCGTGTACCCGATCTCGGTCCAGGCCGTCGGTGCGCGTGCGCAGGTGGCGCCGGCCCATGATGGCAGCCGCGGGCCGGCCTACGGTCACGACCTCGAGGCCATGTACGAACGGGTCGGACCGGACACCCGTGTGGTGTTCCTTGCCAATCCGAACAACCCGACCGGGGGCTGGCTGGCGGCGGACGCGCTGGAACCTTTCATCGCCGCCCTGCCGGCACACGTGATGGTAGTGGTCGACGAGGCCTACTTCGAATATGTCGACAAGCCTGCCTACCCGGATGCCATGCAGTGGCTCGCGCGGTTTCCCAATCTGATCGTGACCCGCACCTTTTCCAAGGCCTACGGCCTGGCCGGTCTGCGCGTGGGTTATGCCGTATCACACCCGGAGGTGGCGGGACTGCTGAATCGCGTGCGCCAGCCGTTCAACGTGAACCTGGTCGCACAGGCGGGGGCACTGGCGGCACTCGATGATCACGAACACCTGGCCAGCAGCGTCAGGCGCAATCGCGAGGGCATGCAGCAGTTGCTGGACGGATTCATCGCACTCGGCCTGAGCTGGATCGATTCGGTCGGTAATTTTGTCTCGGTGGATACCGGCCGCCCTGGTGCCGGAGTATATGCCGCCCTGTTGCAGGAAGGCGTCATCGTGCGGCCGGTGGCCAACTATGCAATGCCGAATCACTTGCGTATAACAGTGGGCAATCGGGAGGAAAACGCGCGCTGCCTGGCGGGACTGGAAAAAGTACTGTGATTCAACGACTCTGTATTATCGGCGTGGGACTGATCGGCGGTTCGTTGGCGCGGGCGTTGCGGATGGCCGGTGCCTGTAACGAAATTGTCGGTGCCGGCCGCGACCCGGGACACCTGCAGCAGGCCGTGGAGCTCGGTGTCATCGACCGCTATGAGACGGATATTGCCGCGGCCGTCAGGGATGCCGACATGGTGTTTGTCGCGGTGCCGGTCGGTGCGATGGCGGCCGTATTTACTGCCATGAAAGACAGCCTGCCCGACACCGCCATACTGACTGACGGCGGCAGCGCCAAGGGCAGTGTCATTGCGGCCGCAGAACAGGCGTTTGGCCGCGTGCCGGCACGGTTCGTGCCGGGTCACCCCATCGCGGGTATCGAGCAGAGCGGTGTGTCTGCGTCCATTGCGAACCTGTACTGCGATCGTCGCGTGATCCTGACGCCGCTGGCAAGTACCGACCACGATGCCGTCGCGCGTGTGCGGGCCATGTGGGAGGCCACCGGTGCCACGGTGACCGAGATGGACCCGACACACCACGATGAAGTGCTCGCCGCCACCAGCCACTTGCCCCATGTGCTGGCCTTTGCGCTGGTGGAGAGCCTTGCGCGCCTGCATGACAAGCGGGAAATTTTTGAATATGCCGCCGGCGGCTTTCGTGATTTCACCCGTATCGCATCCAGTGATCCGGATATGTGGCGGGACATCTGCCTCGCCAATGCCGATGCCATCCTGGCCATGATTGAACGCTTCTCGACCGACCTGCAGGTGCTTGCCGACGCGGTCAGGGATCACGACAGTGACAAGTTGAACGCGATTTTCACGGCGGCCAAGCATGCGCGCGATGGCTTCATGGATACACAGCTGGCGGAGAGTGAATGATGGCTGAGCTTAACTTCAGGGCACGACCGGGCGGCAGTCTGTCGGGTCGGGTACGCGTGCCGGGTGACAAGTCCATTTCCCATCGCTCCATCATGCTTGGATCACTGGCCGACGGCGTGACCCGTGTCAGCGGGTTCCTGGAAGGGGAAGACAGCCTGGCAACACTGGCTGCATTTCGTGCCCTGGGTGTTTCCATCGCGGGGCCGGAGGACGGCCGGCTGGATATCGACGGCGTCGGTCTGCATGGTCTGCGCGCGCCGGAGGGGCCGCTGTATCTGGGCAACTCGGGCACCTCCATGCGCCTGATGGCGGGACTGCTTGCGGGCCAGTCCTTTGCTGTCACCCTGACCGGTGACGCGTCATTGTCCGGCCGGCCGATGAAACGCGTGACGGCACCGCTGTCGGACATGGGGGCCCGTATCGATACCAGCGATGAGGGTACCGCGCCCCTGAACATCCACGGTGGACAGCCACTGCACGGCATCGAGTATGCCATGCCGGTTGCCAGTGCCCAGGTGAAGTCCAGCCTGCTGCTGGCCGGCCTGTATGCCGATGGCCAAACCTGTGTCAGCGAGCCGGCGCCAACGCGCGATCATACCGAGCGAATGCTGCGTGGTATGGGTTACCCGCTACGACACAGGGACGGTTGGGTATGCCTCGAGGGCGGGCATACACTGCATGCAATCGACATCGACATACCGGCGGATATCTCCTCGGCCGCATTCTTCCTGGTCGGCGCCACCATCGCGCCCGGTTCCGACCTGGTCCTGCAGCATGTCGGCATGAATCCGACGCGCACCGGCATCCTCGATATCCTGCGCATGATGGGGGCGCGCATCGAGGTCGACAACGAACGGGATGTTGGCGGCGAACCCGTGGCCGACCTGCGTGTGCGCTTCGCCAGTCTGGCGGGTGTCGAAATTCCAGCAGAGCTGGTGCCACTGGCGATCGATGAATTCCCGGTGATTTTCATTGCCGCTGCCTGTGCCGAGGGACGCACGGTGTTGAGCGGGGCCGCAGAGTTGCGCGTCAAGGAGAGCGACCGTATCCTGGTGATGGCCGATGGATTGCGCGCGCTGGGTGTCGCGGCCGAGGCCACTCCCGATGGCATGATCATCGACGGTGGTGCTATCGACGGCGGCAGTGTAGACAGTCATGGCGATCATCGCATTGCCATGGCGTTTGCCATGGCCGCATTACGCGCACATGGTGAAATAGAGATTCGCGATTGTGCGAACGTCAATACGTCCTTCCCCGGCTTCGTGACATTGGCCGCCAAAGCCGGTCTGGCGATTGAGCATGTGTAGGGTGCGCTCCGCGCACCGTGCCTGGTAAGAGAAACGCATCCTGAAATGACTGGTTAATTCAATGTCCGTACCTGTTATCACCATCGATGGTCCCAGCGGTTCCGGCAAGGGCGCGATCAGCCGGGCACTGGCGTCACAGCTTGGCTGGCATTACCTCGACAGCGGCAGCCTGTACCGGGTGCTTGCCTTTGCCGCACTCCGTGATGGTGTGGCACTGGACGACGAGGCGGCACTGGTCGTGCTGGCCGGACGCCTGTCGACGACCTGCCGGTTGCCGTCGTCGGACAGTCCGGCCGTGTTGCTGGATGGCCGGGACATCCACGCCGACCTGCGCACCGAGGCCGCCGGTGAAGCGGCCTCGAAGCTGGCCGTCCTGCCAGGCGTGCGGGCCGCCTTGCTCGACTGGCAGCGTCACTGCCGGCAACCGCCCGGGCTGATCGCCGATGGCCGCGACATGGGTACGGTGGTTTTCCCGGATGCCGACCTCAAGCTGTTTCTCACCGCACGCCCCGAGGTTCGCGCGGAACGACGCTATAAGCAGTTGAAAGAAATGGGGAAAAAGGCTAATCTCGCCGACCTGATGGAAGAGGTCGAGGCGCGTGACCGGCGCGATTCAACCCGGCAGACGGCGCCGCTGAAACCGGCAGCGGACGCCATTTGCCTCGACAACAGCGATGATGACGAGGCCGAGACCCTCGACCGCGTTTTGGAACTGGTCCGGGATAAGTTCTAAATTCCGTTTACAATTAGTTAGATACACGTATAATGATTTTAAGCCAGGCCGTCTGATATCGGCCTGTTCTTTTAACTTGACCCGTCGTGCCGCAAGGCATTGCGGTTGACAAACACGGACCGCCAGGCGGTACCAGGATAACTATTCCCATGAGCCAAAGTTTTGCTGAAATGTTTGAGGAGAGCCTCGCCCACCAGGAGATGAACCGGGGTGCTGTTGTTACCGGAACTGTTGTTGATATTCAAGCAGATACTGTCATTGTACATGCAGGACTGAAATCCGAAGGTGTGATTCCCATTGAGGAATTCAAAAATGCCTCCGGTGAAATCGAAGTCGAGGTCGGTGATCAGGTTGAAGTCACCCTCGAGGCTGTTGAAGACGGTTTCGGTGAAACAAAACTCTCGCGCGAAAAAGCAAAACGTGACCAGGTATGGCGACGCCTGGAAAAGGCCTTTGAAAACGAAGACATCGTTACCGGCATGATCAGCGGCAAGGTCAAGGGTGGCTTCACGGTAGACATAGAAGATATCCGCGCATTCCTGCCGGGTTCACTGGTCGATGTGCGTCCGGTACGCGACCCGGTCTTCCTCGAAGGCAAGGAACTCGAATTCAAGGTCATCAAGCTGGACAAGCGTCGCAACAACGTCGTGGTATCGCGGCGTGCTGTGGTGGAGACAGAGTTCAGCGCCGAGCGCGAGGCGTTGCTGGATAATCTGGAAGAGGGTATGACCGCCAAGGGTATCGTCAAGAACCTTACCGATTACGGTGTGTTCGTCGACCTGGGTGGCATCGATGGTCTGTTGCACATCACCGACATGGCCTGGAAGCGGGTCAAACATCCGTCCGAGATCGTCAACGTCGGTGACGAGATCGAGGTCAAGATTCTCAAGTTCGACCGCGAGCGTAACCGCGTCTCGCTGGGTATGAAGCAGCTCGGTCAGGATCCGTGGGCAGATCTGGCCCGTCGTTATCCGGCGAATTCACGCCTGTTCGGCAAGGTGACCAACATTGCCGATTATGGCTGCTTTGTCGAGATCGAGGAAGGCGTCGAGGGTCTGGTGCACGTGTCCGAGATGGACTGGACCAACAAGAACGTGAATCCCTCCAAGGTTGTCCACATCGGACAGGAAATAGAGGTCATGGTGCTGGACATCGACGAGGAACGCCGTCGTATTTCTCTCGGCATCAAGCAATGCTTCCCCAATCCATGGGACGAGTTCAGTGCAACACATAACAAGGGTGATGTGGTCAAGGGTACCATCAAGTCCATTACCGACTTCGGTATCTTCATCGGGCTGTTTGGCGAGATCGATGGTCTGGTGCACCTCTCCGATATTTCCTGGCACGAGCCGGGCGAGGAGGCAGTGCGTAGCTACGCCAAGGGTGACGAGATCGAGGCTGTCGTATTGTCAGTCGATCCGGAACGCGAGCGTATCTCGCTGGGTATCAAACAGCTGGAAAAGGATCCGTTTGCCAATTTCGTTGCGGCAAACAGCAAGGGCAGCATCGTCAAGGGTGCTGTCAGGGAAGTTGATGCCAAGGCGGCAATTATCGACCTCGGCGACGGTGTCGACGGAACGCTGCGCGCATCGGAGCTGTCGCTTGACCGGATCGAGGATGCACGCACCATCCTGTCGGTCGGTGATGAAGTCGAGGCCAAGTTCATGGGCGTTGACCGCAAGAGCCGTGCAATCATGCTGTCCATCAAGGCCAAGGACTCCGACGACGAGGCCGCGATGATGCAGGATTACGGGTCCAGCGCATCGGATGCCAAGACCAGCCTTGGCGACGTGCTCAAACAGCATCTTGGCAATGACGATGATTGACGGATTCGGGGGGGCGCGCGAGCGTTCGGGTTTATGGGGAAGGAAAATCTAATCCGGGTAGGTGGATACAATGACAAAATCTGAACTGATAGAGATTCTTGCCGCAAAGAACGGGCATTTGAATTACAAGGATGTCGAGCTGGCCGTCAAGAGTCTCCTTGAGCAAATGAGCTGGTCACTTGCCACCGGGCAGCGAATTGAGATCAGGGGGTTCGGCAGTTTCTCGCTGCACTACCGCCCGCCGCGTATCGGCAGAAATCCGAAGACTGGCGAGTCGGTGGCGCTGGCCGCCAAGCATGTCCCGCATTTCAAGCCGGGTAAAGAGCTCAGAGAGCGCGTCAACGCCGGTATGGAGCGGGAGCGGGAAAAGGAGCAGCAGCAACAGCATCACCTGTAGGCGGGTCAGCCCCGCCTCGCACTGTTTCACGAGTCGATCTGTGCCCGATTATCCCGCCCTGGCCGGTCACATTCACACCTGCACGACGGGCCCGGTACTGTGAAAGCATGCCGGGCCTGTTTCCTTAACTGCCACGTTAGACAAGCCTGAGCGATGCAGGAGCTTACCTGGTTATTACTGCCTGTTGCAGCCGCTATCGGCTGGTACTCGGCACGACACAGCAAAGGCAAGGCCGGCAGCTGTTCCGACTCCATCCTCGGCCCCGAATACATCAAGGGTCTCAATTACCTGCTCAACGAACGGCAGGACAAGGCAATCGATGTGTTCATCCGCATGCTGGAAGTGAATAGCGATACCGTCGAGACGCATCTCGCGCTGGGCAACATGTTCCGCAAGCGTGGCGAAGTGGATCGCGCGATCCGCATCCACCAGAACCTGGTGGCGCGACCGAACCTGGAAGATGAAGAGCGCATGGATGCCTTGCTGGAGCTCGGCCAGGATTATATGAAGGCCGGACTGTTCGACCGGGCAGAGGGCTTGTTCCTTGAGCTGAATGACAACAACGTGCACCTGTCCAGTGTGTTGCCGGCGCTACTCGATATCTATCAGCAGGAAAAGGACTGGCACAATGCGATCGCGATTGCCGAGCAAATGGGGTTTGTCGGCGAACAACCGGCCCGCACGGTCATCGCCCAGTACTATTGTGAGCTGGCGGAAAACGCACGCGCAACGGATGATCTCGAGGCAGCGCCCGGTTACCTGGACAAGGCCGGTGAATACCATCCTCAGTGCGCCCGTGCGCGACTGATTCGCGGGTTCATCGCACGGCAGCAGGGCGATTGCCGGCTGGCGTTGAAGGTGTTCGAGCAGGTTGCCGAGATGGATATCGATCTGCTGCCGGTCATACTCGACCACATGCATGCCTGTCACGCCGAACTGGGTTCATTGCCGGACATGATCGTCTACCTGCGTCATGCGATCCCCAAATATGCGGGCATATCGCCGGTACTCGCACTGGCGGACATACTCGAGCGAGAGCAGGGCGACGCGAAGGCAGCTGAATTTATCGCCGAAGAGCTGGGCCGGCGACCGTCAGTGCGGGGACTGGCCCGCTTCATCGATTTAAGCCTCGTACGCAGTGCGGGCGCCGACCGCGAGAACCTGCTGATCCTCAAGAACATGACGGACCAGTTGCTGGAAAACAAGCCGGTTTATGCATGCCATAATTGCGGCTTCACCGGCAAGACGCTGCACTGGAAATGCCCGGGCTGCCGGCAGTGGAATACCATCAAGCCGATCCACGGCGTGGAAGCGGATTAACAAGTGGTGTTGTTCTTTTCTCCCTCTCCCTCAGGGAGAGGGTTGGGAAGAGGGATAGAATATACAATTTTCTGAGTATGTCCCCTCGTTTCCCCGCCTCCGCGGGGGCAGGCTCTGTCCTTCTCCCTGAGCACCCAAAAAGCGGGCATAAAGGAGAAGGGACGTGTTTTTTTTAACGGTTATGTCGGCCTTGTGTGTGTAGAATTCGTTTTACGCACTGAATGACAAAGACGAAAACACGTGAATAATTACTACGATACTTCCAGCTCACGCATCATTGTTGCACTCGATTACCCGACTGCAGAGGAGGCGCTGGCGCTGGTCGACCGGCTGGAACCGGGCAGTTGCCGGCTGAAGGTCGGCAAGGAACTTTTCACGCGGGCGGGACCAGGGCTTGTGGCGACGCTTGGCAAGCGCGGCTTCGATGTGTTTCTGGATCTCAAGTTTCATGATATTCCGAACACCGTTGCCGCCGCCTGCCATGCCGCGGCGGATCTGGGCGTATGGATGCTTAACGTACATGCGCTGGGCGGGGGACGCATGCTGGAGGCGGCACGCGATGGTGTCCAGCGTGCCGGGCATACCCCGTTGCTGATTGCGGTGACTATTCTGACCAGCATGGATGCGAGTGACATTGCCTCCATTGGGCTGCAGGGATCGACTCAGGATAACGTGCTGCGCCTGGCCAGGCTGGCAGCGAGTAGTGGACTGGACGGGGTGGTGTGTTCTTCCCGCGAAACGGGGACCTTGCGCGCGCACATGGCGGATGACTTCCTGCTGGTTACACCGGGCATACGCCCGGCCGGCAGTGCGGCGGATGACCAGCGACGCATCATGACGCCCGTCGCGGCAGTGCAGGGCGGCGCCAGCTACCTGGTGATCGGGCGTCCGGTGACGCAGGCTGACGATCCCGTGGGTGTATTGCGTACCATTAATTCGGAACTTGCTGCTGTCGCCCGGCCGTCCTGAGCGGCAATGTGTTGAGGGACCGGACGGCGCAGTTGCCGTCCGACCCGATCACACATCACAGGAGGCAGGGATGCACTATTTCAACGCTTTGATTTTCGCACTGCTGGTCGTACTCACCGGACCGGCCAGTGCCGGTC
>JBATGJ010000055.1:0-2989 GCA_049665685.1 Gammaproteobacteria bacterium
AGGGCATCCACTGGACCGGGCGGGTGAACCTCGACCTGAAATCGCAGCGCGGCAATACCGACAGTGATGAATTCGAAGCCGACGCGGAGACGGAGCTGCGCCGCAAGCAGGACCGCTTCACACTGCGCGGCCAGTTCGAAAAGGACGAGAATGACGGTAACCTCACCGACGAGAACTGGACACTGTACAACAAGTACGATTATTTCCTCAGCAAGCAGTGGTACTACGGCGGTGTGCTGATGTTCGAGAACGACAAGTTCGCGGACCTCAACCTGCGTACCAGTGTGGGTCCGCATATCGGATACCAGTTCTACGAAACGACGGCAATGAATCTCAACCTTGACGCTGGCATCCTGTATGTGGACGAGGACTTCGATGTGGCCCCGGATAATGACTACCGGGCGTTCGGCTGGATGTTCAACTTCGATCGCTTCCTGGTCCCCGACCGCGTGCAGTTCTACCACCGGGATAACGGCCTGCTGGACGTCGGCGACAGTGACAACGTCACCATCAATTACTGGACGGGCTTCCGCTTCCCGCTCTACAGGGGCATCGTGGCCAGCACCGAGGCCGAAATAGAGTACGATGGCGGTGCACCGGATACTGTCGACAAGACCGACACAACCTACCGGGTCAAGCTGGGTTACCAGTGGTAGCCGCTGATTACAACGGGGCAAGGGGCATGAAGGCAGTCAGCTGCGCGCTTTGGTTACTATTGATCCTGGTCCAGTTCCTGCCGGTAACCCCGGCCTGGCCGGCTGATACAACATCCGCCATTGTTACCACTGACAAGGTGAATGCCAGGCTCAAGGAAGTCGAGGCGGAAACATCCCTGGATGAGGCGAGCAGAGGCACGCTGACCGGATTACTCAATAATGCCCTGGGCAACCTGGAGACGATCCGCGCCAACAAGGCCACCACGGAGACCTATATCCAGGCTGTGAATACTGCACGGCAACAGGCCAGTGAGATCCGTGCGCGGCTGGACAAGGACATCCAGGCCGATCGAGAGATAACGGTAACTGCCACGGAAGCCTCTCCTTTCGAGCAGATTGAGCAGGAACTGTTGCAGGAAAAGGCCAATCTTGCGGCCGTGCAGGCCAAGCTTTCTGACCTTGAGTCGCAGCTGGAAACGTCTACAGCCCGGCCGTCAATTGCCCAGCAACAGCTGCTTGCCGCGGAGCGGGATATAGAAGAGACTGAATCAACACTCAAGCTGCCGGTGGCCGGGGACGAACTACCCTGGCTAACGGAGGCACGTCACTGGGCGCAGACCACCCGGGTCGCTGCACTGCGCAGCAAGAATGTCATGCTTGACCAGGAGCTGCTGAGCATGCCGATGCGGGTCGCGTTGCTCGAGGCGCAGCGCGACCTGAGCCGCTACACGGTTGAGCGGGTTGCCGTGAGGGTCAAACGGCTGGAGGCATTGGCAAATCGCCAGCTAGGAGCAGAGGCGGAACAGGCAGGGGCCGCCGCCAGGCTGGCAGTCTCGGACGCCGCCGGAAAACATCCACTGGTTCAGGAGCTGGCTGAACAAAATGCTGCCCTCACAGATGAAATCAGCACCCTGGCAGTAGAGCTCAAGCAACACAGTGCCAGTAACGAGACACTCACGGAGGAGTCGAAACGCGTCGAGGAAAACTTCCGCACTGCCAGGGAAAAGCTCGAGGTGGCAGGGTTGACCGACGTGCTGGGCCAGGTGCTGCGGCAGCAACAGCGGGCATTGCCGGACCAGCGCATGCTCAAGAAGGAAATCAGGCAGCTCGAACAGGAGAATGCCCGGTCGACGCTGCGCCAGATCCAGCACGCTGCCGAATACAAGGGCCTGCGCAGCATCAAGGACTTCATCCACGAGCGTACGGCCGATCTGGAGCCGGCCGAGGCTGAACGGGTGGGTGCAGATATGATGGAACTCGCCAGCACCCGGCGCCTGTTGCTCGACAATGCGATCAACCTCGACAAGTCCTATTCGAGGTCACTGACGGAGCTTGAAACGGGCAATCGCCGCCTGCTCGAGACGACGGCAGATTTCGACAAACTGCTTGCAGAAAAACTGCTCTGGATCCGCAGTACCCCGCGGCTGAACCTGGCGACCCTGCAGGCCATACCCGGGCAGGTTGTCGGGCTGGTGTCCCCGGAACGCTGGCTTGACGTTTTAGGGGCACTCGCTGACCGTGTGCCGCGCTCGCCAGTGTTCGTGCTGTTACTTGGCCTGGTCGGGATCCTGCTCTTCAAGGTGCGCCGGTTACTGGCGTTGCTCAGTGAGACGGGCAATACGATCGGCAAACCGTCGCGCGATAAATTCTCGTTCACGCTCAAGGCACTTGGCCTGACCCTGTTGCTGGCAGTGCCCTTGCCATTACTGCTGGCTGTAACAGGCTGGGAACTCGGATCGGTACCGGAGGCGACGCAATTTTCCAGAGCGATTGCTGAGGCACTGTTCCATGTTGCACCCACATTCCTGTACCTGCAGTTTTTCAGAATCCTGTGTGTCCATGGTGGGGTTGCCGAACGGCATTTTCGCTGGCCTGAATCGATGACCAAACAACTGCGGCGCGGATTCAGGTGGTTGATGGCAGTTCTTTTGCCGGCTATTTTTATTCTTGTGCTGCTGTTAAACATTATGGATCAGCAAGTATCGCTGTCCGGGCTGGAACGCCTCGTTATGGTCGTGGCGCTGGCTGCGTTGGCGGTATTTTTCTACCGCTTGACCAAGTCGCTGGTCGAACACTCAATCGGACCCGTGATGCGCCTGCGCTACCTGTGGCTGACGCTGACCGTGGGCACCCCCCTGGTGCTGGCTGGACTGGCGGTCGTTGGTTATACGTATACGGCCGGCACGCTGGGGCGCAGCCTGGTAGCAACCCTGTGGTTTGTCTTTGGTCTGGTTGTGCTGCACCAGGTGGTGGTGCGCTGGCTGTTGCTGACACAGCGGCGGCTGGCTCTGCAGGCCAGACACAAGCGCATGCGTGCCGCGCAGGAAGAGAAG
>JBATGJ010000056.1:0-7161 GCA_049665685.1 Gammaproteobacteria bacterium
GCAGCGCCGGGTTTTCAGATCAGTTCACCACTGGAAGCCTTACTTGATCTTCGCTTCCTTATACATGACGTGCTTGCGCACGACCGGGTCGAACTTCTTGATCTCCATTTTTTCCGGCATGTTGCGTTTGTTCTTGGTGGTCGTGTAGTAGTGACCGGTGCCGGCACTGGAGACGAGCTTGATCTTGTCACGCATGATGGATCTCCGTTAAACCTTTTCGCCGCGCTTGCGGATGTCGGCCAGCACGGAATCGATGCCAAGTTTGTCAATGATGCGCATGCCATGCGAGGAAACGCGCAGCTTTACGAAACGCTTCTCCGCGTCCACCCAGAACCGGTGGGTATGCAGGTTGGGCATGAAGCGGCGGCGGGTCTTGTTATTGGCGTGGGACACGTTGTTACCGCTTTGCGGGCGCTTTCCCGTGACCTGGCATACTTTGGACATCGTTCTGAACCTCGTAAAAAAAGCCCGTCATCAGCGGGAGGGGCGCATTTTATACCAGAAAGCCTGCCGTGATACAAGCCGGTGTATACCGGGCGCTGGACCAATAACCCAAACTATTCATGGGCTTAAAGCAGACCGCGCTCGGCCAGCGAGACGCCGTCACCCTCGCCGACGACAATATGATCGAGGACGCGGACATCCACCAGGGCCAGGGCATCGGTCAGCCGCCGGGTCAGCTGGATGTCGGCGCGACTGGGTTCGGCCACCCCGGAGGGGTGATTGTGGGCAAGGATAACCGCGGCGGCATTGAAGCGAATGACCAGACGCACCACCTCGCGCGGGTGCACGCTGGCGCCGTCAATGGTGCCGCGGAACAGTTCCTCAAAGGTGATCACCCGGTGGTGGTTGTCAAGCAGCAGGCAGGCGAACACTTCGTGCGGGAGATGCCGCAGGCGGCTGGCAAGGAAACGGCGGGTAGTGGCGGGACTGTCCAGGCAGTCCTGGCGCTGCAGCTCTGCCTGCAGGTGCCGCCGGCCCAGCTCGAGCGCGGCCTGTAACACGGCGTAGCTGGCCTCGCCGACGCCGTGCTGGTCACAAAACATTCCACGATCCGCTTCGAGCAGCGCGCGCAGGCCTCCGAAGCTCGCAAGCAGCTCGCGTGCGAGGTCCACCGCGTTGCGGCCAGCAACTCCGGTGCGCAGGAAGATAGCCAGCAGCTCGGCAACGGAGAGGGCGCCGGGTCCCTGTTTCAGCAGCTTTTCCCGCGGTCGTTCCCCGGCCGGCCAGTCACGAATGGATTGCATGCACTGATAATTGCCGCAATGGATGCAGGGATCATAGAGGAACAGGTATTTAATTTTGTAGGAGCGCAGCGCGTGAGTGATTCATTCGAGGATAACATCCGCGCCTGCACGTGCTTCTATTGGCGCAGGAGCATGGGTACGCGCGAATCAATAAGACAATCGCAGCGCCGCCATCGGCAATAGCTCAGGCGGGTATGCCTCGGTCTCGCCGTCTCCCGTGCATCGTGTGATCCGCTCCTGGGAGGTATCAATCGGTGTAGGAGCACCTTGCAGGCGCGATTAAAATCTCCTGCAGCTGTATGAGTCGGGTCCAGAGCGAAGTGCAACCCGATCTGGTAAAATCACGCATTATGAACTACTTATCCGGGAAGCACGTCCTGCTCGGTATCACCGGTGGCATCGCGGCCTACAAGGCCGCCGAGCTGGTGCGCCTGTTGCGCCGCACGGAGGCCGAGGTACGCGTCATCATGACGGCCGGTGCCCGTGAATTTATTACCCCGCTGACGCTGCAGGCCCTGTCCGGCAACCCGGTGCACACGGATCTGCTGGACAGCGCGGCGGAGGCGGCGATGGGGCACATCGAACTGGCCCGCTGGGCCGATGTGCTGCTGGTGGCGCCAGCGACGGCCGATGCACTCGCGCGCCGGGTGCAGGGCCGTGCCAATGACCTGCTCAGCGCCGTCTGCCTGGCCTGTGAGGCACCGCAGGCGGTGGCGCCGGCGATGAACCGGGCCATGTGGGACAACCCAGCCACGCGTGACAATATCTCGACACTGGTCGCTCGCGGGGTGCATGTCTTCGGGCCCGCGAGGGGTGCGCAGGCCTGTGGTGAAACCGGTCCGGGCCGCATGCTGGAACCGCAGGCGCTGGTCGATCATCTGTCCGGGCTGTTCCGTACCGGCCGCCTGGCGGGCCAGCGTGTCGTGGTGACGGCGGGACCGACCCGCGAGGCGATCGATCCGGTCCGCTATATCAGCAATCACAGTTCGGGCCGGATGGGATTTGCACTCGCCCGGGCTGCGGCCGAGGCGGGTGCCGAGGTCATTCTGATCAGCGGTCCCGTGACCCTCGAGACCCCGCCAGGGGTAAGGCGTGTGGACGTGACCAGTGCGACCGACATGCATGCGGCGGTGATGCAGCAGGCGCCGGACAGTGATATTTTCATCGCCGTTGCCGCTGTCGCCGATTACCGGCCGCAGGCGGCGGCCACGCAGAAGATCCGCAAGTCGGACACGACCATGACGCTCGTGCTCGAGCGCAATCCCGACATACTGGCCGATGTGGCGGTCCTGCCCGCCGCTCCCTTTACCGTGGGCTTTGCCGCCGAGACCGAGGCGCTGCTGGAGCGTGCAAAACACAAGCGGACTGCCAAGGGGATTGATATGATTGCCGCCAACCTGGTCGGCGCAGGCCGCGGCTTCGATGTGGATGAAAATGCGTTACACGTGGTCTGGGACGGCGGCGATGTCGAGTTGCCGAGCACCGGCAAGACCCGTCTGGCAGTTCAGCTGGTTGAACTGATCGCTGACCGTTACGACAGCAGACACTCACAGGACAAGGTCATTTCAATCAATGCAAAAGATTCAGCTTAAGATTCTCGATCAGCGGCTTGGACAGGAATTTCCGTTACCGCATTATGCAACCGACGGCTCGGCCGGCATGGACATGCGTGCCTGCGTGGACGCTCCCCTGGAAATTGCGCCGGGCGAGACACAATTGATTCCGACCGGTCTGGCCATCCACGTGGAGGATACCGGGCTGGCCGCCGTGCTGCTGCCACGTTCCGGGCTGGGTCACAAGCACGGCATCGTGCTCGGCAACCTGGTCGGCCTGATCGACTCCGACTATCAGGGTCAGGTCTATGTTTCCTGCTGGAACCGGGGCAGTGAAACCTTCACCATCAGCCCCGGAGAACGTATCGCGCAGATGGTTATCGTGCCGGTGGTGCGGGCTGATTTCGAGCTGGTGGACGAGTTCGTGACCAGCGACCGAGGGGCCGGTGGTTTCGGCCATACCGGGCGCCATTGATATTCAACTGGTCGGCGTTGCCTGCCGATGAACCATTGATGACAATTACCCGAATGACTGCTGCTCGAGACGTGGCAGGACGTGACTGGTTGCGATGAAACGACTATTCAAGAAATCCGGCAAAAAGAAAGCCACACGGCCACCGTCCGGTCCTGAGGCGGGCGGTGATGGCGAGATCGTCAGCCTGGCACGCCTGCGTGTACGACTGCTGGTGTCCGGGGTGGGTATCCTGGGTATCCTTGCCTGGTTGATTTTCCAGTACATGGGGCATCATATCGGCCGCGTCATCGAGGAAGAGGCCGTTGTAACGACCAGCCAGACCGCCGCGCGCGTGTCCGCCGCGATGCGCTTTTATGGTGATGCCGCGGCGCAGCTGGCGAAGGATCCCGAAATCGCCTTCATCTTTACCCGCGGCGACAGTGCCGGGCTGCAGGCACGCGAGGAAAGCCTGCGTTACGCCTTTCCCGATGCGATCAATGTCCAGTTGTTGCCGCCCGGCATCGACGGTGTGGACGAAAACCGCTCCCCGCCCCTGAGCTATGCCGCGCTCGCACAGATGCGTGCAGCGGAATCGGGTGCGGAGCCGCCCGTGGCCGAGGTGCATTTATTCAATACACCGCAGCAGCACGTGAATATCGTACGGCGCATCATGGACCCTGCCGGCAGCGGGGTAGTCGGGCATATCATGGTGTCCCTGTCGAATGACGTCCTGCAGCGTGCGCTTGTCGGGCTGGAGAACAAAAGCGGTTATATCGAGTTGCAGCAGGCCGGCGCCAAGGGCCAGCCGGTCGTGTTGGCGACGCACGGTGACGGACAATACAAGGCCCGTGCTCCCGACCGCATCGAGCATGTCGATGGCACGCGCTGGCAGATTGCCTACTGGCCCGTCGTGACACCATTCGTCTACCTGGGCAAGGCCAGCCTGCTGGTGCTGGTTGCCGTTGCCGTGGCTGCATTCTTATTCATCCTGCTGGCCCTGCAACTGTTCAATGGCGTCAACCGCGGCCTGCGCAAGAGCGAAGTCAGCCTGGTTTCGCTCATGAAGGATTTCAAGGACGGGCGTGTCAAGCGCGACTATGACGCCGGACTGAAGGAGATGGACGGGACCCTGCAGTTCATGACCAAGATTGCGGCCGGTGGCCAGAACAGCAGGCCCGGGCGCATTGCCGAGGCGCCACGCGAACGCGTCAGCGAATATCTTCAGGACACCGCACGGCCGGGAGTGCCGGTGCAGGCGGCTGCAGGCTCGGGATCGCGTGCCAGCTATGATTCCGCCATCTCAACGGATGCCATCGTAATCGAGGAAGATCTGGTTCCTGCGCATGACGATAATGCGCCGCTCGATCCGTCGATTTTCCGCGCCTATGATATCCGGGGCGTGGTCGACCGGACGCTGACGGCGGGTGTCGTGCAGCAGATCGGGCGGGCGATCGGCAGTGAGGCACTGCAGCGCGGGCGCAATACCGTGGTGGTTGCCCGCGACGGACGGTTGTCGGGACCGGCGCTGTCCCATGCCCTGATCGAGGGCATCATCTCGACCGGTTGTGATGTGAAGGATATCGGTTGCGTGCCCACACCGGTGCTCTACTTTGCAACCTACTACCTCGATACCCAGACCGGCGTGGTGGTTACCGGTAGCCACAATCCGCCCGACTATAACGGATTGAAGATCGTGATCGACGGCGAGACATTGTCCGGTGAGTCGATTCAGTTGCTGCGCGAGCGTATCGAGGCACAACACTTCATCTCCGGACAGGGCAGTGTACAGACGATCAATGTCGTACCTGACTATATCGAGCGGATACGGGGTGATGTGAGTCTTGCCAGACCGCTGCATGTGGTGATTGATTGCGGCAACGGCGTGGCCGGCCACGTGGCACCCGAGCTGCTGCGTGCACTCGGCTGCGAAGTTAAGGAGCTGTACTGCAAGGTCGACGGTAACTTCCCCAATCACCATCCCGACCCGAGCAAGGAGGCCAATCTGGCCGATCTCATCGAGACCGTGCGTTCCGGACAGGCGGATATCGGCCTGGCCTTCGATGGTGACGGCGACCGCCTTGGTGTGGTGGCCTCTGACGGGCAGATTATATGGCCGGATCGCGTGCTGATGCTGTATGCAATAGATATCCTCGAGCGTAATCCCGGCGGGCAGATTATCTACGACGTCAAGTGCACCCGCTTCCTGGATACGGTGATCCGCGAGCATGGCGGCCAGCCCCTGATGTGGAAGACCGGCCATTCCTTCATCAAGGCCAAAATCAAGGAAAGCGGTGCACTGCTGGCTGGCGAGATGAGCGGCCATATCTTCATCAAGGAGCGCTGGTACGGTTTCGACGATGCGCTGTACGCGGCCGCGCGGTTGCTGGAGATCCTGGGCAATGACAACCGTTCCAGTGCCGAGGTGTTTGCCGAGCTTCCGGACAGTATCAATACGCCGGAGCTCAATGTGCCCATGCGGGAAGGGGAGCCGCCGGTGTTCATCAACAGCCTGCTGGAGCATGCCCACTTCGAGGGTGCGACGGTCTCGACCATTGACGGCTTGCGGGCGGATTATCCGGACGGCTGGGGGCTGGTGCGTGCGTCCAACACCACGCCGGTGCTGGTACTGCGCTTTGAGGCCGATAACAAGGAGGCCCTGGCACGCATCATGGGCGAGTTCCGCCGCGTGATGGTCCAGGTGAACCCGCACCTGTCACTGCCGTTCTAGCTACTGTTGGTCGCAATCGACTTGAGGGAGCGACGGCATCACGCGTAAACTGCGCGCATGATCTCTGTCCGCTGGGAATGTCCCCCGAATTATGTCACTGACGAATGAATCCGCCTCGAACGTCGCGCACGTTCTGACCGAGGCACTTCCGTATATCCGCCGCTTTCAGGGCAAGACCATTGTCATCAAGTATGGCGGCAATGCCATGGTCGATGCTGAACTGAAGAGCGGGTTCGCGCGCGATATCGTCCTGATGAAACTGGTCGGTATCAATCCAGTGATCGTGCATGGAGGCGGCCCGCAAATCGGTCGCTTGCTGGAGCGGCTGGGCAAGGAGAGCCGCTTTATCAACGGCATGCGCGTAACCGACAGTGAGACCATGGACGTGGTGGAGATGGTGCTGGGCGGCCTGGTGAACAAGGAAATCGTCAACCTGATTACCCACCATGGGGGACGTGCCGTAGGGCTGACCGGCAAGGACGGCGACCTTATACGGGCGCGCAAGCTGACGATCAGGCGGGATGATCCCGAGCTGGATGTGCCGGAGATTATCGACCTCGGTCATGTCGGCGAAGTCGAGAGTATTGATCCCGGCGTGGTCAATATGCTGACCAGCGGCGACTTTATTCCTGTCGTCGCACCCATCGGGGTGGGCAAGGATGGTCATTCCTATAATATCAACGCCGACCTCGTTGCCGGGCACATGGCCGAGGTGCTGAAGGCCGAGAAGTTGATGTTGCTGACCAATACAACAGGCCTGCTGGACAAACAGGGCAAGCTGCTGACCGGGCTGAAGGTGGATGATGTCACCCGGTTGATCGAAGACGGTACCGTGCACGGCGGGATGCTGCCCAAGGTGAGCTGCGCCCTGTCCGCGATCAACAGTGGCGTCAGGGCGGCGCATATCATCGACGGGCGCGTCACGCATGCCGTGCTGGTGGAGTTGTTTACGGATGAGGGTGTCGGCACCCTGATCTCTGCCTGATCGGTGTGCCGGAACGGGCGTTGTCCGCGAATATCAAAACGTGAAAAGTGAAAAAGTGAAAAGTAAAAAAGTGAAACGTGAAACGTGAAACGTGAAACGTGAAAAGTGAAACGTGAAAAGTGGGACGTGAGACGACACGTTTTCAGGGTGCGCTATACGCACAAATAATGGCCACGAAATCCACAGAAAGACAC
>JBATGJ010000057.1:0-7545 GCA_049665685.1 Gammaproteobacteria bacterium
TCAAGCACTGCCTCTTCCAGGGCCTGGTAACCCACGCGCTCGGCGAAATTATGAGACTCAAACTTGCCAGCCACCGCCTGGAAAGCAGGCACCGGATACTGGACTCCCGGCTCAGGCACTATCAGCAACGAACAAAGGAAATCGAACCTGCAAACAGCCTTGCGCAGGAAATCAGGGAAACAGACCTGGAACTGCGGTTAGTCGAGAAGGAAATGATGAACACTCCAGCGCTACTGACCCCACAGGTATTGCTGGACCGGGTAGTGGAGGTATTCAGCAAGCCCGACAGCTTCGTGATCATCCGGGAGATCAGGCTCAGACTCAACAAGATGGGTATCAAGATCGACGATGACTCGCCCGAGCCCTGTAACAGCCTGAATCTGACCGAAGTGGAATTTGGCAAGGATGCACCCCGCGTCGTATCACTGGCAAGGTTCCCGCGGGAAGAACTGCTGCCAAGGAAAAAATTTACACTGCCCAGTTAATACCTACCGGGCTGCTCCAGCCACACCACATCATTTTTCAGCTACCCTGCCATACGTCCCGTTAACGTACGGGGCAACAAATCTGATCGCGCCACTCACTCCGGCTCAACCCGCAACTTCACCACAGCCCGGTTGGTTGCCTCGGTTACCGTGAACCTGAATCCCGACTCCACGATCGACTCGCCCTCAGCAGGGATATGCCGCAAACGGGCCATCATCAGGCCGCCAATGGTATGGGATTCCACGGCCGGCAGCGCAGTGCCAAGCAACTCGTTGACTTCCGAAATTGGCAAACGCGCATCCATCAGGTAGGTCTCTTCGTCAAGCATTTCGAAAATACGTTTCCGGCGCGGCAGGTATTCTTCGAAGTCGTAACCGACATCGATCTCGCCAACGACCTCCTCGAGAATGTCTTCCATGGTAATCATGCCAACCGCCGAACCGAATTCATCGACCACGATGGCCGTGTGGTCGTCCCGGTTACGCAAGACGGGCAGCAACTGGTCGATGGTCTGGTAAGGCGAGACATAGTGCGCAGGCTTGATGAGATCTTCCAGGGAGCGGCCGGACAGTTCCTGGTCCATCAGATCCCAGGTTGTCAAGGTAACAATGCCCACGATATTGCTGATATTCCCGCTGTACACCGGGAGCCGGTTATAGCCGCGCCGGCGTACCAGGGTAATTGCGCTGCGGGTATCCCGATTGCGGTTGATTGCTGTCATATCGGCAACCGGGATCATGGCCTCACCCACCGAGGTCTCTGCAAAGCGAATGACACGCTTGATGCGCGCGCGATCAAAGACATCCACATTCGACCCGCGTTCGGCCATGTCCACCACCATGCGCATCTGCTCCCGGGTAATAAATACCGTCTGATCGGCCTTGCCGCCACCCACCAGGCGCGCACATAGCCGTGCAATGCGTGAAAACACAAACACCAGCGGATAGAACAGTATGGAAAACACCTGCAAGGGAAACACCACCACCGGTGCAATTTCGTTGGATTTCTGCTGATACACACTCTTCGGCACAATCTCGCCCAATATCAGGAACAGTGGGGTAAACAGCAGCACGGCATAGATATCACCCATCTGGCCAAAGGTACGGATCATCAGCATGGTCCCGAGGGTCGTCATGATAATGGTCGATATATTGGTGCCGACCAGTGTGGTACCGAGCAGCACATCCGGCGTCCGGAACAGCTTCAGCACAAGTTTCGCCCCGCGGTGCCCCTGATTCGCCTTGTGATGCATCTTGTACTTGTCCGAGTTCACCAGGGCGATTTCCGAACCCGAGAAAAACCCCTTCAGCAGGAGCAGCAAGATCATCACCAGCAATATAATCAGCAAGTCCATAAGCGGCTCTCCAGAGCTCAGTGAACGATCTTCGGGTCAGGGTCGCTACCTGCATCCCCCGCACCGGCAGGTCCTCTGTGTGTCTCATCACTGACCGGGCGACTGGCATCCGTGATGTTTTCATCAGCGTGTATGCCGGCCGTCCGGTCATCTTTCTGTTCATTTTCCGGCTCACCCGGCAGGTCATCTGTCTCTGCCGGCGTATCGCCGGAGTCGGCCAGCGCATCCGCGGCGGCCTGCTCATCGCCCCGGTTCCCGCGATTCACCCTCACGCGTGCAATCCGGTGTGCGTCCATCTCCAGGATGGTAATGCTGATATCTTCAATACTGATACAGTCGCCAACCCTGGGCAGCCGGTCCAGGTGCCGGAACGCAACACCACCAATCGTTGTCATGCGCGGGTCCTCAATGCCGAAGTTGCTCAGGTTGTTGAAATGAGTCAGCTTCATGTCACCATTGACCTCGTAGGAGTCCTCGTCACGTTCGTGATATAACTCCTGGCCCTCGACGTCACCGGAAATCTGGCCGAATATAAACGTCAGCACATCCTTCATGGTGACGAAACCCTCAACGCCGCCGAACTCGTTGAGGACGGCTGCGGCGCGCGCATTATTGGCGGTAAAGAAGTCGAACATCTCATCCACTTTCTTGGTAAGGGGCACCACCACTGGCGGATGCATGATGTCTTCCAGCCTCAGTGTCGTCAGGTCGGTCTCATCGAGTACCTTCCGCAGGATATCCTCGGCATGTACAAACCCTTCCAGATTGTCGCGGTGCACCCGGAATACCGGGACCCGCGGATGACGGAAGGTGCGAAACCGCTCGACTATCTCCGGCACCGTCATATCCGCATTAAGAAACGCCGTGCGGGTTCGCGGGGTCATGATCTCGACAACTTCCGTATCGCCCGCCTCCAGCAGGTTGTAGATCAGGGCCCGCTCGGTGGCATTGAGTTCCCCTTCCCGGGCAACCTCTTCGACCAGGGTACGAAATTCGTCAAGCTGCAGAATATTTTCCGCGGCTTTCTCCTCGCCCACGATCAGGGTGGTAATCCGGTCTGCAAGACTGCGAATTAACCACACGAGGGGTGCGACGAAGCGGACCCAGACATTCATTGGCGTCGCCACGACCCCGGCACTGACGCGCACGGGGTCAGACACCGAGATGGTCTTGGGCGTGACCTCGCCGAACAGCAACAGCAGGGGAACCATCACCAGCACACTCACGATGCCGGCACGTTCCACACCGTACAGTGACACCACGATGGCCGTCATATTGGCCGCGGCGGCAATATTGACAAGCTCATTGCCGCACAGAATGGAGATAATCAATCGCCGGGGCTGATCCAGCAGGGCATGCAGGGTTTCCGAGTGGCGGTGTCGTTCACGCCGGAGTTTCTGCAGGTCAAGGCGCGATAGCGAAAACAGTGCGGTTTCAGAGCCGGAGAAAAACGCCGAGCCGAACAACAATAACACCTGGATACCCAGACGAACGATCATGTCGGACTCTGCCAGGCGCGCGGTATCGAAGACGAAGAATGCCTTGAGGACTGCCCATTGCTGTAAAATTTCCTGCAGAATACCTTCCATCGCCCTGTACCCGGTTGGTGTCAACGCACACCGCTGTGGGCCCTCTGTGCGTGACAGTCACCATAATATCGACAGCGGCAACCACCGGTACAGGTGACCATCCTGCCTGCAACTGCGTACAGACAGGCACACCCTGTCAATAAGGGATTCAATAACCTACAATAACAGTAGAATTCCGTCTCTGTTTGATACGGATCAAATAATGGTTAATTTCAATCTGATAGTTTCTGCTCTAAGACTCTGGGAGAGAATGGAAAATGGATAAACCCGCCACCGGTACAGGGCAACCTGCAGCAACGGCCAAACGCAGCACTGCCCGTTCGCAGACCCGCAGCAAGCCAGCCGCCACGAGTGCCGGGGCACCCGCACAAACAACCGCAGCACCCCGCAGCAAGACAGCACAGACATTCAATCTGGACGACCCGGCCCTCTACCTGAACCGTGAACTTACCTGGCTGTCATTCAACCGCCGGGTACTGCACATGGCCTCTGACAGCCACACACCGCTGCTGGAACGCGTCAAATACCTCGCCATTGTCAGCAACAATCTGGACGAATTCTTCATGAAGCGGATCGGCGGTCTGAAACAGCAGATAGCGGCCGGTATTCGCACCCCCAGTGTCGACGGCATGGCCCCGATCGATCAGGTACGGGAATGTCACTCTGTCGTGCGCGAGATCCATGCGGAACAGAATCGCGTCCTCAAGGTATTATTGGGCCTGCTCGATAATCAGAGCATTCGTCTGACAAAATACCAGGAACTGACAAAGGAAGAACAGGCAGCCCTGCGACAGGACTACATTACCAATATTTTCCCGTTGCTGACACCGCTTGCCATGGACCCGGGACACCCGTTCCCGTTCATCTCCAACCTGACGCTTAACCTGCTGGTAACGCTGCGTCACCCCGGCGCCAGCGGCAAACACCTTGCCCGTGTCAAGGTACCCGTCTCCAGGGATATCGCCACGCGTTTCCTGCAGGTACATGGCCGGCATACGTTCGTGACCCTGGATGATGTCATGACCAACAACCTGGACCTGCTCTTCCCCGGCATGGAAATTGTTGCCTGCGAGCTGTTCAGGGTCACGCGCAACGCGATCGTCGAGGTCGAGGAAGAGGAGGCAGATGACCTGCTCGTCATGATCGAGTCGGAACTGCGCGACCGCCATTTTGCCCCGATCGTGCGGCTGCAGATCTGCAAGGGCATGAATCCCACCCACAAGGGCATGCTGGCTGCCGAACTGGGGCTGGATGAAGCAGAGGATGTGTTCGAGGTCGAGGCCCTGATTGCCATGCGCGACCTGTTCGAGATTGCCTCGCTGGACATCCCGGAGCTGCATGACAAGCCACACAAACCCATTGACCATCCCCGGCTTGTACATGATAACCGCAACATCTTTCATATCATCAGAGAACGCGGCTCACTGCTCCTGCAACACCCGTATGAATCCTTTACTACCAGCGTAGAGCGGTTCCTGCGCACGGCCAGCGAGGACCCCAAGGTACTGGCGATCAAAATGACGCTTTACCGCACCTCGGGAGAGGGCAACATCATCAAGTCACTGGTGCAGGCTGCGCGTAATGGCAAGCAGGTGGCTGTGCTGGTCGAGCTGAAGGCACGCTTTGATGAGGCGGCCAACATCGGCTGGGCAAGACGCCTTGAGCAGGCCGGCATACACGTGACCTATGGCGTGGTCGGCCTCAAGACCCACAGTAAAATCATTCTCGTTGTTCGAAAAGACTTCAGCAAGCTGCAGCGTTATGCCCATATCGGCACCGGCAACTACCATGCGGGTACGGCCCATCTGTACTGCGATCTTGGTCTGCTCACCAACGATGAGGCCATCGCCCAGGACCTGACCGAGTTGTTCAATTACCTGACCGGTTACTCGCCACCGCCCAGGTACAGAAAGATACTCACATCTCCCTACACCCTGAAGCAAACCCTGATCGACAAGATCGAGCGCGAGATAAAGCACCATTCAAATGAGTCACCGGGGCTCATTCAACTCAAGATGAATGCGCTCGAGGATGCGGACATCACCCGGGCGCTCTACACTGCGACCCAGGCCGGCGTTAAAGTTGATCTGATCGTTCGCGATACCTGCCGCCTGCGGCCGGGCATACCCGGATTATCCGAGAGTGCGCAGGTGATCAGCGTTGTGGGGCGGTTCCTGGAGCACGCGCGCATCTATTATTTCCAAAACAACGGCGACGAGGAGTACTTCATTGGCTCGGCCGACCTGATGAACCGCAACCTGGAAAGTCGCGTGGAAGTCGTCACGCCGGTCGAAGATGTGAAACTCAGGCAGGAGCTGCGCCTGATCCTCGACGTGCAGTTATCCAGCCTGCGCAATGTCTGGCAGATGCAGGAAGACGGCAGTTATACCCTGCGGCAGGAAACGTCGGGCAAGATCACTCCCAGTTCCCAGGAAACCTTTATCGAACTGGCGCAGAAACGCAAGAATGCCGCCGCCAAACACCGCCAGTCAAAACTGCGCAAGAAGCTGCTGAACCACTTCCATAAGCGCGTAACAGAAAACATAAAGTAATATTGCCGTGGCCCGCCGATAACAACCGCATAACGGGCCCGGGCAGCAAATCTGGCAGCATGGTTTACTTCACCCCGATCCTGGTGAAGGGACAACAGAGGAGATAGTCACACAATGGCCACAACCCTGAATTTCGGTAAACTGTTCGGCAAGTCGCCGTTCAAGCCGATCAAAAAGCACATGAAAATCGCGAACGATTGTGTCGCTTTGATGCCGGCGGCGCTGGAGGCCTTCATCAAGCAAGACAAGGATGCGCTCAAGGGATTCAAGCGCAACATCAGCCAGCTGGAGTCCGATGCCGACAAGATCTTCGAGGAACTGCAGAACCGGCTCCCCAAGACCATGTTCCTGCCGGTCGACCGGCGTGACCTGCTCGACGTGCTTGAAATGCAGGAGGCCATCGCCGACCGCACCGAGGACATCATCGGCCTGATGGTAGAACTGTCCATCACGGTGCCGAAAGAAATGCGGGCGCCCCTGGGAAGCCTGGTCGACCGCTGCACGGTGGCCGCGGACGGGGCCTACCAAATCGTCAGCAGCTTCGAGGACCTGGTAGAGACCGGCTTCAAGGGGCCACATGTAGACAAGACCAACAAGCTGATCCAGGAGGTGATAAGCACCGAAACGGATGCCGACACCATCGGCACCGATATTACCCATGCGCTGTTCGACCATTGCAAGGATATGCACCCGGTTGCGGTGGTATTTCTCTACAATCTGATCAGCTGGATCGACGACCTGGCGGACTTCTCGGAAAAGCTGGCAATCCGTTCACGCCTGCTGCTGGCGCGCTAGGCCGACCCTGGGGGGGCAACTTTGGAAATCATTGCCGAATACGGAACGGTATTCCTGATCCTCGCGATCGGTTTCGGGTTCTTCATGACCTGGGGCATCGGCGCCAACGACGTCGCCAATGCCATGGGTACCTCGGTCGGCTCGGGTGCCATCACCGTCAAGCAGGCCATCATCATCGCGGCGATCTTCGAGTTTGCCGGCGCCTTCATTGCCGGCGGCTCGGTCACCAAGACCATCCGCAAGGGTATTATCAATCCGGAATCCGTGGTCGGTACCCCGGAGATCCTGATGTTTGGCATGCTGGCGGCACTGCTGGCGGCCGGTATCTGGCTGATGATCGCCTCCTGGCAGGGCTGGCCGGTCTCTACCACCCACACCATCATCGGCGGGCTGGTCGGCTTTGCCGTCGTCGCCATCGGCCTCGAAGCGGTAAACTGGGGCAAGATCCTGCAGATTGTCGCCAGCTGGGTGGTCTCCCCGCTGCTGGGTGGGCTGATTGCCTACTATCTGATGATCAGTGTCCAGAAACTGATATTGCGGACCGACGATCCCTTCCAAAGCGCCAAGAAATGGGGACCGATGTACGTGTTCCTGGTCGGCTGGATCGTCAGCCTGGTGACCATGTTCAAGGGCCTGAAGCACCTCAAGCTCGATTTCTCCATGGGTGAGAGCTTCATCGCTGCATTTGTTTTCGGAATTGTCTGCGCCGTCATCGGCAGGATGATGATCAACAAGGTCAAGGTGGATGAGAACGCAGATCGTGAGTTCC
>JBATGJ010000058.1:0-14307 GCA_049665685.1 Gammaproteobacteria bacterium
TAATCGCGCCTGCAAGGCGCTCCTGCAGTTGACTCTCTTTGCGCTGTGTTTCTCCGCTCAGGCAAAAATATTTTTGCGACCACTATTGCACCTGCACGAGGCTCCCGCAGGCATTTCTATTGGGGTAGGGACGCAGGAATGCGCGAATACAATTGATTCGGCAATTCACCCGCAGCATCTGCTCAGCTGCAGATAATTATTACTGTGCTGCCTTATCGTCCGGTTTCTCCGGTGGTTCATCATCATCCATCAGTATTCGATGGGCCGGACCTTCCAGGTCATCGAACTGGCCGGAACGAATCGCCCACAGGAAAATCCAGACAATCAGGGCGACCAGCAACAGAGACAGGGGAATCAGCAGGTACAGCACTTCCATCGTATTACTCCGGACGCACCAGGCGCAGGGCATTGAGCACCACCAGCAGGGAGCTGGCCGACATGCCGATAGCTGCCATCCACGGTGCGACATAACCGAGTGCGGCGGCCGGCAGGGCCAGCAGGTTGTAGCCTGCCGCCCAGGCGAGGTTCTGCCTTATGATGTTCAGCGTCTTGCGCGCCAGGCGTACGGCGCTCGCCAGGGTGCCGAGTTCCCTGGACAGCAGCACCATGTCCGCGCTGGCGCGACTGATCTGCGCGGCAGCATGCATGGCGATGGAGACATCGGCCGCGGCAAGTACCGGTGCATCGTTGATGCCATCACCGATCATGGCGACCACTGCGCCACGCTGCTGTAACTGTTTTACCCCGGCCAGCTTGTCTTCCGGTTTCATGTCCGCATATACCTTGTCAATGCCTACCTGTCCGGCAATGTGCCGGCAGGCTTGTGCACTGTCGCCGCTCATCAGTATGACAGTCTTGCCGGTCACGCGCAGGTGGCTGATTGTCTCCGCCGCGCCGGGCCGGAGTTCATCCTGTAGCAGCAGGCGTGCATGCACCTCCCGGTTGTCCGCCAGCAGGATATGCGTGCCGGTACTGTGACCGGTCGCATCGGGTAGTGAAATCTGTGGGCAATGTTCGGCAATGAAGGCCGCGTTGCCCAGGAACCAGCGCTGGTCCGCCACCCTGCCGCTGATGCCTGCACCGGGAAAACTGGTGATGTCGGATGCGGTTATCGGGTTCTTGGACACGGCCTTGATGATCGCCCTGGCCGCCGGATGTTCCGAGGGCAGTTCCAGCGCGGCGGCAATGTTGAGCAGCGTGGGCTCATCGAGGTCGCCGAATGTCTCGACTGCGGTGACCGCCGGCTCGCCGCGGGTCAGTGTACCGGTCTTGTCGAATACGACATGAGTACAGCGTGCGAGCATCTCCAGCCCACGGCCGCTGGTGGTCAGCAGCCCGCGACCCAGCAGGTTACCGGTCGCTGCGCTGAGCGCGGTCGGTGTAGCCAGTGACAGGGCACAGGGACAGGTGACGACCAGGACCGACACCAGTATCGGCAGCCACTCGTCGGGTGATTGCTGCCACCAGTACACCCCGGTGATGGCAGCGATCACGATGACGGCAGTGACGAACCAGCTGGCCACGCGGTCGGCCAGCAGGGTGATGGCGGGTTTTTCACCCTGTGCCTGTTCCAGCAGGCGACCGATCTCGGCCAGTACCGTGTCCATACCGGAGCGCTCCACGCGCAGGTAAAGCGGACTTTCGATGTTGATGCTGCCACCGACCAGCGTGTCTCCGGACGATTTGGCGATAGGCATGCTTTCCCCGGTCAGCAACGCCTCGCTGACACTGGAGACACCGCGTTCGACGGTGCCATCGGCCGGCACAGTGTCGCCGGGTTTTATCATGACGATGTCGCCGGGTTGCAGTTCGGCGGCCGGTACGGTTTCGTAGTCCTCGCCGTTGCCGTTGCCGTCGCCGTCGCCGTCGCCGCGCCGTCGGTTGGCCATGGTCGGCATCGAACGACCGAGTTGTTCCGCGCGCTCCGCGCCGCGTTTGCGCGCCATCAGTTCGAAGTAGCGGCTGACCAGCAGGAAGAACACGAACATCACCACCGAGTCGAAGTACACCTCACCCTGTCCGGTCACGGTGGCATGCACGCTGCCACCGAAGGCCACCAGGATACCGGTTGCCACCGGCACATCCATGCCGGCGCTGCGATTCTGCAGGTCACGCCAGGCACCGCGCAGGAACGGTGAGCCGGAATATAGCAATACCGGCGTAGTCAGCAGCAGGCCGACCCAGCGGAACAGGGTGCGAAACTCCGTTTCCATCCCGCTCCAGTCGCCGGCATAGAGTGCCAGCGACAGCATCATGACCTGCATGCCGAGCACACCCGCCACGCCGATGCGGCGCAGGCGGTCCTTGCGTTCACGTTCGAAACTCAGCTGCTGCTGCTGCGGGTCGTAGGGGTGTGCAAGGTAGCCGATGTCGTGAATTGCCTGCAGGATCCGGCTTAGCTGGATGCGGCTGTCGTCCCAGCGGACGCGTGCCCGGTGCGTGGCATAGTTGACCTGCATGTTCAGCACGCCGGGGAGCCGGCTGACATGGCGTTCGTTCAGCCATACACAGGCCGCACACACGATGCCTTCCAGCAGCAGGGCGGCCTCGCGTATGTCACCGTCGGCGCGGCGCACAAACGTCTTTTGCACGGCCGGGTGGTCGTAGATTTGTGTCTGGCGTATGAATTCCGGGATCGTTTCCTGGCCGGTCGGCGAGACTTCCGTGCGGTGCCGGTAGAAATTCGCGTTGCCGGACTCGACAATGGCGCGGGCCACAGCCTGGCAGCCATGACAGCACATTGGTTGGTCATGGCCGTCGATCCTGACGGTCAGGCCCAGCGAAGGCGGTACCGGCAGGCCGCAGTGGAAGCAGGTTGCCGATCTATCTGGTTGCGTCGTGTCGGGGTCAGCCTGACGGATTGATTCAGTGGGCACGGGATGTCTGTGTCGGGTAAGCAGTCGGCTAACACCCTACCAGAATCCCGGGGGGCGGGATATTGCACGGGTCATTTCAAGGGTGATTAAACATCTGCAGGAGCGCAGGCGAGTGCGCGAATGATAATACCGCTGAGTCTTGCGCCTGGCCGCTCACGGCATGGCCCAGGCCAGCCTCTCGGCCGGTCCCGGCCTCACCTTCTCCATGCCTCCCGCGGCACTTGTACATCCCTGTACATTGCAAGGCGCTCTTGCAGGTGTGTCTAGTGGCGTAGGAGCGCCTTGCCGGCGCGATTACCGATTCACACTACCAGCAATCACCAACCGTGCCGGTTCCCGATTCAGTCCGGACACCTGTATGTGCAAGACTGAGGGTTCCGCACTGGGTGTCTTTTGTCTGCGAACCGATCGGAACGGCCTGGATGGTATAGGTTGTGGCCGTTTGTGCAGCGAACGACAGATTGTAGAACGTCCGTCCGTTCCTTGGGGAAGTGGTGAACTCCAGTGTATAGGCATTGCCGGCCGCATCGACGGCGAAGCTGTTGCTCTCGGTGTAGTTGCGTTCGATCAGCTGCGCGAGTTCCAGCAGGTTGGCCTTGGCATCGGCGCGACGTGCCTTGCGGATGTAACTGCCGTACGAACTCAGCGCCAGTCCACCCAGCAGACTGATGATGACAACGACGATCATTACCTCGATGAGTGTAAATCCGCGTGACTTGGTATGTTTCATGCTGGCCTCGTTAGGTGTTTCCTGATCAATCAGTGATTCATATCTTCGCTGGTGTAGAACCCCTGTTCCACGAGCTTCTGCGGGTCATAGATGCGAATCTCGCTGACGCGCCCCCAATTGTTCAGTGTGTAATCCACATGCACGCGCTCAGCGAGATAGTCCGTGGTGCGGATCATGCCGGTGACGGTTTTTACGCGTACGGCATCGTCAATGATCAGGTCCTCGTTGCCGATCGAGATACGCTTTTGGTCAAGATCGAGGTTATCGATGATGCCCTTGCCGTCCTGTGCTGCGGCCGCCGTGGCGGCCAGCAGACACAATCCGGCGAGGTATCCTGCAAGTGCCTTAATGTTCATGTCTAATGTCTCCTTGAGAATGTCCCAATACTAGCGCAACTGGCCCCAGGACTGCCGGCCGAGTGCAAACTGACCGGGGTTCTCCGTGGTCATCTCGAGCGAACCGCTGGAGGTCGGCGTGTACTTGTACTCCGTGTTGACGGAGGTCAGGATGCCCGGTGTGGGCAGCAGTGTGCTGAAGCCCTTGCCGGAGGGCGGCAATACATCGCTGGAATCCACGGTTCCGTCGCCGTTGACGTCGAAGTTAACCTGTACGTAATCAAGCAGTGAGAACAGGCCGTCACCGTTCAGGTCGAAGGGCGGGATATCCAGGCGCTTGCCGTTGAGTGCATTGAGCTCCATCAGCCAGCTGTTACCGCCGGACAGGCAGGGGTCAGAACTCGGGACGGTCGTTACGAAGATGATGCGTCCGGCCCTCAGGATCGGGTTGGCAACGCTGCGTTCACCGCTATCCGGCAGGTCCATGTACCAGCCGCGCGTGCCCGTCGCGTTGTCGCTGGTGACACGTACCGGTATTCCGTTGACGGCACCCTGGTAGACGACGCTTTGTGCGCCCAGGCTGCCGCGTCCGGTAAAGTTCGAACCGGTATCGAGGATGCCGTAGAAGCTCTGTGAACTCGTATCTGACAGGTCACTGGTCTGCAGGTACTGGCCGGTGCCGAAATACACCATGATGTCGAGGCCATAGGGGCCGCGGCCGATGTCGGGCCGCACCGTGATGGGCTGCCGGTTGTTGCTGGCATCCCTCGCAACGTACAGCGGTTCCGGCACACCACCATTACGGCCCACATCCCAGTTGGCCGGGTCGGGGTCGGTGATGTCGAATTTCCACATGTTACCCTCGAGATCACCGGCATAAACGTAATCGGCGACGAAGTTACCGTCGAAGTCGATCACGGCCGGGGTGGCCAGCCCGTTGGGGGTGCTGGTTGTGCCATAGTCGGTGCTGAGCTTTTTGATCAGGCTGCCGGTCTCGATGTCGACGATGAACAGGACGGCATCACCGGTCGAGCTCTGGTTACCGTCGTTGTCCCGGTTGTTGTAACCGTTGCCGAACACGGCTGCCCACTGCCCGTTATGCAGGCGCACGATGGCCGGCTGACTGTAGGTGTAGCCCAGGTCCGGATCATCGGCATCGGTGAACTCCCACAAGACGGTGTTCTGTGCCGACGCGGCCGTGGCCGCGAAAGACGACGGATCGGTGATGTCCAGCGCGTAGATACCCTGTCCACCCCGGTTCAGGCCGCCGGCCAGCACGGTATGCCAGCTCGAGTCGCCGGCGAAGAAGGCGTCCACGGCCGTGGGCGAACCATCCACAAAGTACCTGTGCACGTAACTCGGATCGGGTAGCTTGCTCAGGTTGTTGAATACCCTGGAGGGCACATAGGCCAGCTTCTCGGGCGCCGTTGCCGTGAAGTCGGCGTCGAAGCCATTCACCGTGCCGCCATTGGTGCCGCTGTAAACCATCGGCAAGCGGCTGGCATTGTTGTACTTGAAGGTCGAGTAGTGCTCGGAGGTAGGGAGGTTCTCGGGTGCGCCGGCACCGGGAAAGTAGTCCGGGTAGCGGGCATTCGGTACGCCCACGAATACAGGTGCCGAGTTGATGATGTCGCCAAGCACACCGTTAGTGCGGCTGCGGAAGATACCGCCGTTCTGTTGCTCACCTGAGCTATCACCACGCAACCAGCCGACACGCGCCATACCCAGCGTGTCGGTGTTGCCGGCGGCGTCGGTATTCAGCAGGGTCTGCTGCGTGGCATTCAGTGCAGTGCCAACGCCGGTCCAGTCGAACAGGACGCCCTGGCTACCATCATGCGTAAACATGACGCGCGAGCCATGTGCCTGGATATTACCAGCCACATTGATCGCATTGGCGGTGTCCGGCACACCGGTCGCCGGGTCGACGCCAATCGACAGCAGTTCGCCGTGCCAGTCGGAATCGACAAAGCGTGCCTGGTAGATCTTGGTGTTGGTATTGATGACGCCGGAGTTCAGGGCCACCGAGGAGGCCGAACCGGTGCGGCTCTGTACGTCCTTGATGGCGTTTTGCAGGCCGGTCACCACGGCGCCCGGGGTCTTGGCCGAGATGAAGGTGCCACGCGAGTTGTAGGCGGCATGCCACAGGTCATCAATGTTGTCCGCGGTGCAGGTGTCACAGGGAGTGCCCCAGTTGTCACTCTCGATCAGCGGCGGGTTCGGCCAGCCGGAGCCGGTACCAAAGCCCGTGCCGGGGGTGCCGGGGGGGTCGGTGTCCACCAGTTGCCCTTCGACACCGAAGGCCAGGGTAAAGGTCACCATGTGCTGGTCGACCTTCGGGTCAAAGGCATCCGGTGGCACGTTATTGGTAAACGCGCTGAGGTCGCTGTTGTAGTACAGGCGGGCGACGTCCGCCACGGTGTTGCTGACGCCATCGCCGTCCACGTTGCCGACACCCGGGCTGTTACCGTTCCAGTAACCGTCGGTCAGCAGCACGGTGAAGTTTTTCTGGCAGCTGTACTCGATCGGGTCGGTTAGCCCGAGGTTGTTGCCGTTCTGGCTGTCGAAATAGTCACCCGCGCGCTGCAGGCCCTGGCGCAGCGGTGTACTCTGTGCCGGCCAGGGGAAACTGAAGAGTTCATCCAGCAGGCTGTCGTTGTGCGTGGCATAGTTGCCCAGCCCCGCGGGCACCTCGATGAAATTGGAGCCCTGATTAATGGTATCCAGGCCGTAGCGGAAGCCCGGGACCTGGGTGATCACGCGCGAGATACCGGCCTTGGCGACGTACTGGCGCTTGCGCGCGTACTGGTACCAGTTGGCTACATTCTGCTTGAGCTCGGCAATGGTGCGGCAGCTGGCGCTGTTACTGGCCAGTTCCGTGAAACAGCCGGGACCCGTCAGGGTCGTACTGGTGGTGGATGGGTTCAGGCCAGTGGCGTCCGGCGCATAGCTGATTACCGTGACATTGACATCATTGCCATCGATCTCGAAGGTAATATGCGTATCCCACAGGTCGATCTCGCCGTTGGCGCCCATAGTGTAATCGACCTCGTTGCCACGGTCGGGGCGACTGCCCGTATAGCCGGCCGTATCCACCCAGATATCCCAGAAGAAATGGTCCAGGTTCCGGGTTACGGTGTATCCGGCAGTTCCCTCGCGCGGATTGCTGCGCGCGCTGGTGAAGCTGGCATTGGCGCATTGTGTACCGTTGGTCAGGCACGGGCCCAGCCACGGTTTGTAGTCGACCCGGGGATTGAAATACATCACATTGAAATCACTGGAGAGGATGCGCCAGTCCAGCTGGTAGGGCGTGTTCAGGCTCATGTCACTGTTACACGAGTAAAGCGTCTCGCGGCTGCCGGTGCAGCCCTGGCTGTAGGCAGCGTCGCTGTTGTTGAAGATGTACTCATAGGTTTCCGGTGCAGTGCCGCCATTGTTGCTTTTCCACAGCCCGTCATCCAGCACGCTGCTATCACAGATGTCACCGGCAAAGCCGTAGGTGTCGTCCGGGTGGTTCGGGTCGTAGTCACAGGCATACCAGTATTTCCGGGTCAGGATCTCCCAGTCCATGGAACCCGAGTCATCCAGCTCGATGAACACGTTGGGATTGACGCCGGAGGTCAGGAACAGCGGCGCGTCGGAGATCGCCAGCGAGGCCGACCAGACGGCCGGGGCCAGCAGCAGGCTGCAAAGGCCGGCGCCCAGCGTGTGAAGGACCGATCGTGCCGAACGGGACTTGATGAAAGTGTCGAGTTTGTCTGTGGTCATGGCGATTTCCTGCCCTGGTAATAGCATCTGTCAACTAGAAGCGTTTGGTGAAAGAGGTTTGCAGCACGGATTCCGCGCTGGCGCTGCCGCCCTGCGCGAATCCGGTAACGAGAAAGAACTGTTTGCCGTCGACGCTGTTTTTGTAGCCGATGGTCAAGGTGTCGGGGACGTATTTCTGAAATTCGATAATAAATAGCGGATTCGCGGCCACATAGGACCCGCTGACGGTGTCGCCGCCGGTCAGCACGTTACCACCCCCGCTGTTGGCATAAGGCCGGCCGTTGACATTCCACCAGGTAGTGAGATCCTGGAAGCTGAGGTCGGGGAGTACGCCCTCGTCCCACGCCGTGGCGCAGGCGGTTCCCAGGGTGGAACACCGGCCCGGCTCGTTGACCAGGGTGGCCAGCCATGCCTCACCGCTGCGCAGCGCAGCCTCGGCTGCCTGTGTGGCCAGCTGTCCGTCACGCAGGTTACCGGCCATGCGTTCCTCCATGGTGACGTTGCTCATGGCCGTGACGCCGAGGATGGTCAGCAACAATAGAATGATCAGGCTGACAAACAGGATGGTGCCGCGCTGGCGCCGTGCTCCCGGGGCGCAGCCGGTCAACTTGTCGGAGGTCTGTGTCATGGTCTTCATCTCGTGATGCCTAATCAGGAACTGCGGTTACGCAGACCAATGGTGGTGGTGAAGGCGCGCCGCATGCGCCGGTCGCTCAGGGCATTGCCGGCCAGGTCGAGTGACGGCCGCGGCTTCGGGCCGATTTCGCGTTCGGTTGCGATCAAGAGGTTAATGCGCACGCTGACTATGCGGGCCCACTGCGATGCGCCCATGGCGGCCGCTGTCTGGTAGACATCGGCTTCACCGTCCGGGCTGGCGCTGGTATCCACGCCATAGACGATCTGCATGTCCTCGACGCCGGTGACGACTTCGGTTGCGGTGGCGCCCTGTATTTCAAACAGGGCCAGCACCGGGTTGCCGGAATCATCGGTGCGGGTGGTGTCCCGCACCTCGTAGGTGGCACTCGACAGCGACATGATCAGGCTGTTATTGGCCAGATAGGGTTTGCTCAGGCTGGTGGTGGTGTTGACCTGATCACCGTTCTGGTCGTTTAGCGCGTGCGCGATGGTGTACGGGCCGGTACCGGTAAAGTTGGAGACGCCGAAGACATCCGCGTTTTCACAATCGGTAATGATGAGCGCGTCATCCATCCGGAAATTGTTAGGGTTCGAGCTGATGACGATGTTGCCGGTTCTCGAGGTCATGTTGGCATTGATCGCGGTATTGGCCGCGGTGGCAAACACCACGGTCAGCGCGTCGGTACCATCAACGATGCTGTTGCCGGTGTTGGCGTCATTGTCCACCCCGGTAATCATCACATTCGGCCCGAACGCAACATTCGCGTTACCGGTGGTGATGTTGTTCGGGCTGAGGGCATTGGCATTCGAGCAGCCCATGTAGCCCGCCATGCGCACCCGCGACCTCAGCCGCTCGATGCCGGCACGCGCGCCGTCCTGGATATCGGCAATGCCTTCCATGCTGCCGAAGGTCTGCTTGTTGCTGGAGAACAGCTGCAGTACGCCGGCCATCAGGAAAATGCCCAGCAGCATGGCGATCATCAGCTCGACCATGGAGACACCGCGCTGGCGTGAACGTTGGGTGTGTGTCTTGCTGATGCTCATAGCGTCGTATCCACGGTAAAGACCTTGTTTGTGCCGACACCGGCCGTCTCACTCTGGCGCAGGCCGGTCCATGAAATTTCGACAGTGACGTCGCTGCCGGTGGTGGTGATCTGGCCGTCACCGGCCGGCAGGATGGCTGCCAGGTTGGCTTTCCACGCAACCAGGTCGTCGCCCTCGATCGTCCCGCCCGTACCATTGCCGCCGAAGGCGATGTCATAACTGCCGGCGCGTGCGGCGGTGACATTGGCACGCATGCTGTCCAGGATGTCGCCCGCGAGGATGGTTGCCTGGGTGCGCAGGTAGGCCCCGTGGGTGCTGCGCATGCCGCTGGCCTGCATGTTCGCCATGCCCAGCAGGCCGATGGCGAGTATCAGGACCGCGATCAGCACCTCGATCATCGAGAAGCCGCGTTGCCGGCGAGTGCTGTTGGGTGATTTCGGTGTATGCATCGAGTCTGCTCCGCTCATCATTACGGGCAATTGGCCCTGGCAACGGTGACGCTGCCCGAGGTTAACAGGGTGACCGTGCGTTCCCGGTTGGCCTGCCCGGTCCTGCAGTCGGGGTTGCCGAGCCGGAAGGTGTCGCCGGCACTGGCGACGCCGAGGCGGTCGAAGCGGACCTGGGTCATGCCGCCGGTCGCGGTCAGGGTGTGACCGGTCGGGATGGCCTCCCAGACCCGCAGCATCACTTCGGGGGGGACGGCGAGGGGTTCATGGACGCCGTTGGCGTTGCGGTCGGTAAAGGCAATCCAGCCGGTTTCCCAGCTGGCGCTCGCGGCGCAGGTCGCCAGGTCGGTACTGCTGCAGAGGGTGACGAGCTCGCGGCGGTGGATCGCCTCGCTGCGTGCGACGGCCAGTGCGCTGACGATCTGGTTGGTGCTGGCGGCAAGCCGGTTGTTCTCGACGAAGCTGTTGAACGCCGGGATGGCCAGTGCCATCAGCAGGGACGCGACCAGGATCGTGATCAGCAGTTCAACCAGGGTAAAGCCGTTTTCGCTTTTCATGATTTTGACTATATCCACGTTTGAAATGAATGTCTTGGGGTTGATGCCGGGTTTCTGACTGGGTGTCGGTTTTGACCGACGAACGGCCCAAACCACCGAGATGACCGGGCAAAATGCATGATGTGGTCCCCTTAAATGTGCCGCAATATGCCGCTTATCGGCCGGTCGGCGGTGGGATGTAGGCCGGGCCTGACCGGGGGTCGGCGGGGCCCGCGAGTGTAACCGCAGGAGGTGCCTCTGAATATTTACCTCACTTGATACAGATCAACTTGATTGTCCGCGGGCGCAACAATAATGTCACACAGATTTTTTAACGGGAGGTTTTAAACATGAAAAAACAGTCATTAAAGGGTGCGCTTGCCGCCATTCTTGGAACGGCCGCGGCATTGTCCGCGGTACCAGCTGCGGCCTATCAGGCCGGTGATATGATCCTGCGTGCCGGCCCGGCGGGCGTGTTCCCGACAGGCGAGTCGGAAGGAATCGGAGGGCTTCCGGTGGGTGCGAAGGTCGAGGCCGACGATGGCTATAGTCTGGGTATCAACTTCACTTACATGGCCACCAGCAACATTGGTGTCGAAGTGCTGGGTGCCTGGCCGTTTGAGCATGACATCGAGGGTGAAGGTTCGATTTCTGCTCTCGACACGGTGGCTAAAATCAAGCATCTGCCACCGACGGTAACCCTGCAGTACCACTTTGATACAGGGTCCAAGTTCCATCCTTATATCGGCGCCGGCATCAACTACACCTATTTCTTCGATGAAGACACAAAGGGCGCCCTGAGCGGTGCCGACCTCGACCTGGACGATTCCTGGGGACTGGCCGGTGAGATCGGCGTGGACTACGAGCTGCAGAATGATTGGATGGTCAGTGGCCAGGTCTGGTACATCGACATCGAAACGACAGCCGATGTCACCGGCTTGCCGAATTTCGATGTTCAGATCGACCCCTGGGTCGTTATGTTCAGCGTCGGCAAGAAGTTCTGATCAGATGGTCTGAATCCGGGTGTGCCTGGAATATCAGGCTAGAAACATGGTGCGGGGCTCAAGTTCCGCACTGTTTTAACCACGAGGACATTTGACCTATGGTGCTGCAACATGTCTGGGGTCTGTTCGTCAATCCAAAGCGTGAGTGGCAAGCCATTCGCGATGATAAGTGCACGATCGGCAAGTGTTATGCCATCCATGTACTGATCCTGGCGGCGATTCCCGCCATTTCCGGCTTTATCGGTACGACCCAGTTTGGCTGGCAGATCGGTGTCGGGGACCCGGTCAAGCTGACGCTGGAAAGCGCCGGCATGATCGCCGTGCTTTACTACCTGGCGATGCTGGTGGGCGTCTACTCACTGGGCTGGATGATCCACTGGATGGGTTCGACCTACGGTGCCGAGGTACCCCTGTCCCAGTGTGTGGTACTCGCTGCCTACACCGCAACCCCGCTGTTTCTCATTGGCATCATGGAAATGTACCCGGTGTTGTGGGTCAATCTGGTTGTCGGTATCCCGGCGCTGGCCTACACCGTCTATCTGTTATATAGCGGCGTGCCCATCATGATGGGCATATCCGAAGATCGCGGCTTCCTGTTTTCCAGTGCTGTCCTGGCGGTTGGACTGGTGGCGTTTGTCGCCCTGCTGGCCGCCACGGCGATTATGTGGGGCATGGGTATCGAGCCGCAGTTCACGCAATAGCCGTTTGTATATTCATAGAATGAATATATTCTGATACAGTAATGTACTGTCGTAACCTTCTGCTTTATAAAGTATCAACACGGAGCTAAGTATGGCGGAACAGCAAACTTACAACTACACAGTGGTCCGGCAGTTCGCCATCATGACCATTGTCTGGGGTATCGTGGGCATGGCCGTGGGGGTGCTGATCGCGGCCCAGCTGGCCTGGCCCGTACTGAACTTTGATATTCCCTGGCTGACCTTCGGGCGCCTGCGTCCCTTGCATACCAATGCCGTGATCTTTGCCTTCGGCGGCTGTGCCCTGTTCGCCACCTCGTATTATGTCGTGCAGCGCACCTGCCATACCCGGCTGGTATTCGGACCGCTGGCCGCCTTCACCTTCTGGGGCTGGCAACTGATCATCCTGCTGGCGGCGATCACCCTGCCGCTGGGCATCACGACCAGCAAGGAATATGCCGAGCTCGAGTGGCCAATCGATATCCTGATTACGCTGGTGTGGGTTTCCTATGCACTCGTCTTCTTCGGCACCATAATGAAGCGCCGGGTGCAGCACATCTACGTGGCCAACTGGTTTTTCGGCGCCTTCATCATTACCGTGGCCTTGCTGCATGTGGTCAACAGTGCCGCGGTGCCGGTCAGCCTGCTCAAGTCCTACTCTGCCTATGCCGGCGTGCAGGATGCCATGATCCAGTGGTGGTACGGCCACAACGCGGTGGGCTTTTTCCTGACGGCCGGGTTCCTCGGCATGATGTACTACTTCGTGCCCAAGCAGGCCGGGCGGCCGGTGTACTCCTACCGCCTGTCGGTGGTGCATTTCTGGGCGCTGATCTTTACTTATATATGGGCCGGCCCGCACCACCTGCACTATACGGCGCTGCCCGACTGGGCCCAGTCACTGGGCATGATCATGTCGCTGATCCTGCTGGCACCGAGCTGGGGTGGCATGATCAATGGCATCATGACGCTGTCCGGGGCCTGGGAGAAACTGCGTACCGATCCGGTGCTGCGCCTGCTGATTGTATCGATTTCCTTCTATGGCATGTCCACGTTCGAGGGGCCGATGATGGCGATCAAGACAGTGAACGCACTGTCGCATTACACTGACTGGACCATTGGCCATGTGCACTCCGGTGCGCTGGGCTGGGTTGCGCTGGTCTCGATGGGCAGCCTGTACTACCTGGTGCCGAAGCTGTTCGGGCGTGAGCTGTACAGCCTGAAGCTCGTCGAGGTGCATTTCTGGACGGCGACCATCGGTATCGTGCTGTATATCACCTCGATGTGGGTGGCCGGCATCATGCAGGGCCTGATGTGGCGCGCCACCAATGCCGACGGCACGCTGACCTACAGCTTCGTCGAGTCGGTGCAGGCGATGCATCCGTATTACATCGTGCGCTTCCTGGGCGGCGCCGTCTTCCTGTTCGGCACGCTGGTCATGGCCTGGAACCTGTGGAAGACCATCAAGGGTGCAGAGCCGGCGGTAGGCACCATCCCCGAACCGGCTCCGGCACACTGAGGAGGGACGATCATGCCAACTGGACACGACAAGGTTGAAAAGAACATCGGTCTGATGATCGTGCTGATCCTCGTGGTGGTGTCAATCGGCGGGCTGGTGCAGATCGTCCCGCTGTTCTTCCAGCACTCGACCACCGAGGCGGTGGCCGGGCTCGAGCCCTATACGCCACTGCGGCTTGCCGGACGCGATGTGTATATCCGTGAAGGCTGTTACACCTGCCACTCGCAGATGATCCGGCCGTTCCGTGCCGAGACCGAACGCTATGGTCATTACTCGGTCGCCGGTGAGTTTGTCTATGACCGTCCGTTCCAGTGGGGTTCCAAGCGCACCGGGCCGGACCTGCACCGGGTCGGCGGGCGCTATAGTGATGAATGGCACCGCGTCCACCTGGTCAATCCGCGCGACGTCGTGCCGGAATCCATCATGCCCGGCTACCCGTGGCTGGAAGAGACTGCCGCCGATGCCTCGGCCATCAGCAAGAAGCTGGAAGTGCTGCGCATGCTGGGTGCGCCGTATTCAGACGCCGAGATCGAGAATGCGCCCCAGGCGCTGGAAGGCAAGACCGAGATGGATGCCGTCATCGCCTACCTGCAGGAAATGGGTACGGCAATCAAGACGCGGAGGTAACCGGTATGGATGTTTCGTTGATTCAATCTATATGGACCGTGGTGGTGCTGGTGCTGTTTGTCGGCATTGTTATCTGGGCCTGGAGCGGTAAGCA
>JBATGJ010000059.1:0-2771 GCA_049665685.1 Gammaproteobacteria bacterium
CGCGTACATAATGCCGACCAGTATCAAGCTGTGGATGTGTACACGGTGTGTCGAGCAGGAGGAAAACCCGGCAGAATGGTGTCAGCAGTTCAAGACTCGCATATGCCAGCATCTGAAAATAGCGACACATACACCGTTAGTGGATGTCGCCGAGAGGCTTATCGAAGTCAATCCCCAGGCCGAGCCCGCCACGGTACGTGCCCTGGCCCATTCACTGGATGGCGCAATATACGGTGGCCAGCCCCTGGATTTTCCGGCCTGGAAGCAGGACTTCAGGAACCAGCTGCGCCCGCGTCTGTACCGGCGGCACCGGCGGCGTGCGGTCCGCGCAGGGGCAGTGCTTCCCGAGTTGAATCCGCATACGGCGGCTTGATCAGAGACCAACTGGATAAGGCCGGGGTAGCTACAATTACTGTGGTTCACACAGGCTACTCATCGGCAGCTTTAGTCTGCTGCTCTTCGTCTCCCTAATTGGACTTTCCCCGGTCTGGTGGACACGCTCTCCAGCCTCATTTTGAGGCAGTTTCATGATCTTCCGGGCTGACTCCACCGAGATGGCTGTGCCGACGGGTGCTATTATGTAGCATCGCGACTAAACGCAGACATCGGCCCTAGCGTGACATTATGACAAAAGCGGGTAATGACCAGCATGAATCGAGCCACCATGAAGCTTCATCGCTGCTTTGTCTAATACGTCATTCGACACAATTTGACTTTCCGAATAGATATGAAATATTTACGGAACTGATATAACATATTGTTAATAATGCATAAATACCGGATACCCGACTTATTTCGAGACTGCCGGCCTGGATGATTCTATAAAAGCCCTGCTGTCTCCCTTGCTGACCGGTCGTCCCGAGCAAGTAAAGCAGGTACTGTCCGATGCTGCCCATTGGGCGATAAAGGCCCACCAGGGTCAGCAGCGCGCCTCCGGCGAACCGTATTACCAGCATGTCCTGGCCGTTGCCGGGATTCTCAGCGACCTCAAACTGGATCACGAGACCCTGGCCGCGGCTATTCTGCATGACGTGGTCGAGGATACGGAGTTCACGCTGGAGGATGTGAAGGCTGAATTCGGCCCGGTGATTGCCGGTTTGCTGGACGGTGTGACCAAGATGGAGCGCATCGGTGAGTTCCAGGACCTCACCCAGGCCGGTGTCAGGCAGCAGCACCAGGCCGAAAGCCTGCGCAAGTTGCTGCTGGCGATGGCCGAGGACGTGCGCGTGGTGCTGATCAAGCTGGCCGATCGCCTGCATAACATGCGCACCCTGAAGTACCTGGACCCTGAACGCCAGGAGCGCATTGCGCGCGAGACCCTGGATATTTATGCCCCGCTTGCAAACCGTCTGGGTATCTGGCAAATCAAGTGGGAATTGGAAGACCTGTCGCTGCGCTATCTGGAGCCGGAGGCATATAAGAAGCTGGTTACCCAGATTAACGAGACGCGGGAAGATCGCGAGCTATATATTGATGCGGTCATTGCAATCCTGCATGCCGCAATGGAAAAGGCGGGCATCAAGGCGGCAGTTACTGGCCGCCCGAAACACATCTACAGCATCTGGCGCAAGATGCAAAGCAAACATCTGGATTTCGACCAGGTCTTCGATGTCCGCGCGCTTCGTATTCTCGTCAGCGAAGATAAAGACTGCTATGCCGCGCTGGGAATCGTACACGGACTGTGGCGGCACATCCCCAAGGAGTTCGATGACTACATCGCCAATCCCAAGGAAAACCAGTATCGATCGCTGCACACCGCGGTGGTCGGGCCGGAAGGGCTCACCCTGGAGATCCAGATCCGCACTGAAGCGATGCACCAGCACGCCGAGCTGGGTGTGGCGGCACACTGGCGTTACAAGGAAGGCGGGCACTTTGATCCGGGCTACGAGGAAAAGATTGCCTGGCTGCGGCAATTACTGGAATGGAAGGACGAGGAACACAGCGCCAACGATTTTGTCGATCGCTTCAAGTCCGAGGCGTTTCAGGAACGGGTCTATGTGCTGACTCCGGGTGGCAAGATCGTCGATTTGCCGCAGGGTGCTACGCCGCTTGATTTCGCCTATGCCGTGCACACCGAGGTCGGCCACCGTTGCCGGGGGGCGAAGGTCAATGGGCGTATTGTGCCGTTGACTTATGAACTCAAGAACGGGGAGCAGGTGGAGATATTGACCACGCGCCAGGGTTCGCCCAGCCGGGACTGGATGAATCCCCATCGGGGATATTTACACACGTCCCGGGCGAAAGCGCGAGTACGGCAGTGGTTCAAACAGCAGGATCTCGAGCAGAACACGGCAGCGGGGCGGACCATACTGGAACGTGAGTTGCACCGCCTGGGTGTGACCGGATTATCCTACGAGAAACTGGCGCAGCAGTTTACATACCAGGCGGTTGATGAGCTGCTGGCCGCTATCGGCAGGGGTGATATCAATGCCACGCAGCTTGCGAGTGCAGTCAATGCGCTGGCCCCGCGGGACAAGACGGCGGATGACGCACGGCCAAGACGGACAAGAAAGGGTGCTACGGCAACTGCTGATGGAATCAGTGTTCGGGGGGTGGGAAACTTGCTGACAAGCATGGCACGCTGCTGTCATCCGGTGCCGAACGATCCTGTCATCGGCTATATCACCCGCGGGCGCGGCGTCACCATTCATCGCCAGGATTGCGGCAATGTGCTGCGCCTGCAGGGCGAAGATCTCGATCGTCTGATCGAGGTGGAATGGGGCGCGGAGTCAGATGCGGGTTACCTGACCGATATTCGTGTGCTGGCGTAT
>JBATGJ010000060.1:0-1974 GCA_049665685.1 Gammaproteobacteria bacterium
GAGTTTTTACTCTGACCCCAAATATTATTCTCTCTGAACCCAAATATTCTGCTTGTCCGACAACAATTGTCGGTAATCCTGGTTGTTGGCAGCAATCGTTCACATCTACCATGCACCTGTCTTCCAGCAGGAATGCGCTATGTCTCTCGCCATCGTCTACAGCCGCGCACGGCTTGGTATGGATGCGCCGCTGGTGACGGTTGAGGTGCACCTCTCTAACGGTCTGCCGTCACTCTCCATTGTCGGACTGCCGGAAACCGCTGTGAAAGAAAGCAAGGACCGGGTACGCAGCGCTATCCTGAATTCCCATTTCGAATTCCCTGCCCGTCGCATCACCATCAACCTGGCACCGGCCGATCTGCCCAAGGAGGGCGGTCGCTTTGACCTGCCGATTGCACTCGGCATCCTGGCGGCGAACCGGCAGATCCCGGGTAATGACCTCGAGGCATACGAGTTTGCCGGAGAACTGGCCCTGTCCGGTGAAATTCGTGCCATCACCGGTGTGTTGCCGGTCTCGCTGCAGACAGCACGGGCGGGCCGGACACTTGTCATTCCCCGGGGTAATGCCGCTGAGGCGTTACTGGTCGATGATGCCTGTGTCGTTGCAGGTACCCACCTGCTTGATGTCACGGCACACCTGTCAAATACGCAGATTCTTGAACCGGAGACAGCAATCGAAAGGGCACCGGCTGAACAGGGCGCGCCAGATCTCGCTGAGGTGCGCGGCCAGCATCATGCCCGTCGCGCGCTGGAGATCGCGGCCAGCGGCGGGCACAGCCTGCTGCTTATGGGTCCGCCCGGCACCGGTAAATCCATGCTGGCCAGTCGCCTGCCCGGGATACTCCCCGAAATGAGCGAGCGGGAAGCACTGGAAGCGGCGGTGTTGCGCTCGATCAGCGGTCTGCCGGTCGATACCACACGCTGGCGATCACGCGCATTCCGTGCACCGCACCATACCGCCTCTGCCGTGGCCCTGGTCGGCGGCGGCTCCAGCCCGCGCCCCGGGGAGATCTCACTGGCCCACCACGGCGTGCTGTTCCTGGATGAACTGCCTGAGTTCGACCGGCGGGTACTGGAGGTCCTGCGCGAACCCGTGGAGACGGGCACCATCATGATCTCGCGCGCGGCACAGCAGGCAGAATTTCCGGCGCGCTTTCAGCTGATTGCGGCGATGAACCCGTGTGCCTGCGGCTGGCTGGGTGATCCCTCGGGACGCTGTCGCTGCACAAGCGACCAGGTGCAGCGCTATCGAAACAGGATCTCGGGCCCGTTACTCGACCGGATTGATATGCATGTGGAGGTACCGCGTTTATCGATTCAGGAAATGAACGGACAAAAGAGTGAAAGCAGCGAGACTGTACGCAAGCGTGTTGTTAATGCGCGCGAGATACAGCTGCAACGCAACGGCGTGTTAAACAGTCAGCTTACAAATATACAAATCGATGAGGTCTGTTTACTTGAAAGGCGGGATCGCCTGTTGCTGGAAACAGCGATAGAAAAATTGCAGCTGTCTGCACGCGCCTATCATCGCATATTGAAGCTGGCGCGCACGATTGCGGACATCGACAAAGTAGAAAGCATTTCGACCAGGCATCTAACTGAGGCAATCACGTACCGGCAGCTGGACAGGGCCTGAATATTTGGGCGGGGTGTTCTCTTCCAAAATAAATCTGCTATCGGAAAGCAAAAACCAATATTCCGATCATCGATACTACGAGCACAGCTCTCAATATTCGCTCGTGCGTTGTATAAGGATTTTTTGTTACGTCATACCAAACCAATAATCGGAATAAAGAAATACCTTCTCTCCTTGACGCATTTCTGGCGACCATAAACGTACCAACAAAAAATACAAAAAATGCCAGGATGATAAGACCGATTCGTTCAGGCGTAAATATTTCTGCAATATCTATCTGATCCACAATGAAATTCCCTAGAAGCCAATAAACCCATGCTTGTTAGATAAGACCAAGG
>JBATGJ010000061.1:0-3639 GCA_049665685.1 Gammaproteobacteria bacterium
CATTCAGACACCGCTTATTTAGAATCTGTCTGCAAGACAATATTTCCATCACCCGCGGGCATTTGTGGAATGACCGGCAACCGGCCATTAATTTAGCCGGGATGGACGATGCCCGGGCCTCTGGACACCGCTACCGGGGCCCTGCTGCCTTGAGTATACAAATGCCGATGCCGTGCTATTCATAATATTCCTTGCGGAACGACTCAATCAGTGGAGCACTGTCCTCTTCAGGTACACCCATGGTATCAAGCACCGCCGCACCGAGCTGGAGGCTCGCTTCCAGTGTTTCCGAGATGGCAATGGTTGCCCCCGCCTTCAACAGTTCCTCGCAATGTTGGCGATCATGCCCGCGCGTGTGAATGGCGATGTCTGGGTAATGCTGACGCATGATATTGACCAGCCGCATGGCAGGCACAATCTGGTCAAGGGTGCACACCAGCACACCGACCTGCCCGGCACCCGCCGCCTTCAGCACGTCGACCTGGCTTGCATCACCGTAGAAAACAGAAAATCCATCCTGCCTGCCTTCCGCCACGCGGTCTGCATCACTGTCTATGGCGAGATAGGGTACATTAACGTCCTGCAGGATCCTCGCTACCCGCCGTCCCACGCGGCCGAAGCCGGCAATAATGACATGCGGCTGCCCGTTCCCTATATGGTTAGTACTAACATCGTGCCTGTCGGTCACAGGGGTCAGACATTTGCAGAGGTACTCGCAGAAATTCGGCATCAACGGCGTAGTGGTCATGGTCAGTGCCACCAGCAGTGTCAGGAAATTAAAAAGATCTTCCGGCAGCACGCCGCTGATGGCGGCCAGCCCGAACAGCACGAAACCGAATTCCCCGCTCTGTGACAACAACAGCGATACCCGCATCGCATCCGGCGTGGCGACACCCATAAGCCGGCAGAGGACCCAGAGGATGGTGGACTTGATCAGCAGCAGGCCCAGGACCAGCCCGACAATCAACACCGTTTGCCTGCCCAGCAGTCCAAAATCAATGGTCATGCCAACGCCCATAAAAAACAGACCCAGCAGGATGCCGCGAAACGGCTGGATATCGGCAATCATCTGGTGTCGGTAATGGGAGTCCGCCAGCATCAACCCGGCAAGAAACGCACCCAGCGCCAACGACAGGCCTACCTCCTCCATCAGCCACGCCGTGCCCAGCACCGCGAACACGGCCGCGGCGGTGAATACCTCCGCCGTCCGGCTGGTCGCCACCAGGCGCAGCAGCGGGGACAGGAGGAACCGGCCAATGAGGAAGACGAAGGCAATAACGAGCACGGCATTCAATATCGCGAACTCGATGCCTTCCGCTAGCGAGGTTTCAGCGGCAAGCAGTGACACCAGCGCCAGCAGTGGCACCACTGCCAGATCCTGCAGCAGCAACACAGAAAATGCCGTTTGGCCGTGTCTGGTCCCCATCTCACCCCGCTCGGTCAGGATCTGCAGGCCAAACGCCGTCGATGAGAGCGCCAGACCAAAACCGATGATCACAGCCATTCCGGGTGGTTGGCCGAACAGCAGGGCCAGGCCGGCGATGGCCAGCCCGGTCACTACCACCTGTGCAGTACCCAGACCGAACACCATGCGTCGCATGGCCCACAGCCGTGCAGGCTTTAATTCTATGCCGATGATGAACAGCAGGAAGATAACGCCGAATTCGGCGATATGCCGGATTTCATGGACCTGGTCAATGAAACCAAATCCCCAGGGACCGACTATGGCGCCGGCCGCCAGGTATCCCAGCACCGAGCCGAGACCCAGGTGCCGGAAGACGGGGACGGCGACGATCGCCGCCGCCAGCAGAATCAGAATATCGGCGAGATAATGGGTTTCCGTCATGTCACATCAGTATCAGCATGCCAGTATCACAGTCAATAACATGGGGCGCATAGACGAGAATCAACCAGTACCATTGTACTAACTACAAACATACTTCTGATATTAATTTTGATGATTATCAAGTACTCCTCACACCGCTGCGTGCTATAAGAACTGGCTGCTGATAGCTGGCTCCAGCTGATTAATTCACCCCGGGGTGGATTGGGATGCGATTTACAGCCGTCACAGAGGAACTACCAATGACCCACATGTCTGAACCTTGCCGGGCGTGCATACGCTATCTTGCCAGCCATACCCTGCTTGCAGTGTTACTGGTCTTTCCGCTTGCGGATGCCTGTGCAGCGTTGACCCTTACCAAGGACGGGCCAAAAACCGCCCGTGAAGGCGATCTGGTCGAATACCGGCTTGAAGTCGTGAACGATGGCATGACGAGCGTTGCGGGTGTCGGGGTACTGGACACACTGCCGGCAGAGCTTACCTTCGTGCAGGCCACGCCAACGCCGGGCGGGGCCTATGATTCGACAACCAGCGTGTGGAGTCTGCCGACGCTGGGTACGGATGCCGCCAGCAAGACGGCGGGGTTACGGCTTGAGGTGATGGTAAACCAGAACCTGATAGCCAACCCGACCGATGTACTGACTGCAACAAACAGAGCGGAGGTCATAGCGCCGGTTGTCCAGATGCCACTCGAGGCACAAGCCAACACGAACATCGTCTGTGCCTTCTGTATAGACTGGGCAATCCTGTCTGTCCAACTCGACAGCGCCTACACATCTTTCCCAGACCCATTCGAGTTGCGCTTATTTTTAGATGTGGAAGTCGCCAACAACGGCCCGATAGCGTCCGATGCGACCGTCAGCGTGATGCACTTCGATATCAGTGGTGGCGGCTATGGTGCTGTAGCACTGTTTCCTGTTTTGCCCGTGGCCGTTTCCCTCAATGCAGGTGAGGCCCAGATGCTCACGTTTGCAACGAATTGGCTGCCGGTGCCGGACTCGGCCTATACAGTCTCCTGGGAGTTCGGGGTCAATGATGTTGCACTGCTGGACCCGATCATGCCAAACATCGCGGCAGGTTCCTGGACAGGCACTGTGGAAGGCGCCGGCGAGTAAATGGCTATATCCAAAGCACACACCTCCATCCACCGTCTAGCCCTGCTGAGTTTGTGTAATGTGCTGTTGGCTTGCACCACCCCTGATTTCGGCGAAAGCGAGGCGGGACTGGCACTGGAAGACCTGGCCTCCGGTCTTGTCACCAGCCGCCTGGCAGCGCAGGTACCGCGCCCATCACGCGAATCGGTCAGCTTCATGACAGGCGGCGAGCAACGTGCCGCCGACCTCTACCATACATCGCAGGCTGCTCGGGCCGGCATTGTGCTGGTACCTGGCGTTGCGGCCCGCGGCAGGAGGGATGCGCGGGTCATAGCCATCGCCACTACCCTTGCACGCCTGGACTTCACCGTGCTGGTACCGGACATGCCCGGAGTACGCAGTTACCGAATGCGGTCAAGTGATGCGCGTGAGGTAGCTGATAGCTTCTCATGGCTGGCATCCCAACCGGGGCTTGCACCACCGGGACATATCGGAATCGCTGGCTTCAGCTATGGTGCCGGTCCGGTGCTACTCGCCGCACTTCAACCCGATATCCGTGATCGGGTGCACTTCGTGTTGGCGGTGGGTGGATATTATTCAATGGAGAATGTTGTCACTTACCTCACTACCGGTCATTACACTGTCGACCCGGTCGCCGGCATGACGGCATCAGACACAAGGCGTCTGTCACCCCACCCATAC
>JBATGJ010000062.1:0-3895 GCA_049665685.1 Gammaproteobacteria bacterium
CATCACACGCGCGGCGGCATGGATCAACAACTGGCTCCGGATCAACCTCGAGACGCGCCCGCACCTGTCCGCCAATATCTTCGCCATGACCGATGACTCGGGCGAATTACTGCATATCTATTTCGCCCCCCGCGACAAGACGCTGGAGCATTCACCGCGCATGTCCGGCACGATCGGCAGTCTGGAAATTCTCGGTGAACTGGTCCTGACCACAGTCAATGAAAAACGTGACCTCGACTGGGGTAAAATCGATTACCGGTCAATTGCCCGCATCCTGTCTGACATCAGCGTCCCGCTGTAAACCTGCGGCCCGCATGCGCCGGGTATTTGCTACACTTGTCTGTGTTGACAACAAAATTGGAGAATGACATGTCTGCACGGATCCTGGCTATCGTCGCTGCCCTGCTGCTCACCCTGCCGTTGAGTCCACCGGCACTTGCCGAGGACGATGATGTCATCAAGGTCGTCTATCATGCGGATTTTGCCGACCCGCGACGCTTCAGCGCCATGCTGACCAGCATCAACAATATGGTGACCTACTACCAGAATGAGCTGATTGAATATGATGTGCGCATCGTGTTCGTCGCCCACGGTATTCGTTTCCTGACCGCCGACAAGCTGGAAAATACACCGTTCGCCGCGGATGCCGCACTCGACGAACGGCGCGCCAATCTGGCTGGCCGTCTCGGTTCATTGCATTCCGTTCAGGGCGTAAAACTGGAGTTGTGTGATAATACGCGTTCACAGATCAAGCTGGATGCCGGCAAGCTGGCAGCGGGTGTGGAGCTGGTCCCCTCGGGCGTAGTACGCATCGCTGAACTTCAGCGTGAGGGTTTTGCCTACATCAAGATCGAGTAACCCGGCCCGGGTAACTGCCGCGGACGACCGCTAAACAGTTGCGGGCACGGGCATGTGCGCAATTTGGGGATTCTGGTTGAAGCGGTGGCTGTTTATTCGGCCTGAAAGCCAAATGTCCGGTCATGCACATAGACCAGCTTGCAGTCTTCCAGGTACTTCGCATCATGGATGCGGCCGCCGCGGATATAGCCGGTGTCGCCCTTGCCAAGCACCAGTGGTTCACCGTCCTGCTCCAGGCGGTTGCCCTTGCGCGTGTAGAACTGCACCGCCATCCTGCCTTCAATTACCACGGTCATGTCATCACCCGGGTGTGAATGGGGCGGTTCGGCACTACCCGCTTTCCACTGTTCCAGCATGACCTCCACGCCGTCGGGATTAGTCGGCACGGTGGTCCTGACGGTAAAGCCTTCAGGGGTGTCGGGCACGGTGACGTGGTTGTCCCAGACGGCGCTGGTAGCCGATGTCACGCTGATATCTCTGTCCGGATTGACTGGCATTCCGATCTCCTGTGGCTGCACGATAGCGGGCGTATTGTAGCGCGGGAAACGTAGCGATATAAGTGACCTTACCGCTGAGTGCCATGCATGCATGACACCGCACCGTACTGGACCCGCACACTCAAATGCACGACATATCGACATAAACCCTGTGGCAAATGTGTCTTTGAGTGCCTTTCACCCGGGTGTTATGGTATGCAGCACCCATCCTGATAACAGGGATGCCATCTGCCACCAGAACCTCGACGATTGAACGACAGGGACTACAAGCAATTGCTGCCCAGGGCCGTGAATGACCTGTCTGCAGCTTCCTATGCCGGCGTCTTGATCTACATCACCCTGTTCGTGACGATCATCTATGCAACCGGCTACCAGTCAAATCATCCCGCACTGACAACAGCCTGCGTATGGGCATTGTCTCTGGCCAGCCTGGCACGGGTGTTACTCGCGAGAGGCAGCCGGACCCTCGTGCCGCTGGTCTGGACCCGGTGGTTCATGTTCCTGACCATCCTGATGGTTTCTATCTGGAGCGGCTACTGGACTACGATCATTTACCAGGACGGCCTCAACACTACTACACTGCTGTCCATCGTGGCCTCGGTGGGTATCGCCAGTGCGGGCGTGGGTACGCTTGCACCCATGCGCATGCTGTCGTTTGCGGTGCTGTTCATCCTGTTATGGCCGTCGGGACTGGTGTTGAGCAGCCTGCCGGGCGGTGTCGGCACGGCCTATGCCGTCATGTTTCTGACCGCTTCGGTGTTCCTGTCGTTTGTTGCCCTGCGGCTCAATCGCCAGTACTGGTCGACGCAAAGAAATGCGGCACTGCTCGAGGAGCGTGCAATTCAGCTGGCCGAAGCCACGCAGGCAAAATCCGATTTTCTTGCCCGTATGAGTCATGAAATACGCACCCCGCTCAACGGAATACTCGGCATGATACAAATGCTGCAACTGTCCGATCTGGCCCCCGAGCAGCGCAAGTACGCGGATACTATCAGGCATTCCGGCAACGCCCTGCTGACGATTATCAATGACATTCTCGACCTGTCGAAGATCGAGGCAGGTAAACTTGTGCTGGCAAGCGAACCATTCGACCTGGCTGCGACGGTTAACGAGACACTGGACCTGCTCGAACCTGGGGCCACTGATCGGGGGCTTTCCCTGTTCCGGGATATATCTGCCGATATACCGCCGCAACTGCTTGGCGATGCCGGGTGTCTCCGGCAGATCCTTACCAATCTGGTCAGTAATGCCATCAAGTTCACCGAGACCGGCAGTGTTGCTGTCGCCGTAACGGCCGCACCGGTCAGCGCCAATCGGTTGCCCATCTGCATCGAGGTGAGCGATACGGGTATCGGCATCCCCATCCGGGCCCGGGAACGGATTTTCGAGGCGTTCAACCAGGGAGATGATACGGACACGTGGCCTCCCGGCGGAACCGGCCTGGGTCTGGCCATCACGCGTCAGCTCGTCGACCTGATGTCGGGAACCATCCGTATCGAGAGCAACGTGTCGGGACAGGGCACGGTCTTCAGGGTGAACCTGCCCCTGGCGGTTATCACGCAGACACACGCGTCTGTCACTGCCGGCGCGTCGAAACCACTGTCCGTGTCGACCGACAACGCCCTGCGGGACACGGCCATCCTGGTAGCCGAGGACAACGCGGTCAACCGCCTGTTTGCCACGGAGGTCCTCAGGCACATGGGCTGCCGGGTTACGATAGTGAATGACGGTATCCAGGCCGTGGAGGCGCACCGCACCGGCCGTTTTGACGCCATACTCATGGACATCCAGATGCCCGGTCTCGATGGCATTGACGCCACGCGTGCGATTCGAACGGCAGAAGGCAAACATGCCCACACACCCATCATTGCCATGACGGCCAATGTCTTGAAGGGAGAACATGCGCACTGTATCGATGCCGGGCTGGATGACTTCATCAGCAAGCCTTACAGCATGGATGAGCTGCAGACGGTACTGCGGCGCTGGGTCGTCCCAGCAACACCAGGCACACACAACCACTTGCATTGACTGGCAGGTGGTCGGCCCGGGCAATTTCACAACGCCGTTTGAACAGAAGCCTGTCACTTGCTGGCGACAGCCCATGTCCTTCATGTGGCAGGATTTTCACCCGGACCACATCAATCCCGTCGTCAATTGCCGACGCAACAGGCGATTTCGCCAACCGTGAAAACGGCTATTTAACTGATTCACAAAGCAAATGCAAAACTGGCCTGCTCCTTGCTCAGTCAAGCGTGCGCTCATGCGCAAACCATCCCACAGACGTGGATTCAACTACTGTAATAATCTGGAGATTACAATGAAGAAGGCATGCATAACCGCGGTACTCTTTACCGGACTGACCGGTCTCGTTCACGCCGAAGACACTGCAGCGATACCCTTCGAGGAAATGGACGCCGACAAGAACGGCGTGCTGAGTATTGACGAGGCGGGTAACCTGCCCGAAATTTCCGCCCAGTGGATCACGCTGGACATGAACGGTGACGGACAACTCAGCATTGAGGAGTATGCCGCTTACCAGG
>JBATGJ010000063.1:0-3514 GCA_049665685.1 Gammaproteobacteria bacterium
AGACTGTAGAAACGGAACAGCGTTGCCAGCCGGCCGTGCAGCTGGTCACAGAGGAAGCCGGCGTCCAGTCGATCGAGATTCAGCTGGATGAGCTGGAACCGCGCTGCCGGGCTGGCTATCCCGGCAAGGTTCCTGGCCACCGCTACCCCGCCCTGGTTGGTGGTGCAGGCGAGGCCACGGCTCACTCCGTCGGTTGGCAGGGTCTCGATCTGCGGGACCAGGATCATGCCATGCGGCTCCGCAGCCAGGCGCCGATACTGGCCTACTGCGCCAATCTGCGGCGCGCAGCAATCGATATTGAAATCGGGCTGGGCATCAGTCAGATCCTGCTCGCGGACTGTGTCCACATGCACCGGGATACCAAGCTGCTCGAATACCCGCGCCAGGAGATAGGCCCATTCCGAGACAACGAAACTCCGTGGAATGACCAGTCGCCCGGGATCCTCGCTCCTGGGATGGTGACTGTCGATGAAATCCCAGATCTCCTTGTAGGCATCACGCGGCGGCTCGATCTTTGCCTGGTGCTTTTCCTTTCTGCCCAGCAGTTCATTGATTGCGGTGCATCCCCCCAGGGTAAAGGAGATCTTTCCACCATCCGTCCCGCGGCATTTGAGTGAGCAACGGTTGCAGCGAGCCTGAGGGTCGCCACAGGCGGCCCCTTTGCACACGATGATATGTTTCTCGAAGCGGGTATCGATGAAGTCATCCAGTCGAATGTAGGCGAAGCCCGGTGGTGATGCCTGCAACAGGGTATGGATCAGACCGATACAGGCGCGATGCCCCGGATTGGGCGGAACCAGGGCGTATGCGGGACTGCCGAGGTAGGATTGCAGTCGGTGGGTTACCGCCAGTGGTAGCGGTTCCGAGAGCATGGTCTGGCCGTGCAGCAGAACCACCGCATGGCCAGGCAGTTCCAGCTGGTTCCATAAAGTACGCGCCATGTTCTCAACGATGGCCCAGTTTGCCGAAGCCAGTATCTGATCCCTTGGTACCCCCCGGGCCTGGAGTTTGCTGGCATTCTCCATCAGGAATACGGCACAGGTGGCATTGATAGCGAAGGAGCGTGGTGCCGCATACGCCTGGGCACAGGCCTCGGTGATACTCTCCATGTCGAACATGGCGCTGAGCGTATCCATCAGGCTGCCGGTGCCCGCTGAACATTTCAGATTCATGGCATTATCGAACAACTCAGCCTGCTCAAGAGCGATGGTCGAGATCTTGGTGTCCTCGCCGCCGATATCAATCAGGATACAGAACTCTTCATTGACATCAGTGAAACCCTGCTCCCTGAGACGGTGTATATGACGTTTGGCATGTTCGATGGAGCCGCGTGCGTGGGCGTAGTTCTCCACCAGTACCGAGGTGCGGTCAGCGAGTACGGGATAAATGCGCATCAGTGCCTGCTGTACCTGGTAGCGGGCAGAACCGGTGATGCCGATGCTGCGTATCGCGAGCTGCGCCACGCCGATGCTGCGCAGGTCCCTGAACACCTGCTTGACGGTCTCAATGGTATCGCCGGCGTTGCTGTACGCCTGCTGGAACAGACTCTCGCCGGTTATGGCATCGGCCACCACGGCCTTGGCCATGGTGGAACCCGCGTCCAGGCCGAGGATCACCGGATGTTGTGCCAGCCGGTCCGGCATACACGGCTCAGGCGGTTCATCCGGAAGGCGCAGATACAGGCCACTCGCCTCATAGCGCGACTTCAGCTCGGCAAAGGAGGGATACTCCTCCGGCGTGCTCTGCGGAATCAGGCGCTGGTCGGGCTGGGCAAGACTACCGGCACCGATTCGCTCCACCAGCTTGCGCAGCGACTCCAGTACCTGTGTATTCTCCGTGTCGTATGCGATCTGCTGCACGCCATTCGCCCGCAGCAGATCCTCGGCGCAATCCCGGGCGTACTGCCAGCGGAAGATGCGCCCGGTCAGATAGACCTTGTCGTAGCCCTGCGGCAGCTTCTTGCAGGCCTTCAGCACCTCGGATTTCAGGGTCGTGGCCAGTGCGGCATCCAGGGGGATGCCCGTGTTCTTGTCCGAGATAGTGGCCGAGGAGGCGAACACACCGCAGCGGTCGGCCCGGACGCCGGCCTTGTCACGCTGCCCACGCCCTGCCTCGCCCAGGTAAGCGGACAACAACGGGTCGACCTCTGCACGACTCAAGGCCAGCTTCTGCAGTACCCGGTCGAGGTTGATGCCGGAGCCGGCGCCGCAGCGGGGATTGAGCAGCAGCAGATCATCCTTCAGCTCGCCGCTGCGATCGATACCGACGAGCAGGTAGCCGGAGGCCGACAGGTCGAGCATTGCCAGCGAAGCGATGGCGCTGTTTTCAGGCAGTGCAATGAGATCCCTCGCGGCCATCCAGAACAGGGCCGCGGGCAGTACTACCTTGCCGTAGCCGAGGGTATCGCGGACCGTTCCGGCCAGCTTGCCGGTGATAAAGATACGCGCATCGTCTGCGCTGCCGAAGTGCTCCCCGACCTGATAGGTGGAAAAGAGTTCATGCAGATCCCCCTTGCTGGGGACCACATCATCGTACAGCACCGACCCGTCATCTCTACAGGCACGCAGTCTGAGGTTCCTGACTCCGGCATCGACGTACAGGGTGCAGGATCCCGGCGACTGGTTGTAGACAGGTGGTGTTGGAGAGTTTATGTGTACGATGTCGTCCATATTAGCGGCCAATCGTGATCGCTATGGCAACTTATAGCAACAACCCGTTCACTTAGCACCTGCAAAGAATGTCGCAAGTCGAGCCCTGTGGTGAATGGGTTGATAATGAGCATTAACCTCCCGCTTATCGAAATTTATCAAATACCCGATTCTGGTTGTTCTCGCTCCTTTACTCGACCCTAATATAAACAATCGTTTAACAGCCAGTCCCGAACAACCCGGTCATCCATGTCCATGGTTGTCAGCTGGTACATAAGTATTAGTGGCCGGAAGTACAGCATCCAGGTTTTAATGTCATGACAGGCAAAATACTGGACGATCGCGTACCGGGCTGTATGTGACACTATCGTCCGGTTTGCATTGCCCTGCTCTTCTGGTCTTATTTGAGTCCAGGCAGTAAACCACTGATTGCAGCTCCTGCAACCACCATCAGGAAGGCAACAATATCAAGCCTCGGCAACGGTGAACTTCCGAATCCAAACAGAGCGAGCAGCGCAACGCCCAGGCAAAGCAGCGCGGCGCCACCGACGAGCCTCGATGCGGCCGGAACTGCTGCATCTGCGGCGTGCGCACGTCTCTCCAACGGCGAGAACAGCAAGCTTACTGGCAATAACGCTGCAAGAAGAACGGCTATCCATAGCGGTCGAGTGAGCCACCACTCTACACTCCCGGGTGCCAGCCCCAGCCCCGGACCCCCTGCCAGGTAAGCCAGCGCAACGATGATAACCATGACGGTCAGGTGCCAGAGATAGAGGGTCATAATCATGCTATTGATCAATACCGTCGCAGCCCAGACTCGAATACCGGTCAACATGCGTCGCATCGGACCTTCGATTGCCAGGAGT
>JBATGJ010000064.1:0-2426 GCA_049665685.1 Gammaproteobacteria bacterium
ATTGCCAGGAGTAACCCGAACTGAGAAATACCGAGTATCAGCAACGTAAGTTTCGGCGGGAATGAGTTGCTCAAGCCCTCGTCCGGCGACCCCACCATCGCAAAAGGATATGGCCCTTTGGAAACCAGCATTCCCAGCGCCAACAGGCCGAGCGCAGAGTAGCTTAAGAGACGCGCCGGGCTACCCATGCGTCCATCCCGCCAGGCATAGCCAAGATGGTGAACGGAGAGCCAGATCCAGATGTAATTACTCCAGCCCATCCAGCGAAGATCAGCAGCGAAAAAGGCGATATCGACGAGTGCGCCGATTGCCGCAAGCGCCCAAAACGAGGCAAACCCCCAACGCCGCCAGGCGATGTAGGTTGCCGGGGCGAGCACGACTACCATGATATAGATGGCAAGAAACCAGGTTGGGATCAGGGCAGTGCGGGACGCAAGCCGAGTAATATCGCCACTGACACCCGAGAAATACAATATTGCCGCGAGTAATGCCCAACCCAGCAACAAGGCAAGCAGCGGTGTAACGAGGCGATTAAGGCGCGCTGCCAGCCAACCTGCATAACCAATCTCACGTCGGCGTGCTTTTTCCAGCGTGACGGCATTGGCGTATCCACCCACGATGAAGAATATCGGCATGACCTGGAATAGCCAGGTCAACCACTGGGTACGGGTTTGAATTTCGAGCAGGTCGCCCGGGATTAGTGTTCCGTCCTGGTAATAAAGAGCGGCAATCAGCCAGTGGCCGGTAATCACCACAAGAATTGACACGGCACGAAGAAAATCGACGTATCGATTTCTATCACCAGGCGTTTGTGCAGCCAGATCTTTGGCCTGTGACCAGATACTCATCATTCCCGTTCCCGGTATCGGATTATTCAATCATGCTATCAGGTCTCGCAATTCCAGCAACTGCAGTAATCATGGGCGGGGAATGTCGGTATATGGACGATCCCGGGCCTACAGGCTGATTCAATAATGGTCTTTCCCTAAAGGACGGGAAACGAAGCATTCCGGGCATTCCCAGGCTAATGGAAAACAGGTAGCTTAATGTGTCCATTATAAATCCAGTGATTTCATACTCTTTCACCCATGACAAATATCCCTGAGCCGTTAATCAAATCACCCATTGATACATGTCATTGCGGGCCATATGGGACTGCCCTATAGTTAGCATATGTCTACAAGCCTGACACAAGGCTATTAAAATCAATTAAAAAATCTTTGCGTAAGGGATTCCAGATATCGACCTTCGTGTGCAGCTGCGTATACAGATGCTCAATATGATGGCTATACCGGCATAGCATTTCCCATACAACACAGACAAAGATACGCAAAGTACCTCACCAAGTGGACTGGAGAATAATTATGAAATCATCCAAGTATTTTTCATTTAAAAATGCAAAAGAAATTATCTGGATGGTGTGTTTACTGACACCGTTATCGGCCTGGTCATCAGTTGATATCGATACCCCTGCCCCGGTCATCAGCAAACAACAGGCGGTTAGTCAGGCGCTGAATACGATCGCGGTAGACAAAGACACTATTATCGTAACCAACCCCGGTCACCGGGCGGTGTTTGACGGGACGGGTGTGCACTTCACTCCACGCCAAGGACCGGTCTGGCACTGGCAGTTGACGCAACTCAATGGCGCAGTACAGGCATCTGTACCTCCAGTCCACAGTGCATTGGATACGGTCGACTTTGTCCGCGCCGGTCTGATCGAGCGTTACCTGCTAAAGGCAAACACCATCGAGCAGCGTTTTGTACTGGAGCGGCCCTGGGTGAAAGGGCGGGACCTGGTCATTACGGGCGCTATCAAGAGCCAGGGCAGGATGGAGTCAACCGACCATGGCTGGGTCTGGCGTGATGCCTCCGGTGTGGTGACGCTGGGTCAGGTAACGGTATTTGATGCCACGGGCAAGACGCTGGCGGCGCGGATGCAGGTGACGGATACGCGCAGCACGATACAGGTGGCGGCCGCGGATCTGGCCGGTGCAGTCTACCCGGTAACCATTGATCCGGAGATCGGCACCAATGACTTCCGCATCTCCGACATGGGCCCGGATGGCGATGACAACTACAGCGCTGGTGACCCGGCGGTGGCCTACAACGCCATGGCCAACGAGTACCTGGTGGTCTGGCGGGGTGACGACGACACTGCTGCACTGGTGGATAACGAGTATGAAATCTTCGGTCAACGTATCAATGCGGACACGGGGCTTGAGCTTGGCATGGACTTCCGCATCTCGGACATGGGCCCGGATGGCGATGTCAACTTTAGCGCTGACGCCCCGGCGGTGGTCTACAACGCCACGGCCGACGAGTACCTGGTGGTATGGGGGGGTGATGACGACACTGCCCCACTGGTAGATAACGAGTATGAAATCTTCGGTCAGCGTATCGATGGCGCGACGGGGGTCGAGCTA
>JBATGJ010000065.1:0-17643 GCA_049665685.1 Gammaproteobacteria bacterium
GCTGCAGGCTGGCCGCGTACTGGAGCGGCGGGAACACCTGGGTCCTGCCCGTGCCGATGATGACGATTTCCGGTTGCAGTGCCGAGCATTGTGCCATGTGCTCCTCTGTCAGCTCCGAAACACTGCACGGTGGCCAGTCCTGTAGTGTGTCTGTAGAGACCAGCACACTGCGCGTGATTTGCCTGTCATCGATGACGATCCCGTCATCGATGATGGCCTGGATGCTGAATCCCGGGTGGGTGTCTTCGGCAAAGCGCATATTGTGAAGATACGCAGGGTAGGGCGGGTAAAAAAACGGATGCTTTTAGTGGTTATTGCGACCCTGCCAGATTGCTAGTGTTTATTGGGGTGCTTATCAAGTGCCAGCAAGTCTATGACGAAGATCATTCCTGTATTCGGCGGGACGACATTTGGTACGCCCCTGGCCCCGAAGGCAGGCCCGGCAGGTACATTTACCAGACGCCTGCCACCTGCCTGCATGCCAATGACGCCTTCGTTCCAGCCCTGCATGACCCTGTCCGTGCCGATGACGAATGATACCGGTGCGCGTTGGCCGCGCGTCGCGTAGATTTCCCTGCCCTGCCTGCCGTGGTCATCCAGCCAGCTGGTGAAATGTATGGTTGCCACGTCACCAACTTCTGCGTGGTCACCTGTACCCTGTATCAGATCACGGTACTGGACACCTTTACCGGCCGTTTTGAAGTTGTCCGCTGCGATCCCCACACCAGAGAGCAAGGCGGCCAGCAGAATAAAGCATGCAGTAGTGATCAGTTTGTTCATGTTGTTCCAGGCTGTCCAGTCAGCGTCAATTCTGGCATTGCGGGTCAAGGCTGCCCAGCGCGGTCCTGCACCACTCTGCAGTTGCCAGCAGCGCATGACCATCCGTGCTGGGATGGAAGCAGTCGCCACTATTGACATGCTGCGAATCGAACTTTATGTCGTAAATATCGATAAATGTGGCATTGGGCAGGTTGCCAGCCTGCACATATTCATCCAGTACATTACGCAGTATCGGGTTATACGCATCGCGGATGATGCGGTGGAATTGTTTCCGGCGCAGACAGTTCCCGCCATCACCCGGGTAATCATTGTCCGGATCATTCCTGGACGTGCTGCTTGCGCAGTCATCGTCGGGATTATCCAGCAAATTTTGGCATGGCACGAATGGCCAGGCAAAGACCTTGCACCAGAAATTATTGCGCTTGGCATTCCACAGCCAGTAAATTGCGGGAATCCCCGATACGTGGATCTGCGCATGCTGCGTGACAGGGCTGGCGGCCAGCACATCGAGGCCGGCGCGATAGCGGGATTCGAACAGAGCGGGGTCAGTCATGGCAGCCATGCTGGATGCGCAGACGTCATTGTTCCCCAGCAAGACGGCGACCCTGCCGGCATCACCCGTGGGCGTTTGCGTGACTGACGCGATTATATTCTGTGCCTGCCCGGCAAAGTCGGCCATGTCCGAACCACTAATCGCATGATTGAAGAGTGCGTCACGGCTGGCATTGTTTTCGTAGTAATCAACCGGCGCGATACTTTCATAGCGTTCGTTAAAGGTGTTCACGTTGTCATTGCCGCTATAGCCGGTCGACCAGACCTGCTCGTGATACACCTGGCCGATCACCCCATTAGCCGCCTCACCTTCCCCGATGGAGTCGCCGATATTGAACAGGTTGGCGGGCGGTGCCGGAAAAGATAACAAGCCCATTGCCAGGCGGCTGATCACCAGCACATCACCGAGATTGAAGTTTCCATCAGGCAGGGGTATGCCTGTGACCAGCGGGGCAACATCACCGTGTTGTTCCTGTATGGGTGTCAGTACACGTTGCCCAAGCAATGCCTGGGTACCCCACAGCAGGTCAACGAGGCTGACACGGCCATCCATATTGATGTCACCATCATTTACGGCGAGCGCAGCTGACGGTGTCAGACAGCCAATACACAACAGCAGAACAATAAACCCGATGCCAGTCTCTTTCATGATGTCCGGTTATCGGCCTCTGCCAGGGTCAGGAATCCCCGGCCGGAATTACGATACGCAGGGGCAACAGGATAGACAAGCGGCGGGTGTTGCCGGCATTCCTGCACGATGGGATGTACCGTATCCAGATTTCCCTTGTGTCCCCCGGCGCTTTTCAGTAACGTTAGCGCTTTAGGATAGTTACTCTAATCTCTTTATAAACAACGAATTAAGCGCTTGCTCCAGTGATCGAGGATTTTGCCCGCATCAAGCGGCTACCGCCGTACGTTTTTAATATTGTCAATGAGTTGAAGGCGGCGGCGCGGGCGCGTGGCGAGGACATCATCGATTTCGGCATGGGCAATCCGGACCAGCCGACCCCGCAGCACATCGTCGACAAGCTGATCGAGACTGCGCAGCGCGGCGATACGCATCGCTATTCACTGTCGCGTGGTATCCCGCGGCTGCGCAAGGCCATCTGCGACTGGTACGACCGGCGTTATGCGGTTGACCTGGACCCGGAACGCAACGCCATTGTCACCATTGGCTCCAAGGAGGGGCTGGCACACCTGGCGCTGGCCGTGTGTGGGCCCGGTGATGCGGTCCTCGTGCCGAATCCGGCCTATCCGATCCATCCCTACGGATTCGCGATCGCCGGCGCCGACATTCGCCATGTGCCACTGCGTCCTGACGTGGATTTTTTCGCCGAGCTGGAAAAGGCTATCAAGGACTCCTGGCCACGGCCCAAGATGCTGGTGCTCAACTTTCCGGGTAATCCGACCACGCAGTGTGTCGAACTGGATTTCTATGAAAAGGTTGTGGCCATTGCCCGCGAGCACGAGATCTGGGTGATTCAGGACCTGGCCTATGCCGATCTGGTATTCGACGGTTACACCGCGCCCTCCATCCTGCAGGTCGAGGGGGCCATGGATGTTGCGGTGGAGTTTTTCTCGCTGTCGAAAAGCTATAACATGCCCGGCTGGCGCATCGGCTTCATGTGCGGCAACGAAACACTGATCGCGGCACTCGCCCGCATCAAGTCCTACCTGGACTACGGCATGTTCACACCGATCCAGGTGGCTGCGATTACCGCGCTGGAAGGACCGCAGGACTGTGTGCGCGAGATTCGTGACATGTACCAGGAACGCCGCGACGTGCTGTGTGATGGTCTGACTGCCCTTGGCTGGCCGGTTGAGCGGCCAAAGGCCACCATGTTCGTGTGGGCGCGTATTCCCGATGTGTATCGGGACATGGGTTCGCTGGAATTTTCCAAGAAACTGCTGAGTGAGGCGAAGGTCGCGGTATCGCCGGGCATCGGTTTCGGGGAATACGGCGACGATTATGTACGCTTCGGACTGATCGAGAATACGCACCGTACCCGCCAGGCCATCCGCTGCATCCGCGACATGTTCCGTCGGGATCAGGGCCAGATCGAAGCTTGAGGGAGATAACAATTGAAACCGGTTAATGTGGGTCTGCTGGGCCTGGGTACTGTGGGCGGTGGCACTTTCAATGTGTTGCATCGCAATGCCAGGGAAATTACGCGCCGTGCCGGCCGTGGTATTCGTATCACGCATGCTGCTGCGCGTGAGTATGACGCCGCCAGTCTGCCTGGTATCGAGGACATTACCGTCAGCGACGACGCCTTCAGCGTGGTGGCGCATCCCGATGTCGACATCGTGGTCGAACTGATCGGCGGTTACGAGCCGGCGCGTGAACTGGTGCTGCAGGCGATTGCCGGCGGCAAGCATGTGGTGACCGCCAACAAGGCGCTGATCGCGATGTACGGCAACGAGATCTTTGCTGCCGCCCAGGAGCAGGGGGTGATGGTGGCGTTCGAGGCCGCGGTGGCCGGCGGCATTCCGATCATCAAGGCAATCCGCGAGGGACTGGCCGCCAACCGGATCCACTGGCTGGCCGGGATTATCAACGGTACCGGCAACTTCATCCTCACCGAAATGCGTGACAAGGGACGTGATTTCGACGAGGTGCTGAAGGAGGCGCAGGCGCTCGGCTATGCGGAGGCTGATCCGACCTTCGATATCGAGGGCATCGATGCCGCGCACAAGCTGACCATACTGGCCTCGCTGGCATTCGGCATCCCGTTGCAGTTCGACAAGGTCTACACAGAAGGCATCAGCCGTATCACCCGCGAGGATGTCGGCTATGCCGGTGAACTCGGTTACCGTATCAAGCACCTCGGCTTTACACGGCGCACCGAGCGCGGCATCGAGATGCGCGTACATCCGACCCTGATTCCCGAGCGCCGCCTGATTGCGAATGTCGACGGCGTCATGAATGCCGTACTCGTCAATGCCGATGCCGTCGGTCCGACCCTTTATTACGGTGCGGGGGCAGGCTCGGAACCGACCGCCTCGGCGGTCGTGGCCGACATCGTCGACGTGGTACGTGTCCTGACGGCTGACCCGGAAAACCGTGTGCCGCACCTGGCCTTCCAGCCTGCCTCGATCACGGACACGCCGGTGCTGGACATGGATGATGTGGAGACGGCCTATTACCTGCGTATGCAGGTATCGGACAAACCGGGCGTGATGGCCGATATTACCCGTATACTTGGCGATGCCGGCATCAGTATCGAGGCAATCCTGCAGAAGGAGCCGGCCGCCGACGCTGACCGCGCCTCGGTGATCCTGCTGACACACGTGGTCGTGGAGCGGCAGATGAACCAGGCAATTGGCCAGATCGAGGCGCTCGACAGCATCGATGGCCAGGTGACGCGCATCCGCCTGGAGCATTTGAACGTCGATTGAAATAAGGTTTTCACCACAGAGAACACAGAGTTCACAGAGATAAAAATATCGTATCAAAGACCTGGTTCAACGCATGGGTTGTGCTTGCATCTGGTTTTCCGGGATTCATCGGGCAAGTCCCGTTTGAATTCTCTGTGAACTCTGTGTTCTCTGTGGTGGGATTGTTTTCACTTGCCTTTGTGTGCGTGTTTTTTATTCCAGGGAAGTTAGTATGAGTAAACGTTATACCGGCCTGATCGATCATTACCGGGACCGCCTGCCGGTCACCGACAGTGCCCGGCTGATCAGCCTGGGCGAGGGCAACACTCCGCTGGTGAAGCTGGAGAATATTCCCGCCGAAATCGGCAAGTCGGTTGACCTGTACGTCAAGTACGAGGGACTGAATCCGACCGGCTCGTTCAAGGACCGCGGCATGACCATGGCCGTGACGCAGGCCGTGGCAGAAGGCAGTCGTGCCATTATCTGCGCCTCGACCGGCAATACCTCCGCGGCAGCCGCGGCCTATGCCGCGCGTGCCGGCATCACCGCGTTCGTGCTGATTCCCGAGGGCAAGATCGCACTCGGCAAGCTTGCGCAGGCCATGATTCATGGTGCGGTCGTCATCCAGATCCGGGGCAATTTCGATGCCGGCATGGCCCTGGTCAAGGAGGTCGCCAACCATGCACCGGTCACTATCGTCAACTCCATCAATCCCTACCGCCTGCAGGGTCAGAAGACCGCGGCCTTCGAGATCGTTGACGAGCTGGGTGCCGCGCCGGATTTTCACTGCCTGCCGGTCGGCAACGCGGGCAATATCACGGCGCACTGGATCGGCTACAGTGAATACGCAGATCAGGAAACAAAGGCCTGCGCGTTCTGTGAAGGCAGTTGCAGATTTGGTGACAGGGGCGTCACCGGCAAGCGGCCGACCATGGTGGGCTACCAGGCGTCCGGTGCTGCACCGTTCATGCGTGGGGAAATGGTCGATCATCCGGAGACGGTGGCCACCGCCATCCGCATCGGTCACCCGCAGTCCTGGGACCGGGCCTGGACGGTGCAGCAGGAATCCGGCGGCTGGTTTGACGAGTGCAGCGACGAGGAGATCCTGGCGGCACAGAAACTGCTGACGTCCAGAGAGGGTATCTTCTGCGAGCCGGCCTCGGCGACCTCGGTCGCGGGTGCACTGCGCGATATCCGCGCCGGCCGGATCCCGGAAGGCAGTTCCGTGGTGTGCACGCTTACCGGACACGGACTGAAAGACCCGGACACGGCGATCAGGCAATGTGACGACGACATGCTGACCATCGATGCCGAACTGTCCGCCGTCAAGGACGCGATTCTGAGCAGCTTGTAGAGGACAGTCCCCACCCGTATGCGTTTCCATAATCATGTCAAATTATGTGTAGGGTGCACTTCGTGCACCACTGCCGGTGCGTGAAACGCACCCTGCACTTAACCTTTCCCCCGACTTGTCAGCTGCAGGTAAACACCTGATTCTGGTGCTGCCGGGGCTGGCAGGTCCGGTATGCGATCACCCGCAGACCGATTATCCCGAAGGCCGGCCGGCCGCGCTCGACCGGCTGATAACGCGTGCGCAAGTGGCTGCCGCACCTGGCCGTGATCCCGACAGCGTGCTGTTGCAGTACTTCGGGCTGGATGAAACGACGCCGGTCGCGCCACTGACCTACCGTGCCGATTGCGGACATGCGCCCCCGGGTTACGTCATGCGCGCCGATCCGGTCCATCTGCGTGCTGATCAGAGCAGTCTGCGCCTGTTCGAATCACACAGCTTTACGATCAGCCAGGAGGAGGCGGACGCGCTGGTGGCGTCATTCAACGATTTTTATACAGGCTATGGCTGGCACCTTGAGGCACCCTTACCGACGCGCTGGTACCTGCAGGTAGACGCACCGCCATCGATTGATACCACATCGCCGGCCGCGCTGGCCGGCGAGGACATCAACCCGGCGCTGCCGCGCGGGGAGTCCGCGCGAGCCTGGCATGCCATGCTGAACGAGGTACAGATGCTGTTTCATGCCCATGATGTAAACCTGGCGCGCGAGCAACGGGGACAGCCTGTCATCAACAGCCTGTGGCCATGGGGGGGTGGTGTCATGCCGGAGCAGGCAAGCACGGATATATGCCGGGTGTTGACGCATGATCCGCTGTCCGTGGCGCTGGCCGGGTTGACCGGCATTGATGTCGGGGCGTTACCGGCAGATGTCAATGCGTTGCAGGACACGCTGGATGATGGCGTGACACTGGTCATGCAGGACGACCTGATCTGGCCGGTCCGGTATAATGACGTCGAACAATGGCGTGCTGCCCTGGATACACTGGAACACACACTGTTTGCGCCGCTGGCCAGGACGCTGGCCGCCGGGCGGATAGATTCCCTGCGCCTGCTGCCCTGTAACGGCCGTTGTTATACCGTCACCCGTCGCCAGCTGCGCAGTTTCTGGCGGCGGCCCCGCCCGTTTGAGCAGGTACTGGCCTGATGTCGATCTCGATTATGCAACGTGACATGTCTGCTTCGGACGCAGGACTGCCGGACGACCTGCACCCGGTGTTGCGGCGCATCTACGCGGCACGTGCCGTGATGTCCGCTGACGAGATCAGCTACTCACTGGAGCGGCTGTTGCCGCTGTCCATGCTGGGAGGCCTGCCGGCGGCGGTTGAGCTGTTGCAGGCGGTGCTGGTCGCCGGTGATCGCATTCTCATCGTGGGTGACTTCGATGCCGATGGTGCGACCAGTTGCGCATTGTGCATGCGTGCATTGCGCGCCATGGGTGCGACCGACGTACAGTACCTGGTACCGAACCGCTTCGAGTATGGCTACGGACTGACGCCGGAGATTGTCGCGGTGGCGGCTGAACTCGAACCGGCGCTGATTATGACCGTCGATAACGGCGTCTCCAGCATCGAGGGTGTCGCTGCGGCGCACCAGCGTGGCATTCGTGTGCTGATTACCGATCATCATCTGGCCGGTGAGACCTTGCCCGCTGCCGATGCCATCGTCAATCCGAACCTGCCGGGCGATCCCTTCCCCAGCAAGGTTCTCGCCGGGGTCGGCGTAGCCTTCTATGTGATGCTGGCGCTGCGTGCGCGCCTGCGTGAGCTCGGCTGGTTCGACCGGCAGGGCAGAAGCGAGCCAAATCTGGCGCAATATCTTGACCTGGTGGCGCTGGGCACCATCGCCGACGTGGTGCCGCTGGACCGTAATAATCGCATCCTGGTGCAACAGGGTTTGCTGCGTATCCGTGCCGGCCACTGCGTACCGGGTATCCATGCCTTGCTGGAGACCGGCAGACGCGATCCTGCCAATGTGGTCGCGGAAGACCTGGGTTTCGTTGTCGGTCCCCGCCTGAATGCGGCCGGCCGGCTGGATGACATGTCACTCGGCATCGAGTGCCTGCTCGCGGGTGATGCGGGTACGGCGCGGCAGATGGCGCAACAGCTGGATGCACTCAACCGTGATCGCCGTGAAATCGAATCAGACATGCAGGCACAGGCACTGCAGGCGCTGGGTGAACTGGATTGCAGCGAGACGAATCTGCCCACCGGTCTGTGCCTGTTTGACCCGGACTGGCACCAGGGGGTGATCGGTATCCTGGCGGCACGTCTCCGCGAGCGCTTCCATCGCCCGGTGGTCGCGTGTGCGCGCGGTGAGGCGGGCGAGCTCAAGGGGTCGGCACGCTCCGTGCCCGGCCTGCATATTCGCGATGTGCTGGCTGCCGTGGCGGCACGCCACCCGGCACTGGTGCGCAAATTCGGTGGCCATGCCATGGCTGCCGGACTGACCCTCGCGGAAACGGATTTCGCAGTCTTTGCGGACGCCTTCGATGCCGAGGTCTCCCGACACCTGGCGGCGGATGATCTCGCCACGGTCATCTGGTCCGACGGTCAACTGAGCGCCACGGAGCTGTCGCTCGACACGGCCCGGCTGCTGCGCGCGGCGGGCCCCTGGGGGCAGGGTTTCCCGGCACCGTTGTTTGATGGCGAATTCCAGATCCTTGCCCAGCGCGTGGTCGGTGAGCGGCATCTCAAGTTGAGTCTGAAACCGGTCAGCGGCAGTCGCCGCATCGACGGTATTGCCTTCAATACGCCGGTGCTTCCACCGGACTGTGACACGGCCCGCATGGCCTACCGTCTGGATGTGAATGAATATCGTGGATCGGTGTCGCCACAGCTGGTGATCGAGTATATCGAGACGGCCGGTGATCGCTAGTCTGGGTGCGGTAACAGTAGTATCATGACGCGCTTTCACCGCCAGCCATGCAACCATGCCGGACCTGACCGCCATCCGTAATCACATCAAAGACCTCGACGGGCGCTCCGCCGCCCTCAGGGGGTATCTTTGACCTCGATACCCGCACGGAACGGCTGACCGAGGTCAGCCGGGAACTGGAAGACCCGGCAATCTGGAATGATCCCGAGCGTGCCCAGGAACTCGGTCGTGAACGTTCACGGCTGGAAGAGGTCGTCCTGACACTGACCAACATGACGCAGGCCTTGCAGGATGCCGGCGACCTGCTGGAAATGGCGGCCGAGGAAGGCGACCAGGAAACACTCGATGCCGTCGAGGATGACCTGCATGCGCTGGAGGCCGGTATCGCGAAGCTCGAGTTCCGGCGTATGTTTTCCGGTGAGATGGATGCGGCCAATGCCTTTCTCGAGATCCAGTCGGGCTCCGGTGGTACCGAGGCACAGGACTGGGCCGAGATGCTGCTGCGCATGTACCTGCGCTGGGGCGAGCGCCACGGCTTCACTACCGAGTTGATCGAGGTGTCGGCCGGCGAAGTCGCCGGTATCAAGAGCGCCACAATCAAGTTCGAGGGCGACTATGCCTTCGGCTGGCTGCGTACCGAAATCGGCGTTCACCGACTGGTGCGCAAATCGCCGTTTGATTCCGGCAACCGCCGACATACCTCGTTTGCGGCGGTGTTCGTGTCGCCGGAGATCGATGATGACATCGAGATCGATATCAACCCGGCCGATCTGCGCATCGATGTATACCGCGCCAGTGGTGCCGGCGGACAGCATGTCAATCGCACCGAGTCTGCAGTGCGTATTACACATGAACCGACGGGTGCCGTGGTGCAGTGCCAGAATGACCGTTCGCAGCACAAGAACAAGGCCACTGCCATGAAACAGCTCAAGTCCAAGCTTTACGAACTGGAGATACAGAAACGTAATGCCGACCAGCAGCGGCTGGAGGATTCCAAATCAGACATCGGCTGGGGCAGCCAGATTCGCTCCTACGTGCTCGACCAGTCGCGCATCAAGGATCTGCGTACTGGCCACGAGACCGGCAACACGCAGGCGGTGCTGGACGGAGACCTCGATCCGTTTATCGAGGCAAGCCTGAAGAGCGGATTGTAGGCGTGCTGCCAAATACAGTGAGGACGTGCTATATCAGCATGTCAGCCAGCAGGAGCGTCTCTTCTCCTTTATGCCCGCTTTCTGGGTACTTCGGGAGAAGGACAGGAAGAGGGGATTGCTATCGGCTGGGTGCTTTGTTTATCCCCTCTCCCCACCCCTCTCCCGAAGGGAGAGGGGGTAACGAGAAAATAGTTTATGAATAAATGCGAACGAAATCATGACTGACCAGGACGAAAACGCACTCATCGCCCAGCGGCGTAGCAAGCTGCAGGCATTGCGGGAAGCGGGTAATCCCTTTCCGAATGATTTCCGGCGCAATGCAATAGCCGGCGAACTGCATGCCGAATACGACGATAAGGACAACGACTTCTTCGAGGCAGAGCCGGTCAGGGTCAAGGTTGCCGGCCGCATGATGGCCAAGCGCGTCATGGGCAAGGCCGCCTTCACACAGCTACAGGACATGTCCGGCCGCATCCAGCTGTTCCTGCAGCGCGACAGCCTGCCGGAGGGTCTTTACCAGGCCTTCAAGGGCTGGGATATCGGTGACATCATTGCCGCTGAAGGTGTCATGTTCAAGACCAGGACCGGCGAGCTGTCGGTCCGCTGTGATAACCTGCGCTTGCTGACCAAGTCGCTGCGGCCGTTGCCGGAAAAGTTCCATGGTCTGGCAGACCAGGAGACCCGCTACCGGCAGCGTTATGTCGACCTCATCATGAACGAGGCCTCGCGTGCGACGTTCCGCATGCGCAGCCAAATCATGCAGTACATTCGCGAATACCTGAACAGGCTGGATTACCTGGAAGTCGAAACGCCGATGATGCAGGCCATCCCCGGCGGTGCAACCGCGCGGCCGTTTACCACCTTTCACAATGCCCTGGAAATGGACCTGTTCCTCAGGATCGCACCGGAACTCTACCTCAAGCGCCTGGTGGTCGGGGGCTACGAGAAGGTCTATGAAATCAACCGGAATTTCCGTAATGAAGGACTGTCTACGCGGCACAATCCGGAGTTCACCATGCTCGAGTTCTACCAGGCGTATGCAGACTACCGTGACCTTATGGACCTGACGGAAGACCTGCTGCGCAGCATGGCAAGTGAGCTGTACGGCGATACCTCGATCGAATACCAGGGTAATCGATATGATTTCGGCAAGCCCTTCCGCCGTATGACCGTGCACGAATCCATCCTTGAGTTTAACCCCGGGCTGGTGTCGGAAGATATCGATACCCTGGAACGTGCACGTGCCGTGGCTGACGGGCTTAAGCTGCCGCTGAAGGACAGTTACGGTCTCGGCAAGGTCCAGATCGAGATCTTCGAGAAAACGGTGGAAGGCAGGCTCGACGATCCGACCTTTATCACTGCCTATCCGACCGAGGTGTCACCACTGGCGCGTCGCAGTGACGCCGATCCGTTGGTTACCGACCGCTTCGAGTTTTTTGTCGGCGGTCGCGAAATCGCCAATGGCTTCTCGGAGCTGAACGATGCGGAGGACCAGGCGGAGCGCTTCCGTCAACAGGTAACCGAGAAGGACGCCGGTGACCTCGAGGCCATGCATTTCGATGCAGATTATATTCGTGCACTCGAGCACGGCATGCCGCCGACAGCGGGTGAGGGGATTGGTATAGACCGCCTGGTGATGCTGTTCACCGATTCGCCGTCGATTCGTGATGTGCTGTTGTTTCCGCACATGCGCCCGGAGTAGAGTTGCCGCATGGACAAGCTCAAGAATTTTCTGAAAACATCGTTGCTGGGTGGTGTGGTTGTCATCCTGCCGATGGCCATCCTGGTGTCGGTCACACTGTGGATTTTCAGCCTGGTGACGGGGCTGATCCAACCATTAACGCGTATACTGATAAGTGACTCACAACTTAATGTAATTGCAGCAGAAGTGATCGTCATCATCCTGATCCTGATGGCCTGTTTTTTCGTCGGGGTGCTGGTACGTACCCGCCTGGGCGGTTACCTGTTCAGCTACATCGAGACCCGGATTCTCAAGCAGGCGCCCGGTTATTCCATGATCAAGGATACGGTGCTGCAGATTTTCGGCAGTAACAAGGACTCGCCGTTTACCTCCGTGGCACTGGTGCAGGTATTCGGCAACGATACCCTGATGACTGCCTTTGTAACGGATAAACACGACGACGGCAGCTTTACCGTGTTCGTGCCGACCGGGCCCAATCCGACCTCGGGTCTGATCTATCATCTGCACGGCAGGAATGTGCACCCGGTCGAGATTTCGGTGCAGGATGCCATGCGCTCGATTATCAGTTGCGGTGCCGGATCGGCAAAACTGATGCAGGGATTCGCCGCGGGCAAACCGTCACTAGAATAATTATATTTCTGCAGGGGCACTTCGTGCACCGTCACTGGTGCGTGGAGTGCACCCTGCTGAATCGCGATGAAGGGAACCCCGGGGACTGCTAGCTGCGATTCGGGCGCGTGACATCCACATACAGCGTCAGCTGCTGGCCGGGCTGCAGGTATTTGTTCTCATCGAGCTTGTTCCAGCGGCGCAACTCGGCAATGCTGACATTGAACTTTTTCGAGATAAGGTAGAGCGAATCACCGTTGCGAACGGTATAGCGGATCGAACGGACACGCTCATTACTGTTGCCGTTCGAGCCTTTTGTCCAGATGACCAGTTGCTGACCTGGCCGGATGACAGCATTCGTGCCAATGCGGTTCCAGCGTGCGACCTGCCTGACCGAGACACTGTGTTTTTGCGCGATGTTCCACAGACTATCGCCGTTGCGTACCCGGTAGGTGGTCTTGCTGCCCTGGCCGCGCGGGGCCGCGGCGCGTTTGAGCGCGGCATACTGTGTGGCATCACGTGCCGCGACCGGCACCAGCAGATGTCCGCCTGCACGAATGGTGGTACCTGCAAGGTGATTCGCGTCACGCAGCACGGCCACCGTGGTGTCGTATTGCTGCGCAATACCCGACAGTGTCTGTCCCGAGGTGATTCGGTGACGAACCCATTTGATGCGGTTTTCAGCCGGCAGATTGGCCAGGTTTTCGCTGAACACAGAAGCGGTTGTTGCCGGAACCAGCAAGCGGTGTGGACCATCCGGATGTGTTGCCCAGCGGTTGAAGCCAGGATTGAGTCGATACAGCGTTTCTGTTTCTACGCCGGCAAGCTCGGCCGCGACCCCTATATCCAGCTGGCCGTTGGTGTCAACCGCGGCAAATGCAGGACTGGCCGCAAGCGGGGGCAGCGTGATGCCGTACTGGTCAGGATGCCTGATCAGCGCGCTGATTGCGATCAGGCGGGGTACATAGTTACGGGTTTCCTTTGGCAGTTTCAGGTGCCAGAAATCGGTTGGTTTGCCGGCCTTGCGGTTGCGCCGGATGGCACTGCTGACGGTGCCACTGCCGGAATTGTAGGCGGCGAGTGCCAGTAGCCAGTCGCCGTCGAATTGCCGGTGCAGCTTTCCCAGGAAATCCAGGGCAGCCGTGGTCGAGGCAACGACATCCCGACGCTCGTCATGCCACCAGTCCTGCTTCAGGCCATACAGGCGGCCGGTAGCTGGAATAAACTGCCACAGCCCGGCCGCGCGACCATGTGAGAAGGCAAACGGATCAAAACCACTCTCGACAAACGGCAACAGTACGATCTCGGTCGGATAGCCACGTTGCTGGACATCGTCCAGTATGTAGGCGATATACGGATCACCGCGTTGCATCGCATACTCGACATCGCGCGGTGAGCGTTTATAACGTTTGATGGCCTTGAGTACCTGTGGCTGCCCGGTACCCTCCAGTCTGAAGCCCTCACGCAGGACGGCCCAGATATCCTTCGTCACCGGCGGCACCAGTTCGGTGGCGAGCACCCCGGCTGACGGGGCTGCGGCCTGATCAATCTCCGGGATCGAGGCGGGTCTTGTTTGTTCGTTTGATGATACGGCGGTGCCGCACTGCTCGATGACCGGGATCGACGCTGTGGCCGTCTGTGCAACCGGCATTGCACCGGGATTAAGCGTGGTGCAGCCAGCAGCCAGCAGGATCGGCAGGAGCAGTGGACTGTATTTAATAAGTTGCATTACAGGATATCGACCTGCCAAAAATGATGCTTGAGGCAGTTGGCCGTCCCTCCCGGAGATTTGTGACGGCTTATGCTGACAGCCTGCGCCGGCCAGGTCAATAATCACCGTCACAGTGCTGTATTTATGACGCAGGAATTGTGTGAATGCGGTATCATTTCTGCACGATGAACATGCAATTGCCGTTATCTGCGCGGGCGCGCTCGCTGTCAGACTGGTATCTGCGCCCCCTCGGCCGGCAGCTGGCAGATGCCGAGACGTCCGCGCTTGCAGCGCAGGTGACCAATCTGTTCGGCTACCATATGGTTGTCGTGGATCCGCCCTGGGAAGACTGTCGACTCGACGACAGCCGCATTGCACACCGTGTGGTTCAGCGTGTTGCGAACGAAACATTGGTGCAGGCAGGATTGATGGCGGATACGGAGAACTGGCCCATCATGACGGATTCCGTCGATGCCGTCGTCCTCCCGCATACGCTGGAGCTTGCGCATGATCCACACCAGGTCTTGCGCGAGGCTGATCGCTGTCTGGTGCCGGATGGTCACATCGTCATTATCGGCTTCAATCCGCGCAGCCTCTGGGGTATCCGGCGCGTACTGGCGCGCCGACGCGGCGGGATGCCATGGGATACCCGCTTCCAGGGCATGGGTCGCGTCAAGGACTGGCTCGCGCTGCTTGGCTTCGACACCCTGCATAGCCATTTCCTGTTTCAGCGGCCACCGCTGCAGAGTGAACGCATACTTGGCCGGTTGCGCTTCATGGAACCCGCAAACGGAATCGGATTAATGCTGCTGTCCGCTGCTTATATCCTTGTCGCACGCAAGCGCACCGTTATCCTGACGCCGTTGCGCGCAACCCAGCGTGCCAAGCCAAGGCTGTTCCCGGTTGGTATTCCCAGTTCGAGTCAGGGTAATGTACGCCGAAGTAACTGAGACGGAAATCTTTACCGACGGCGCATGTCGGGGAAATCCTGGTCCTGGTGGCTGGGGAGTGCTGCTGCGCCATAACGGCCATGAAAAAACACTCCATGGGGCCGAGGCGGAGACCACCAACAACCGCATGGAACTGATGGCCGCTATCCAGGGCCTGGAGAGCCTGACGCGACCGTGCCGTGTACACCTGACGACCGATTCGCAATACGTCCAGAAAGGGATACAGGAATGGCTGGCCGGATGGAAGCGCCGCGGCTGGAAAACAGCGGCGAAGAAACCTGTCAAGAACGTTGACCTGTGGAAGCGGCTGGATGCCGCCACCAACGGGCATGATATCCAGTGGCACTGGGTGCGGGGGCACAGTGGCCACCCGGAGAACGAACGGGTCGACGCACTGGCAAACCAGGCCATTGATGAGTTGCAAGGCAGGCCTTCCCGGCAGGCGCGATAACGCATGCCTGCACATCATTACAGCGCCTGCACGTCCTTCCAGCACTTGCATGACGTGCAAGCACTTGTACATCATTCCCGCGCTTCTACGTCATTCCCGCCTGCGCGGGAATGACGTAAATAAATATTTCTTTGCCAGCATTGCGGTAATTATTCTTCAGGAAGTTAAACATGCGCCAAATCGTACTTGATACCGAAACCACCGGCCTCGAACCAGCCAACGGCCACCGTATTATAGAGATCGGCTGTGTCGAGCTGATTGACCGGCGTCTGAGCGGAAACACCTTTCACCAGTACCTGCAGCCCGATCGCGCGATCGATGCCGGTGCCATCGAGGTGCACGGCATAACCAATGAATTTCTGCAGGACAAGCCGCGATTCGCAGATACCGCAGCGGCATTCCTCGGCTTCATTCGCGGCGCCGAGCTGGTCATTCACAATGCACCCTTTGATGTCGGCTTTATCAATCACGAATTCGGCCTGTTGGGGCAGGGTACAGATACCGTCGATCAGCAGTGCCGGGTACTCGATACACTCACGCTGGCGCGCCGTTTGCATCCCGGCCAGCGCAACAGTCTTGACGCTCTGTGTCGCCGCTACGGTATAGACAACACGCAACGCGAGCTGCACGGTGCACTGCTCGATGCGGAAATTCTTGCCGATGTCTATCTGGCCATGACGGGCGGCCAGGTCAGTCTGTCCCTGGAGACTGCCACAGACACGCGTGGTGTCTCGATGGGTGCCTCGATACGTCCGTTAGCAGGCGATCGACCGTCGCTTAAGGTGATACGCGCCAGTGAGGAAGAGCGGGAGGCCCACGAGGCACGCCTCGATGCCATCGATCGCCAGAGCGGGCTGACCGCGGTCTGGAGGCGGCAATAGACCGGCCGGCTACACCGGTATCGAGAAGGTTTCGGCGTTGATCCAGAGGTGGACCAAGATGCTGGCGGCATAGCCGGTAATGATGGCGGGCGTCCACTTCAGGTGACCGAAGAAGGTGTATTTGCCGCGTGCCTGTCCCATCAGCGCCACACCCGCGGCCGAGCCGATAGACAGCATGCTGCCGGCAGCAGGCAGTACAGCAGTCCCGCCCAGAGTATGGCAGGATACAACGGGTGCATATCTGCCTCCACCACAACGAAATAACGATGATAGCATAGCGATTATCGTGATTCTCAAGCCAGCTCTTAAGCAGGCTCGACACGCGAGAACAATAACTACAGTGCCGGTCTGGGTGCGGAAGTGATCTACAGGCATTCCGGCAAGCTGGTCAGCAAGTTGCGCCTTGACTGGGCGCACCCGCTGGCGCACAAGAACCGCTAGCAGGTCGACGACAATACCTTCTACGCACGCTTTACCCGGTTGTTCTGATCGTCTTCGCGTTCTGCCCCATGACCCGTCTGCCAGCGTGAGGCGGCAGGCGGGTTTTGCGTTTGGCGGGACTTACGGGTGTGCAGTTGCCGCAGTTGCCAGCGGTGTGAACGCGTCAGCATTCACCAGGAAGTGTGTCCAGATACTGGCCGCGTAGCCAAGCAGGATCGCCCAGCTCCATTTAAGGTGCGTAAAGAAGGTATACACGCCGCGAGCCTGACCCATGACGGCTACGCCGGCGGCGGAACCCACCGACAGCAGGGAGCCGCCGACACCGGCCGTCAGTGTCACCAGTAGCCACTGGCCATGGTCCATGTCCGGCAGCATCGCCAGTACCGCAAACATGACCGGTATATTGTCGATCAGTGCAGACAGGAAGCCGACCAGGATATTGGCCGTGGTGGCGCCGAGTCCTTCATACATCAACGCCGAGCCAAGCGACAGGTAACCCATGGTGCCCAGACCGCCGACGCAGAGGATGATGCCGTAGAAAAACATCAGGGTATCCCATTCGGCGCGTTCCAGCGCCCTGAAGATATTGAACTGCCTGGCATGCCCGGCGTCCCGGCTCTGTTGCCTCGAGCGCCAGCGCTGTATCACCCAGGTCCTCATCTGCAGGTTTAGGGAAGAAGTGATCACGCCTTTTAAGATAGTAGCCAAAAAATTTCAGCAGGCCGAGGCCGGTCATCATGCCGAGGACCGGTGGCAAATGCAGGAAGTTATGCGCACTGACCGCCATGCCGATGGTTACCAGGAAC
>JBATGJ010000066.1:0-4639 GCA_049665685.1 Gammaproteobacteria bacterium
ACCCAGACCGCAATCAATTGCACCACGCTCAGTTCGGACATCGGCGGATTATAACGAAGGTGTCTGCGGGATTCAGATTATCTTCACGGACAGGAGGAAAGCTCGAGAAACAAGGCCTGAGAGGACGTGGTGCCCGTTGCCGCCGCGATGAGCGGTCAGCCAAAGCCCTCGATGACACCCAGACCCTCGCGCAGGACAACCGGGATATCACCGGTCATATCCACCACCGTGGTCGGCTCCAGCCCGCAGTTGCCCCCATCTATAATAAGGTCCAGCTCATGCCCCAGCCGCCCGGATATTTCGAGCGCATCGGTTTCCGGCATGTCACGGCCCGGCAGAGTCAGGGTCGAACTCATGAGTGGCTCGCCCAGCGCGTCGAGCAGCGCCTGCACGATGGGATGATCGGGTACCCGGATACCGATGGTCTTGCGTTTCGGATTCTGCAGGCGCCGCGGCACCTCGCCGGTAGCGGCCAGGATGAAGGTATAGGCCCCCGGCGTCAGCGACTTGAGCAGACGGTAGGCGCTGTTGCTGACTTTGGCAAAAGCTGATATCTCCGACAGATCACGGCACACGAGCGTGAAGTTGTGCTGCTTGTCCAGTCCGCGAATGCGACGCATGCGTTCCATGCCGCGCTTGTCGCCGACATGACAGCCCAGCGCATAACTGGAGTCGGTCGGGTAGGCAATGAGACCGTCCTGACGGAGTATGTCAACGACCTGCTGGATCAGGCGCTGCTGCGGGTTGACCGGATGAATCTGGAAATACTGGCTCATTTAAATGCTTATCACCACAGAGCTCACAGAGTACACAGAAAAAATGCAATCTGTACTTTTTGCTAATGCGCTGTTGTTCCGGACAACAACATGAATGTTGTCTTGGAATTCTCTGTGTTCTCTGTGTCCTCTGTGGTGGTCAGTGATATAAATAATTGCTGCTGTTAATGCATCGGCCAGTGTTCGCTTTCCCACACGGGTGTGCAGCCCGCGGGCAGCGGCGGCAACTCACCCAGACGGATCCATGGATTTTCCGGTCCATGGTAATCCGAGCCGCATGAGGCCAGCAGCTCCTGGTTGCGGCACACGACAGCCATGCTGCTGACCTGGTCACGGGTGTGGCTGCCGGACACGACCTCCATGCCCGCGCCGCCACACTCCCGGAACTCGCCGATGCAGCGTCGTAATTTGCTCGCACTCATACGGTAGCGAGCGGGATGCGCCAGCACGGCCATGCCACCGGCCGCGCGGATCCATTCGAGTACCGTCTCCAGTGCAGCCCAGTCTCCGGTAACATAGCCTGGCCTGTTGTTGACCATGTAACGACGAAAGACCTCGCGCACACTGCCGGCATGTCCCTGCTCGACCAGGAAACGGGCGAAGTGGGTACGGCTCACGATACGCCCCTGTGCCAGGCGGCGGGCCCCGTCCCAGGCCCCGGGTATGCCGGCCCGTGCCAGGCGCCGGCCGATTTCCTCTGCGCGCCAGTCGCGAAACGCCGATAATTCGCCAAGGCCCTGCCGCAGCAGCGCGTTTTCCGGGTCGATTCCCAGGCCAAGTACATGCAGGGTCTGCGCTTGCCAGCTCACGGAAATCTCTACACCGGGTATCAGCTTCAATCCTGCCACCTCGGCGCTGGTCCGCGCCGCGGCAATCCCGTCCACCGAGTCGTGGTCGGTCAGTGCCAGCACATCCACACCAGCCGCTGCCGCGGCATGCACGAGCTGGTCCGGACTCAAGGTGCCATCCGAGGCAAACGAGTGGCTGTGCAGGTCATAATGAATCGTCACCCAGTCTATTTTACAGTAGCGGCCCGACCGCTGCTGGCATATACACAGTCCCGTTGGGGTATCCCTGTTCGCGACGGCGGGCCGAAGGCTGTTAACATAGCGCCTCCACCCAGACAGCGAACAGCATGCAACTACCCACGGGACAACTGGATACCCTGCGCACCGAGGCCGCAACACTACTGGATGGCTGCGCTGCTGCCGGCATCGCTGCCGGGGAAGACGACGGCCTGCCCGGTCTGCCGACGCTGCACCAGGCCTTCGACCAGTTGTTCGACGTCCTGGCCCGTGCCGAAGCCGACCAGCAGGCCGGCGGCAGTACCGGCACGGCCGATGTGACCGAACTGGGTGAGTATGCCCTGCAGTTGACTGAAAACCTTGCGGGGCGGGTCGGGCAGACCGGCGACGACAGTCTGCGCCAGTCACTGGCCGCCCTGACGGTCAATCTCGCCCTGTGGATCGCAACACATGGCGGTGTTATCGACACCCTGGAAGCGGTGGTCGATGCCCTCGCCCTGTTCGCCAACACCACACTGGACACGCCCGCCCTGACAGGTCTCTACAGCATCATCGGCACCATCATCAATGCAGTGTCACCGATCATCAGCCAGGATCTCGAAAAGATCAATCCGGGTCGTCCCTGGCGCGTGCTGTTGCTCAACCAGAGCATCGTTGCCACCCGCAGTCACGATACGGAACTGATGGAAGAGGCCTTCGCCATGCTCACCGCCAGGCTGCCGGAGGATGCGGGTCGCTTCTTCAGCGAGGGCATGCAGCAAATGGATGCTCTGGATTATCCGGCCCATGTCCGCAAGGTCATGGCCCGCTATCACCGCCAGTGGAACGTGGACCGCTCACTGCATTAGTTGCCATTTCCTTTACCTGATCACGCAATTCACCCAGCCATGAAATTTCTATTCGATCTGTTTCCCATCATCCTGTTTTTTATCGCCTACAAGATGTATGACATCTACGTGGCGACGGCCGTCGCGATTGTCGCGGCATTCGTGCAGACCATATTGTTCTGGGTGAAAAACCGTCGCTTCGAAAAGATGCACATAATCACGCTGGGCATCCTCATCGTATTCGGTGGTCTGACGCTTGCCTTGCATGACCCGGTATTCATCAAGTGGAAACCGACCGTGGTCAACTGGCTGTTCGCGGTGGTATTCACTGGCGCCCGCCTGTTCAGCAAAACCAGCCTGATCGAGCGCATGATGGGACATGCCATCACGGTACCTGCTGCCGTCTGGGACCGCCTCAACTGGGCCTGGATCCTGTTCTTTATCCTTATCGGCATCGTCAATCTCTACGTCGCGTTCAATTACAGTGAGGAGACCTGGGTCAACTTCAAGCTGTTCGGCATGATGGGGCTGACCCTGGTGTTTGTCTTCGGTCAGGCGTTTTATCTCGGCCGTTACATGGAAACCACGGAGGACAAGCAGTAATGTTGTACGCCATCATCAGCCAGGACCGCGACGACAGCCTGGCCGACCGCTTGCGGGCACGCCCGGCCCACCTGCAACGCCTGCAGGCACTGCAGGCCGAGGGGCGACTGTTACTCGCAGGGCCCCATCCGGCCATCGACAGCGAGGATCCCGGCGAGGCCGGCTTTACCGGCAGCCTGGTGGTCGCCGAGTTTCCCTCACTGGAGGCGGCGCAAGGCTGGGCCGATGTGGACCCCTATGTTGCAGCCGGTGTTTATGCACAGGTCGTCGTCAAACCCTTTCGCAAGGTAATACCCTGAGATGACTGAAAATCGCATTGCAATGATTCGCTCACGCCTCGAACAGGCACTGCAGCCACTGAGTCTTGACATCATCGATGAAAGCGCCAAACATGCCGGACATGCGGGTGCCGCCAGTGGCGGCGGTCACTTTATCGTCGATATCGTTGCGGCCGCCTTTGCCGGTAAAAGTCCGATCCAGCGCCACAGGCTGGTTTACGATGCCGTTGATGATATGATGCACAGCGAAATCCACGCCCTCAGTATTCAGGCCAGAACCCCCGAAGAAAGCTAATCCACCAAACCCTACAGAAGGTATATGCAATGAATTTTCGTTATCTATTGTTAGCCGGAGCCATGCTGTCTGTCACTGGCTGCGACCAGATGCAGTCCACACTCAACTCCAGCGGGAGCTCCCCCGCCGCCGTGACAGGTGATGTGATTGCAACCGTCAACGGCAAACCACTTACCCAGCAGGTACTGGACGTCTATAATCGCCAGCGTGCTGCAAAAGGTGTCCAGGAGAACGCCGACAATCCCGACGCGGCACTCAACGAGCTGATCGCGCTCGAACTGATGCGACAGGAAGCCATCAGCAATGGTGCTGATCAGGATCCGGTTATCAGCGCCACGCTCAACCAGCTGGAGCGCAGCACGCTGGCCGGCGCCGCCATCAAGACCTTCCTGACGAACAATGAAGTCAGTGATGCAGACATCCGCGAGACCTATGACACCAATATCGGCACACCGGGCCCGGAATACTATGCCCGCCACATCCTGGTCGAGAACGAGGATGAAGCGAATGAGGTCATCAAACTGCTGGACGCAGGCGGCGACTTCGCCGAGCTGGCGAAGGAAAAATCCACCGGACCCTCAGGTCCGCAGGGTGGTGAGCTGGGCTGGTTCAGTGCCGGGCAAATGGTCAAGCCGTTTTCCGATGCCACGGCAGCGCTGGAGAAAGGCAGTTACACCAAGGAACCCGTGAAGACCCAGTTCGGCTGGCATGTCATCCGCCTGGAAGACACCCGTGAAGGGACCCCGCCACCCTTTGAAGACGTCAAGGATCGCCTGCGCATCATGCTCTCCAACCAGAAATTGCAGGAGCATGTCGAACAGGTCAGGGGTTCGGC
>JBATGJ010000067.1:0-2625 GCA_049665685.1 Gammaproteobacteria bacterium
TTTCATCCTTACCGTGGAAGTCATAGACGATTTTGCTGTACGGTTTGAACAGTTTCAGGGTCGGTCCACCGTCATCACGCTGCAGGACCTGCATTTGCGACTCATTCCACAGGGACCTCCGCTGGGCAATCTCGAGACGTGGTGCTGTGTGAAAACGTTGGAGAAGATTGAGCGGAATCATATCCGGATAGGCACGCAGGCCGATCTCGAGTCCACCCAGTAAAATTCCGGCAGACATAAGCCAGGCTATGATGTTTTGAGTGGCTCGTTTCATAAAAGGGTACCTGAATAGCGCACACACCGGCGCCCATCGCAATGGTGCACCACGAGGGCGAGTCCTGGGGGCAATGCGCGGCAGTGTAGCGAGGTGAGGTTTCCTCTGTTCCGCTCGATAGTGCTATCCAGGGCGCTGCTCATTTCCTTGCAGCCAGCTACAGTTCTGGCGGCGATGCGGAATCCGCTGGGTTATATTGTGTGGCGCCCGGTATGCTGCGTGGCGCGGAACTATAGGCATTGCGAAAACCGTTGTCAAGCAAGCTGCCGCGCAGCTTCAGCGCCAAAAGCAACGCGCTAGTCCGGCAGTGCAGATTGTTGCCTCCCGTTGAGATCTTGGCAGATCCGTGCAGCCATGAGCTCGCCGCCCAGCCGGTGGCCAAGCTCGTTCCAATGACCCGTGCAGGGCTTCGAGTTGGAGAAGCCATGTACGCATTTTCCATTTGCCTCTGCCCACGCCCGTAGCTGCGGCGCCAGCATCAGAAAGGCGATCCCCTCGTCATTGGCAAGTGTCTCGATGCGCCGCTCGGGGTAGAACAGGTGTTTGACGCCAAGTGCCTGTTTAAACTGCTCGCGCGCAGGACGATCCGGGTTGACCTGAATGCCATTGCTCAGTGTTGTCAGCAATAACTGCGCGCCCATTGCTTTGACTTCCAAGTGCACCAGGCGCAGCAGGCTTTCTGTCAGCGCCCAGGCATCGCTCCAGGCGGGTGTATCCGGTTGCCGGTATACAGCAGCGTCGAGGCCCAGCTCATAGCCCTCGACTTCCTGCTTTGTGGCGTCCCGTCGCTTTCCTGCACGGTGCTGTCGGAATGACCTGCCCGAAACCAGCAGCTGCATCACCCGGGAGTGCGGAAGAAGCTTGTACATAATTTCGCCGGCCGCGCTGGTTCTGAAGCGGGAGCTGCGCTGTTGCATGAAGCTGTTGTCCAGCACCAGTTCCCCGTCCTCGAAGATGAAGTAGGGGCGTCCGCCTTTCTGCAACTCTTTCGAGTTATTGCGAATATCGTTTCCCGTGACGAACGCGAGCAGCACAAGATCCGGTTGGTATTGCCGTGCCCTGTGTCTGAGCGTGAGCAGTTCCTGGGCGGTTCCGTAACCGGAAACCCCGAAATTGATTACTTCGACCTCCTTACCCTGCAGGCTCGGACAGCTGCCGAGCTCATGCTCCAGTACTGCCGGGAAGCCGTCCTCCATCGCAACCTGCATCGCCTCGGCATAGGAGTCACCGAGTACGGCGATACGCCAGGCGCTGGCTGGTTTGCGGATCGGGTGCTCCGTGTCCCGCAGACCGGCCGAATTGATGCGAATGTAGGCCCGTCCTTCCTTCGTGTACCAGCCTTCTGCACCGGGCAGCAGTGAGTCACCCACGTCCGACCTGAATCGGGAAAAGACTGGATACGAGATTCCGGCCAGACGCAGCCCGATTTCTGCCAGCAGCAGCGCAACAAGTAAGGCCGAGAGGATCAGGAGTCCGTTCACTGACCATGTTTTTAACGCTGAATGCTGTTTCACGATATCCCGGGTGCAAACGGCTGTGAGCTGAGACCCGGTCTGCGGACAGGGCCTGATCGGGCGTTACAAGGCACTGATGGGCCGAAGGGTATGAGCCGGTTGGCTCAGGCACCGATCAGGTCAAAAGCATCCCGGCGCAAATGCCCGCTGGCAATTTCATCGCGCAATAGCTGTTCGGAAATCTCTCCCTCTCGCAGGCACTCGCTGACCAGCTTGAAGAAGAATGTCTCCTGGTTCGGATCGGGGTGCGGCTTGTACTTGCCGGCAAACCGATAGTCGCCGAACAGGGCCCGGCGACTGCGACGCAGCCAGTGGCGAGGGGGGAACAGCTGAATTCTGTCGGCCGGGCGGAAGTCCACATTGAGACCGGTTTTCCAGGGCTGGGTCATGCGCTTGGTATTGTGTAACAACCGGGTGTCCCCGGTGAGCCGGTCTAAATCATTCCACTCGTTCTCGAACAGGCCGATGGTGGCCGGGTCCTCCAGCTTTAGAGAAATCCAGTCCATATAGTCCCGCTTCACCGGCTCAAACATTTCCCCGAAGTCCCGCTCGAACTGCCAGTGAGTCAGCTTGGCGCAATCCAGGAGCATGACACTTGAGGCATAGGCGGCCTTGTGCCCCTTGCGCCGACACATAATCGCCTTGCCATCCATGTCGCGCTCGAGCAACTCCCAGATATCACCGACGGCGAAGACGTCAGGATCGACAACGACGGCGCGGCCCTCGTAGCCCATCAATCCGGGCGGCACGAAGCGCAGCGGCGTGAAGGATTGCAGGTCCTCATTCAACCAGGGCCGCATATCATCATGGCGCATATACAACTGCCCCTCCCTTTCG
>JBATGJ010000068.1:0-1582 GCA_049665685.1 Gammaproteobacteria bacterium
GGTCAAGGCCTGCAGGCTGTTAAGGGTGGAGGCAGTAAGTACATCAGTCGACAAACGGGAGGCGATCGCATCAAACCAGGCCGGATCGACCGGCCGCCCCAGGTAGTAATGGTACTTGATTAACATCGCATAGGGGATGATTTCTTTTTCATCCAGCGCGGCAGCGCGCAGGAGATGATTGCGTGCCTTGTCTTCATATTCTAGGTCACCATTGAGGGCCAGACGCGCATAGACACGGCCTGTATTGTATACCGCGCGCGCGTATTGTGGATGGTGCCTGGATTCGTATACCGCATGGCTGATGATATCAGTCCATTGACTGGCCCGCAGCCAGGTCGTGTAAGAAAACAGCAGCAGGAACAGACACGGCGCGGCGATCCGGATCACCGGAGCCATTCTTTTCAGCGGTGCCTGTGCGATTAATGCCGCCAGCGCCAGAATAATACCGTAATCGGCAAGATAATTTCGATGCTCATGGGCTATCTCCAGCGGAAATATAGTCGATTCCAGCGCATGGCCGGTAAAGAACCAGAGAATGCCGAGGCTGGCCAGGGGCCGCTTGCCCAGCAGCAACAGGGCGCCCAGCAGCATCCCGCCCAGAGCCATGAAAGAATACAGTGTCGTGGGTGGGTCCAGCAGTCCGCGTGAGAGGGCGATGTCGTCATGATAGAGGCCGAGTTCGCTAATCGACGGCATGAGGATCCATTTCAGATACAGCACCACGACCCGTGCCTCGGTCAGGAGTCGCTCCATCAGGGTAAAGTCACGCATGCCATAGCCGCCGCCTATGGGCACACTCGCAGTGAGGATGATTTGTACAAGTAATATGCCGGTCGGCAGGGCCACCGTGATGATGAAAAATGTGATAATGGGTTTGTCGAGGGTGCGCGTGCCGTTTCGGAATCGGAACAATGTCATTTCCAGTACCAGCATATACAATGGCAACAGGGCGCCGGTTTCCTTGCTTAATACAGCCAGTCCGCCACACCCGAACAATCCGGCCAGTATGAGGTGCAGTCCGGGTTTACCATCCAGTATGCGCAGTCTGCCGGCCAGGTACAGGCACAGGCCAAAGACCATAAACAGCGTGGAAAGACTGGTCATGCGCTGCACGATATACAGCACGGCGGTCAGGTTCAGCGGGTGGACCAGCCACAGGCCGCTGACCACCACCGGCAGCCAGCGTGCGGCAGTAGCGGATAATTGGGGTTCGCGCTGCTGCTGGTAACCCTGCACCACCAGCCGCGTCAATGTATAGATGCCGATTCCGACCAGTAGATGGATGAGCAGGTTGATGACTTTGTGGGAGTAGGGCCCGATACCGAAGAAATAACGGTTCAGTGCAAAACTCAGCATGCTGACCGGACGCCGCAGCATGCCCGATCCGGAAGAAAAGGCGGCCCCCTGCAAAGATCCCGGGGACAATGAGTCCAGCTCCAGCCGCGGGTTTTCGATCAGGTTGGGCATGTCATCGAACATGTAATCCCCGGAGAGACCGGGAAAATAGATGACGATAGTCAGCAGGCACAGGGCAGCGAACACCCAGGCAGGCTTATGTTGTGTGTCGGTGTGTTTCAATGGT
>JBATGJ010000069.1:0-4726 GCA_049665685.1 Gammaproteobacteria bacterium
TGCAGCAAGGGTCGCTCGCCGGTGACATCGCCTGCCATATAGATGCAGGTATCTCCGATACGCATGGTCGCAGGGTCGAACACCGGAATACCGCGCGCATCAACTTCGACACCGATATCGGCGAGTCCCAGTTTATCGAGATTGGGTACACGACCCATGCTGGCGAACACGCGCTCGACCTCGACACTCTGCGCACCGGCCTGCACGTGCAGCAGGCCGGTGCCGGTTTCGGTCACCTCCGCGGTATGCCCGAGCCACAGTGGCATCTCCCTGCCGATGACCTCGATGGCGGTCTTGGCAACCTCCGGATCACTCAGGCCGCCGATCGTCTGCAACTGGTCGATGCCCGTGACCTCGAGGCCCAGACGCCTGAGCGACTGGCCGATTTCCAGGCCGATCACGCCGAGGCCGATCACGGCCACCGACTGCGGCAGGTCTTCCAGTTCGAAGAATTCATCGGTGGTGATGATGCGGTCGCGGAACGGCTCCCAGGCCTGCGGCACCAGTGGTCGCGAGCCAGTGGCGATAATGAAACACTTTGCACGGATGCGCTCACCGGTGTCGATTTCCACCAGGTCCGGCTCGACAAACCGCGCGTAACCCTGGATGAAGTTGTCCTCGGGCAGCTTGTCGGTGCTCCTGGCAAGCACGCGTTCGACGAAGATGTCGCGCAGGTCCTGTACATATTCCATGGCCTCCGGGATCGTCAGCTGCATATCCTCATGGCCCTCGATCCCGTAGCGGTTGAATACATTGCGGCGATAAAAATCCTCGGCCACCTGGATCACGGCCTTGGAGGGCATACAGCCCACCCGTGCACAGGTGGTGCCCAGTTCACCGCCATTAATGAGCACAAATGATTTGCCGGAAGGACGCACCTTGCCCAGCGCATACAGCCCGGCACTGCCGGAACCAATGATTGCCACGTCGACCTTGCGTTCTTTCACATCAAATCCTCGTCCATGTACAGGTATTTGCTTGCCATTGCCGCTGGCACTGGCGCCCGGCCTGTCGCCCCGGACGGGAAGGATAAACACAAGCACCCGGCATAGCCAGCCGCATGGCCGCCTGCCTGAGGTAGCGGGCTGAACTCTGCAACTGACGCTGTCGGGACCACAGCAGGCGGCTTGACAGCCTACCGCCTTCCCGGAACACTGGCGCCTGGCAGATCACCCAGAGAGCGGACATGCAACGTATCACCGTGGTAGGAACCGGCTTTGGCGCACTCACCGCCGTCCGCACCCTGCGCAAGCTGGCGCCACAGGCAGACATCACTGTCATTGGCACACAGCCGGAATTTTTATACTACCCCAGCCTCATCTGGATACCGTCCGGCATGCGCAGCGGGGCTGACGTCACCATCAACCTGGAGAACTTTTTCCGCCGCCAGCAGGTGACGTTTCATCAGGCGACGGCCAGCGGCATCCGCGACGGTGGCCGGGTGGTCGAGACCGACCATGGCGAGATCGGGAATGACGGACTGATCATCGCCTCCGGCGGACGCTATCTCACCAAACTGCCCGGTATCGAACATGCCGCCATCCCCTGTCGCGGCCTGGCCGATGCCGAACGTATCCGCGACCGCCTGAACGAGCTGAACGGCGGCACCCTTGCCTTTGGTTTTGGTGGCAACCCCAGGGAGCCGTCGGCCATGCGCGGCGGACCCGTGTTCGAGTTCCTGTTCGGCACCGACACCCTGCTGAGGCGTCAGGGCCGGCGCGACCGCTTCAAGCTGGTGTTCTTCGCGCCGTCCAATCGCCCCGGTCAGCGCCTCGGCGACAAGGCCGTGGATGCACTGCTCAAGCGCATGGCCAAACAGGACATCGAGACGCACCTGGGCCACAAACTGAAGAGTTTCGAGGCGGGCAAAATCCTCACCGAGGGTGGCGCGGTCGAGGCCGACCTGATTGTGTTCATCCCCGGCATGAGTGGCAGCCCCTGGCTCGATAACACCGAGTTGCCCAAGTCCCCGGGCGGGCTGTTGCAGGCCGATGCCCAGTGTCGCGTGCCGGGCTGGGAGCGGGTCTATGTCGCCGGTGATGCCGGCAGCTTCCCCGGGCCCGACTGGGCACCCAAACAGGCGCACATGGCCGACCTGCAGGCAGTCGCCGCGGGCAGGAACCTGTTGCGGGAACTGGACGGCCAGCAACCGACCGAGGGCTTCAAGGTGGAGCTGGCCTGCATCATCGACTCGCTGGACTCGGGGACACTGGTGACACGCACCGAGGCCCGGACCCTGCTGTTGCCGTCAACGCGCCTGCTGCACTGGTCGAAGCGCCTGTTCGAATGGTGGTATCTGCGCCAGTACCGCTAGCCGAACAGTCACCGCATGTTCTGCTTCGGTACCACAGGCGGATTCAATTGACTGCCTCGGCCTGATCAGCCGCACCGCCTTTGACAACCTGTATCAGCTCGATAAGGTACATATGCGGTTCAAAGCCGGTTATGCTGCGCTTCCTGGTGCTGTTCCGGGTTGCCAGATTCGCCGGGATGTATAACTCGAATTCCGCGCCCTCTTCCATTTTCTGCAGAACCTCACGCCAGACCGGCAACACCTCGCCCATACTCAACGCCATCGGCAACCCCTCCGTGTAGGTATCATCGATGACGGTGCCATCCAGCCGGGTGCCGACATAGTGGAGGACCACACTGTCAGAGGCTGAAGGCGACGTGCCGCTGCCGGGTTTGATAACACGGTACTGCGCGCCGCTGTCCAGACTGATCACACCATCGATCCTGGCGTTTTGTTCGAAGAAGCTGTTTGCGTCTTTACGCTGAAACGGCTTCTTAACCTGACGGTTGGTCACGCGGTCGACAATGAGCGCGTCAGTGACGACATCCGGCCTGGTGGTCGAGGGTGTGGTGGTTTCGGCGGAAGCCCCGGGATCACGACCTGCGGGAATCCCGGGGGCCGCTGGCGTGGCCACGGGTGGTGCGGCAGACAGAGCGGGAGCCGGCTTCAGTGGCGGTGCCATTCGATTTTTGCTCCGGGGCCCATTCATGGAGTTCATCAATGACTTGATGTCACTGCTCATACTGGCGAGCATGTCGGCATTCTTCTGCACATCCCAGACAAGGACCGCCCCCACGACAGTGCCCAGCACCAGGGCAAAGGACGCGGCCACCAGGGTCCACTTCAGGCGTGCATCCTGTTTGTTGAGCCGGCCCAGAATACCGTTGAAGGTGTCCAGGTAATCCTGGCGCTCGCGCTTCAGCCGGGTGTCCAGCTGAGTGATCTGACCGAAGGTTTGATCGAGCCGCCTGCTGGCACTGGACAGCGAGGCCTTGAATTGTTTTGCCTGCTCCTCTGACCTGACCTCCAGGTCTGTCATTTGCCGGCCGGTCTCTTCGAGCCGGTTGGTGGCTTCAGTCTGGGACTGTTCGAGTGCCTCGATCCGCTCATTTGCCTGCTGGCGTTCACCCTCGATCACCGCAAGCCGCCTTTCCAGCGTGTGGATTATTTTTTCATCGGCTTCTCTGGCGGCTGCGAGTTGCTGGTTGATCGACTCGAGGTCAGCCAGTTTGCGGCCTTCTTCTTCCCTGGCATGGTCGGCATCCGCGCGAAAGCGGTGGACTTCATCGGCCAGCACCTGGCTTTCATGGCTGATGGCGGAAATCTCGCGTTCGAGATTCTCCGCGTCGATGGCGGGACGCACATCGGCTTTGGCTGGCTGGCTGCGCCGCGAGAAAAGTCTTTCCCAGTAGTGTTTGAGGATGCCCAACAGCCTGATCACATCAAGGGTTATTAACAACCTGGTTATTATTCACAACGACTGGTTGCAGCAGCCACGCGCCCTGCGACCCCGCAGGCAATTAACTCTGGTTCAGTATTCCAGAGGTTTCCACCATGTTTCAATTCTTTTATGCAACTCCCTGAATATCTGAAACATAACGCAGGCGCCTAGCGGGTGACCGCAGCGCGCTGCTATAGCTTGTCCCCGGCCTGTGCTCCGCTGGTTGTTTCGGCCGGCTTGCTGGCCCCCACGGAGATCAGCTCCACGTCGAATACGAGGGTCCGGTGCCCCAGCGGGCCGCGGTCACCGTAGGCGAGTTCGGGTGGAATCACCAGCTGGAGCTTGCCGCCCTCCTTGACCAGTTGCAGTCCCTCGGTCCAGCCCTTGATGACGCTGTCGAGCCGGAAGGCGGTCGGCTCGCCGCGCTGATAGGAGCTGTCGAATTCATTGCCATTGGTCAGGGTACCGCGGTAGTTCACCGTCACCTGGTCGGTCGCTTGCGGGGTCTTGCCCGAACCCGCCTCGATGATCTTGTACTGCAGCCCGCTCTTGCTGGTCGTCACGCCCGGCTTGGCCGCATTCTCCTCCATGAACTGCTTGCCCTCGGAGAGATACTGCAGCTCGAGGTTGCGGCGGGTGGCTCGCTGTTCTGCCGTGACCTTGCGCTTCAGTTCCGACAGCGTTTTATGCATTTCATCACGCGGCATCAGGGGCTCGGCGCCGGCAAGGGCGTCTTCGATGCCCGTGACGACGGCCGCGGCGTTCATCTCCACACCCTGGCGCTTGAAGTCGCCGCCAATCTGGTAACCGAGGCTGTAGTTGATGCGTGCGGTGTCGTCATCGAGTTTCAGCGGCTCCGCCGCAGAGACGCTGGCGGTCAGCATTGCCAGCAGGACACAACCGGCAAGGGCGACATTTCGCAGGGTAGGTATCATGTGTTGTTCTCCGTTATCGGGGGGCTGCAGCTGCAGCGCCTCAATGATGGCAAAAGC
>JBATGJ010000070.1:0-7929 GCA_049665685.1 Gammaproteobacteria bacterium
CCACTTCGTTACCTCCATGACTGCTCCGATTGCTTCCGGCTGGAGCAACATCGCCGGGTGGGTCTTTCACCCACTGGAAAACGCCGCCTTAGCACGGCGCACGGCGCACGCCACAATGCGACATTCCCGGCGCTCCCGAGAAGGTCTCAGATGCAGCAATAGTTGCCATTCCCTAGCTTCCTTGAAAGTACAGGAATGCAACATCGTCGAGAAGCGCCCTGTCTGGAATCAGTGTCTCGATTTGCTGGCCCAAACCCTGTCATTTATCATTACAACAAAGCCTGACTATAGGCTGTTTGGTATTCTGTTATTGCATGGCCGGTATAATACCGCTCGATTCCAGAAACTCTTGCGAAACATCCGTATTTTTACGCCCGGCAATTGCGTAATAATACATATGTCCACTCCTATCAAACGTGATACACCATGTTTTTTTAACTCCTCACCCATCATCCCGTTTCCTGCAGAAACACTCACATCCACTTTTTATGCTTGAACAACCAGACCTGAACGATAACCATCAGCACCAGAACGACGCAAAAAATCACAAAGGCACCTTTGTATCCCGTCCCTGGAATACCTGCAATATTTACCTCCAACAGGCCGGTCAGAAACCCCAGGGGCAGAAAGATAGCTGCGACCATCGAGAGAACATACATGGTACGGTCCATTTTCTCGGACAAACGGCTTATCAGCTCTTCCTGAACCACCACTGCCCGCTCCCTGGCCAGGTCCAGGTCTTCGATAGGCCGGGTGGTGCGATCAGCGCTTTCTCGCAGGCGTAAGCGGTCCATCTCACTCAGCCATTCCACCTTCTCGCTGAACAGCCGCGCCACTGCCTCGCGTTGCGGGGCCAGGTAGCGGCGCAGGCCGATGGCATGGCGACGCAGGTCCGCAATCTTCGGGCGCAGCTCATAGGACTCCATGGATAGCATGGCGGTACAAATCGATAGAATAAGTCCTGAAACACAAGGGTGCGCCAGGACCCCATGATGCTGACTGCATTCAGAGTATCGGTCCAAGCAAGCGGAAGGTGTTCTCCGTGAAACGGCGCCGGGCGGGGCGCCGTTGCCAGACGCCGGGGTCGAGCCGGTCCGAGTCGCTGAGGTAACTGTTCTGGATCGCTCTCAACTGTTGTGTGAAAGTCGCGTCGTAGACAAACAACGAGATCTCGAAATTGAGCCAAAGGCTGCGCATGTCAAGATTGACGGAACCGAAAACGCTGGAATCGCCATCTATCGTCAGGCTTTTCGTGTGCAACAAGCCGCCTTCGAACAATGCGATATTGACGCCGGCGGACATCAGGTCATCGAAGTGGGCAACGCTGGCATGGCGAACGAGCAGCGAGTCGTTGCGGGCCGGAACAATCAGGGTCACTTCGACACCGCGCAGAGCAGCCGACAGTAACGCTGTCAGCATTGAATCATCGGGGATGAAGTAAGGGGTCGTCATCACGAGTTCGCGGCGGGCGGAGTAGATTGCCGTCAGCAACAGCTGGTGTATCGCTTCCGGTCGAAGATCCTGACCCGAGGGCACCACCTGTACCATTGAACCGGTCGACGGGTGCGCCGCGTTCCCGGTCACAACAGGCAGTTCGTATTCCCTGCCGGTTTCAACCGACCAGTCCAGCGCGAAAACACTGTCGAGCGCGGCGGCGGCCGGACCGGTGATGCGTGCGATTGCGTCGACCCATTCCCCAACGCCTGAGTCCTGTTTGAAGAACCGGGGGTCAACAAGATTCTGGCTGCCTGTATAGGCCACGCAATCGTCAATCACGACAATCTTGCGGTGATTGCGCAGATCCTGCCGGACAAAGAGTGCTCGTAGCGGTCCCGTGGGCAGTGCCGCCACAAGCTCCACGCCGGCATCACGCAAGCGGCGGGCCAGGTCACCCTTGAGAAAGGCCTTGCTACCCAGCGCGTCGGCCAGCGCCCGGCATTGCACACCCCGTCCGGCCGCGCGCACGAGCGCGTCCACCACCTCGGCAACACGCCCGCCCTCGTGCCAGATATAGAAGCAGACGTGACACCTGCTTTGGGCACCGTCAATATCCGCAATGATCGCGTCGAAAACGGCCTGGAAGTTGTCGAGTAATTCGATCCGGTTACCGGGCAGCGCGGGATACCCGAGCACGTGTTCGGCCTGGTGGCACATGGGCTCGGCTGCTGCATCGATATGCGTGTCTCCTGCATAAAACTTGTCCCGCAGCCCCGTCTGCCATTGCTTCACGGCGCCGATGTTCGCCGCAACGCGCGCCGCCCTTTGCCGGCCGAGTCGCCGTTCACCAAAGAGTAGACGGCTGCGCCAACGAAGGGTGTGCTGGCGATGACCGACAGCCAGGCCAGTGAGACACCCACGGGCGACCGCATCATGATAACCCGAAGGGTCAACCCCGCCACAATGAGCCAATGCGTTGCCAGGACAAAGGTGCTGAGAATGTGCAGGTTCATGCGGTCTTGCCGTCGGACTCGACCTGCCCGGCACGGGGCCCGGCAACGGCCTGCATGAGGGACTTGCGGGCCATTCTGGATACCACAACCATGACCACGATACACACGGCGAGTCCGCCAAAGAGCGCCAGGTCATGCAGATGGGCGGTACGCGCAGTGCTGCCGGCCAGGCGGGCTGCGTGCGTACCGGCGTGCCCGAAGTAAACCTCGATCAGCAGATTGGGCGTAAGTGCCAGGAGCGCAAGCAGAAATCCCGGGAATCTAACGCCCGCGGCGCCCAGCACGTAAGTGATGGTGGCCGGATTCAACGGCGTCAGGCGCACCAACAGCTGCAGGCGAAACTCGTCATGGCTGATGGCACGCTGGATTGCAGCCAGCGAGGGCCGGGTCGCAAGCGCGCGCTGGATCCGCGCCTGCAGGAGCCTGTGGGCGAGCGCGAACTGGATCGTACCCGCCAAAATACTACCGATAAGGACCGCGACGAGGCCCCAACCCAAACCGAACAGCACGCCTGCGATGATACACAGCACCGTGTCGGGCAACAGCAATGATGTTGTCAGGGCGAACAGCCCGATGAATGCAATCACACCCCACGGGCCCAGCTTCGTGATCCACGACTCTATCGCACTGATATGCTGTTCGATTTCATGACCACCTGTAATTATGGCAACGATCAGCAACAGTCCTACCACCAGGTAAGTAAGCGATGTCCGGGAGTAGGCCCGTGACATGATCCTTCGCACCCTGTCACTGATGTCAGTTTCCTTATTGTTGTGCATCATTACTGCTCCAGGGGATGACTGCCGAGGTACCGGACGTCCAGGCCGGCAAAACAGCCTGGCAATTGTTCGGTTGTCGTGTGGGTTTCATGGAAATGAAATATGTGCAATACCCTGTGCACAAGCGGGGTGAACAGACCGGGGTTTATTTCGGGAACCGTTTTACGTGTCAGAACCGGATCATGTTGTTCCATCTTCTATTTATTCTCACGCCAACTTTTTTATACCAAAAACGGTCTTTATCATACGCTGGATTATAAAGCGCAACCGGGCTATTTTGACATGTCCATGTTGCCGACCATTGTACTAATGAATCCACACCCGGTCTGACCGGCTTCTCCCCTGTGACGTAAATCATCCCAGAACTGTTTAGGCGTGCCTGGGACACGAATTCATATTAACCGTAATAGTTCAACACCTGCACTGTTGCCTTCAATACACGGACTGTCAGTGCATAGCTTGTTGCACAGTCGCCCGAGTTGAATTCCCGTAACCCCCTACCCTGTGACCGCCTTGTCTGCTATGTTGTTTATTCACAGCCAGGCAATCTAAACATCTTCCGCCTGCGTCAGGCCTTTATTTTGGTATCGACACGGGAGCCGCAGCATGTCAAAAGTCACGCGCAGACATTTTCTCCAGGGCGCAGCCGCATTACTGGCAAGCCAGTCCCTGCCACTGCAGGCCGGTATACTGGCTGCCACGCCCCGCCAGTCGGCCGGCCCCTTCTATCCCCTCAAGCCGCCACTGGATGACGATAATGATCTGACACAGATCAGGGGCGAATCGCAGCGCGCGTCGGGACAGATCTCCGATCTCGGCGGTCGCCTGCTGGATCGCAACGGTCAGCCACTTGCCGGACTGCGCATCGAGATCTGGCAATGTGATGCCAATGGCCGCTACCGGCACCCCCGCGATCCGGGGCGCAGCACCATCGATCCACACTTTCAGGGCTTCGGGCACACACTGTCAGACAGTGAGGGTCAGTACCGGTTTCGGACCATTCGCCCGCAACCCTATCCCGGGCGCACACCGCATATTCATGTCGCCGTATTTCCGGCGAACGACGAGCCCTTCATCACCCAGCTGTATGTCGCCGACGAACCACGCAATGCAGACGACTTCCTGTACCAGCGCGTGCCCGAGGCACAGCGTCACCTGGTGACGGCCAAGTTCAGGCCATCCGCCACGGTGGGTGCCGAACTGGTGGCGAACTGGGATATCGTCCTGGGTATCACACCCGTCTGACAGATCTCGCCTGCTACGTGCACGTAGCCCGGGATAACGGGCTCACGATTCTCGCCTGACCAGCGCCCTGGTCTGAATCCATACGCACACCCAATGGACCTCGTGGCACATTCAGTTCGTGGAGCTAAGCCGCAGTCAGGTATGACAGATTGTCCGCGTTGAAGGGGGTCGGCTGCACACCGAAGGTGGCATATGCCTCCTGCCCGTCGCAGGTATTACCCTCCATCAGCATGGTCAGCTGGTCGCGGGTGACGGGAAAAAATTCAAACTGGTCCAGCACCGAGGCAATACCCTCGAGCAGCAGCACGGGGGCGGGCAATGCCCATTTGGTGGTGCCGGCTGCGCGGGCAATGGTTTGCAGAATATCCTTCCAGGCAACGTCATCCGGACCACCGAGCTTGAAGATGCGACCCACCGTATGCTGCATATCCAGCGACTTGACAAAGATCGAGGCGACATCCGTCACATGGATGGGAGACATGCGAAACATACCGGCCTCTGTCGGCAACAGACCCTGAAAAAACAGCGGCGCAGGTAGTGGCGTGTTTACGATGTCACGATACAGCTGGGTGGCAAACTCCATGCGGCCACGCGGGTCGCCGAACAGCACCGAAGGACGAAAGATGGTCCATTCAAGCGCGCTGTTCCCGAGATATTCCTCGGCCATGTATTTGGTGCGCTGGTAGGCAGTGCCATCCGGCTTGACGCCGTTGGCACTCATCAGCAGGAAGCGCTGCACGCCGTTATCCATGGCGACGTCCATGGCACGCCTGGCACCCTCAAAATGCAGGGCCTCAAAGGTCACGCCCTTCCCTGGAAACTCACGCAGGATACCGATGTTATAGATCACGGCATCGGCGCCAGACACCGCGTTGCGTATCGCGCTGGCGTCAGCGATATCACCTTCAACCAGTGTGCATTGCGCGGACGGGTCCACCCGGTGGTTGCTGCCGGGGCGAGCCAGCAGGACGGGATGGTGCCCCTGCTGCAGCAATTCATCCACCAGATAGCTGCCCACGAAGCCGGTGCCACCGAAAACGGTAACTTTCATGTCGCGCGCTCTTCTGTCGACGGTATCAGGGCAGAGGCTGGCGAACCGGAATCATTGCTGTCGCCAAACAGGCTGGCGAAGACCTGCTGCCGATAGTCAAAGATACGTACCAGTGACGGGCGCACATACAACGAGTGAAGCAGGTCCCCGAGCGGGCCGGTCAGCATCATGGGCAGCGCATAGTGCACCTCGTCGACCAGGTAAGTGCCACCATTGCGCTGCTCGAACCGGTGGGTATGGTGCCAGAATGAATACGGCCCGGAGAGCTGTTCATCCACAAAACAGCGCGGTGGATCAAAGCGGGTAATCAGTGTGCGCCAGCGCACGGGCACCCCAAGCACACGGATGGTGTAGTCAATGAGGCGTCCCTTCTCCATGATCACCGGACGCGGTGTTAGCAGCCGGAAACCCAGCCCTGGCGGTGTGATCAGTGCAAGGTTCTCGGGTTGGGCGAAAAACGGGAATACCCGTTCCAGCGGTTCGGCCACCCATTGTTCACGCCACAGTGTGTAAACACGCATCAGCGCCCTCGTATCGATTGTCCCGTCATGCAGCCATCCTTCCCACAGCGCCGCCGGTAGCGCCAGCGGGCGAAGTGCCGGTAGGCCCAGGCCAGGGGACGGCGAAGATGCAATACGGAGATGATGCGCGCCAGCCACGAGTAAGCTGGCAGGTTTTTCCAGATGAGCACAAAGGCGTCAATGCCGCGATGCCAGCGCCCCGCCCCGTCCAGGACATGCAACTCTTCCATGGCTCGCTCCAGGGTAAGACCGTGGCGGGCAAGTGTATCGGCATCACCTGCCGCGTCCACCCAGCACAAGCGATTTGCCTGGTCGACACGCCGATAGTGGGCAATTTCGCGGCGGCAGAGCGGGCAACCCCCATCGTAGAACACCACCGGGATGTCGCCCGCTGCAGGCTCGGGTACTGCAAGAGACTGGCTGTTCATGGCGTTTCTCGCATCAGATAAAGCGGGATCAAACTATAGCATATGTACATATTTTGAACAGCTTTGGTAGAAGTATATGACTTCACCGGGCAAGACCGCCGCAGCCACCACCCAGCGGGCCTGTTATTCGTAAAATGTATAAATATCTGTCAATTACCGAAACATATGCCGTCAAACAAAGACCCCATGAGATGTTCTGCCAGACTCAAGGCAAAAAAATAACTCATGGTCGTTAACCGGGAATGACGACAAACGAATCTGGACGATGACGGGACACACTGTAAAGCACGGCGGCTTCACGCTGATCGAGGTCGTCTTTGTTATCGCGATACTCGGCCTGCCTGCCTCGATTGCGATTCCCGGGTTCATTAACCTCTGTGAAGACGCGCACCCTGCCACGGCCAGGGCAGTATCTTGTGATCTAACCGCTGCCTGAACCAGGCGGCTTTCCCGGTTTTCTGCCGAGTAGCAATCCGCCATTACCCTGCCGTAGAGTCTGCCGCTTGGTGGTCACCTGCCCTGGCAGTCCATGCTGTGGCCAGCATGATGATCACTTGCCAATGACACGACACGCGACCGGCAATCACCACTCCAGCGTGCACCCGGAGAAAGGAGACAGGCATCATGACGAACATGACACGCTTCATGATCATACTGCTGGGCATCACCTGCCCGCTCACAGCCCTCGCTGCCGGGGGCGGCGAGGTCATGGACTTCACCCGCCACTGGGCCGGGTTTGCCGCACTTGCCGTGTTCTTTGTGACCTACAGCCTGGTCATCGCGGAGGAAACCCTGCACCTGCGTAAATCCAAGCCGGTCATGGTCGCGGCCGGCATTATCTGGGCACTGGTCGCCGTGGTCTATGCACAGCACGGCGACACCCATACTGCGGAGAGTGCAGTGCGCCACAACCTGCTCGAGTTTGCCGAACTGTTCCTGTTCCTGCTGGCCGCCATGACCTATATCAATGCGATGGATGAGCGCGGTGTGTTTGATGTGTTGCGCGTGAAGCTGGTGACCAGCGGTTTCTCGCTGCGCACCATCTTCTGGATCACCGGCGGCCTGGCGTTCATCATGTCACCCGTCGCCGACAACCTGACCACCGCGCTGTTGCTGGCCACGGTAGCCATCGCCGTGGGTGGTGTTAACACGAAATTTGTGGGCATGGCATGCATCAATATTGTGGTGGCAGCCAACGCCGGCGGCGCTTTCTCGCCCTTCGGTGACATCACCACCCTGATGGTCTGGCAGAAGGGGATTATCGATTTCCAGGGATTTTTTGTCCTGTTCATCCCGTCGCTGGTCAACTGGCTGGTACCGGCCGTTATCATGAGCCTGGTGATCAGCAAGGGGACACCCGATGCCATCGAGGAGCAGGCGGAACTGCAACATGGCGCCTGGGACATTGTCGGCCTGTTCCTGGTAACCATCGGCATGGCGGTCAGTGCGCATAAC
>JBATGJ010000071.1:0-5548 GCA_049665685.1 Gammaproteobacteria bacterium
TAGATAAACTGTTATTGCAGACAATATAACGATACGTATAGCCGCCTGCTGAAATTCACCAGAATCACGAGCGTCTGGGAACTCAAATAGCTTTATAGATTTTTCGAATAAAATAAACACTTTAATAAGTGCTTGATACCGCGGCTAACTACCAATTGCGTCAGGTAGCATCCCATGTATCTTTGACACAGCATCAAATTGTGACCTAAAAGCATCGAGTACATTGGGATCGAAATGCTTGCCTTTCTGTCTTTCCATATACTCAAGAGCGGTTTCAATGCTCCAGGCATGTTTATACGGGCGCTCTGAGACCAGCGCATCGTATACATCGGCCACTGCAACAATGCGGGCCTCGATCGGGATCTCCTGGCCTTTTATTCCGTGCGGGTAGCCAGTGCCGTCGTATTTCTCATGATGGCTCAGGGCGATAACGCTACCCATTTGCAGGAACTTTGACGGGCTGTCTTTCAATATTTCATGCCCGATCAGCGTATGTGTTTTCATAATCTCGAATTCTTCCGGGGTAAGCTTGCCCGGCTTCAGAAGTATTTCATCGCGGATGCCTATTTTCCCGATGTCATGCATCGGCGCGGCCATTTCTATAACTTCTGCATCATCTTTGCTGAAGCCGAGCTCTTCGGCGATCAGGCGTGAATATTTCGCCATCCTGATGACATGGTTGCCGGTATCTTCATCCCGGTACTCACCCGCCCTGGCAAGCCGCAATAGTGTTTCGCGTTCACGCAGACGAATCTCGCTGGTTGCTTCAGCTACCCTGCGTTCCAGCCAGTGCGAGCGATCACTGATGATCTTGTACTGGTTGTACTGTGTGAGCATGTTGCTGCAGCGCGCCCTGCATTCATGGTGGTCAACCGGTTTGGTCAGAAAATCTGTAGCCCCGGCCTCGAGCGCCTCGTAGCGGACGTTTTTGTCCTCGATCGAGGTCACCATGATCACTGGTATGTGGGTAGATACCGCGCCATCACGGAAATGTTTGATGAACTCAACGCCGTTCATCTCGGGCATCTTGTAGTCGACCAGGATCAGGTCCGGCGCATTCTCGCGACACCATTCGAGCGCTTCGACCGGGTTGGCAAAGTCCACGGCAGAAATTTCGCCCTCGATACTCGCGGCAAGCTGTTTCAGGACCTGCCTGCTCGTGAGCTGGTCGTCGATGATGACAATAGTGCTCATGTTATTCTCAATTCAGGTCCCCGAACCCTTCGAATTCCTGACGCTCCATGCAATTCCGGCTGGTCAAACATGCCGGACCAGGTAACCCGATGGCCCCTTAACCAACTGTAATTAAAGGCCAAATACTAAATTTACTGGTTAGCATTCATGTTATCGGCCAAAAGCTCTGAACATAAAGGCTTATATCGGGAGGCGAGGCCACGCGCAGGGGGGTGACTGGACCTGTGTCCAGTTGTTGGCCGCTGACCGCGACCTGTACACTCCATCCATCAGGATTGAAAGGGAATCTTATGGACCAGGAAGACAGTCAGGATGGCAGGGCGCCATCGTTAATCGGGGTGTTTGGCAGTGTGCTGGCCAGCATGTTCGGTGTACAGAGCAGCAAGAAGCATGCAGAGGACTTCCGGTATGGCAAGCCCTCCCAGTATATTATCGTCGGCCTGGTTGTAACGGCCGTGTTCATCCTGACGATTTGGGGCGTGGTTAACCTGGTCATGCGCTTTGCCGGCGTCTGACAACGAAGAAATGGACTTTGCTATGAATATTGGTCGGGAATTAACAGGTTACTCTCGAGAGATCCTGGTAAAGAACGGATACATAGAAGAAAATCTCAATAACTGAAGGTCTGCTTCAGCCAGAACCGGACCTTCACTGGATATAGAAAACCCCACTTGTGGGTATCCTGTATTTCCGAGAACGGCCAACAACAGACATTCTGGTCTAACGAGCAGGTCTTGAGATGAGTGGTCCATACAAGGCCTTTCTCGTACCAGAGGTGTCTGTGCGAGAATGGTCTCTCAGACCTCCATAACTATACAATCAGCATAATGGAGTCAAACGCACAAATCCTGTTAACACTGGGAGGCATACTGCTGCTCGGTCTGGCAACCGATATATTGGGACAACGCACCTTCCTGCCCCGAGTAACCCTGATGTTGTTGTTTGGCATGCTGATCGGTCCCGCAATGCTGGACCTGATCCCGGCAGTCATAACTGATCGCTTTGAACTAATAGCCAACATGGCCCTGCTGATGGTTGGTTTTCTGCTTGGTAGCAGACTAAACAGGGAGAATCTGCGGCGCTCCGGCAAGGAAATTATTTCGATATCGATCAGTGCAGTTCTTGGCACGGCACTGTTAGTGTTTCTGGGACTAGTCCTGGTCGGCGTGCCTCTGGAAATTGCAATCCTGCTAGGTTGTATCGCCTCGGCAACCGCCCCCGCCGCCACCGTCGATATCGTCATGGAGTCGGGTTATAAAGGATACTTTGCAGACCTTCTCCTGGCTGTCGTGGCGCTGGATGATGCTTGGGGCCTCATTCTATTTAGCCTGGGACTGGCACTGGTAGCGGCACTGGTCGGCCTTGATGGCCACTCTGCCCCCCTGCTGGTGGCCATACAGGATATTGGCGGCGCCACACTGCTGGGGATACTCATTGGATTGCCAGCGGCCTTCTTGACTGGTCGTATACGGCCGGGTCAACCCATGCTGGTCGAGGCGCTGGGGCTGGTATTCATTTGTGGCGGAATTGCCCTATGGCTGGACATCTCGTTTCTGATTGCATCTATGGTGATGGGAGCGGTAATTGCAAATCTAGCCAAGCATCACGAGTATCCTTTTCATGCCATAGAGGATATCGAGTGGCCGTTCATGGTCATCTTCTTTGTCCTTGCGGGTGCTTCACTGGAATTTAGTAGTCTCGCGGAAATTGGCCTGATTGGTATCGTTTACATCGGTTGTCGCATTATTGGCAAGATAGTGGGGGCAGGAATCGGGGGCCGATGCAGTCGGGCAGGCGACACGACATCTTGCTGGATCGGTATCGCCATGCTGCCACAGGCGGGGGCAGCAATGGGCATGGCACTGGTTGCGATCAATCTGCTGCCAGAATATCGTCAGGTGGTACTTTCGGTCGTGATCAGCACAACGGTCTTTTTCGAACTCATCGGTCCGCCGTTTACCCGTCTTGCCCTGCAGCGCATAACCAGAAACTGACTCTATATGTTAGTAATACGACCGATTCCGGCCAGAACACGACATTCCCAATGTCCTAGTGAGTGTCTCAGTAGCAGCAGAACTTGCCGTTCCCCTCAGGCACTCTGTGGTACCGAGAACGGCCAATATACGTCATTCACCAAATTTCAGTTTTTGACGTTAGCGTAGATTAGCCGTGTGGGAAGTCCAGATGACTTGCCAGCTGCTATTTGCTGGGAGACACTAGAGCCTTGTTTTTCACGCTCAAAGGTTAAGGAGCCTCAATGGCCAGTGTCCAACGCCTCGTTCTCGATGTACTCAAACCACACCAGCCCAATACCCTCGAATTTGCCCGTGCTATTGCTGCGTTAGGGGAAGGCTACCAGGTCGATATCCGTGTGTTGGAGGTCGATGAGGATACCGAAACACTGCAGGTGATAATCGAGGGTAACAGACTTGATTTTGAGGGCATCAGTGTTGCGATCAGTGAAAACGGAGCTTCACTTCACAGCATCGACGAGGTATCGGTCGTCGGTTAGTGATACTCCTATGGCACACAGGGGGGGGCGGCGTCAGCGATGGTGTTGAAAAAGATCAAAATCCTGTTGAAGATTTCCCACTCCGAGGAAATCATGCGCCGCTACTTCGTTGTCAACGGTTTCGATGGCGCATTGACAATGCTCGGATTAATTATGGGCTTCTACGTCAGCGACCGGGTCGACCTTGCGGTGGTGATCACAACGTGCCTCGCTGCGGCACTGGCCCTCGGCATGAGCGGGATATCCAGCGCTTACATCAGTGAGGCTGCGGAGCGACGCCGTACCTTGGCGCGACTCGAAAAGGCAATGGCGGCCTCGCTCAATGAGAGCCACCACGCTCGGGCAACGACATGGATCCCCTGGCTGGTTGCCTTGGTCAACGGTGTTGCCCCACTGCTTGTTGCCCTGGTCATCATCGTACCACTTTGGCTCGCGCGTAGTGGTATGGAGCTGGTGCTCGGACCTCTACCAGCAGCGATGGCTGTGGCGCTAGTGGTCGTCTTCCTCCTCGGCATCTTCCTCGGTCGCGTCGGCGGTACCTTTTGGCTATGGAGCGGTCTGCAAAGTCTGACGGTAGCATTAGTGACAGTGGGGTTGATCTATCTCATTAGTTGAAAGGTCGTATATGGGTCGGTGGCTGCCGATCCGCATCCGGCTTCTAAATGTCTTATTACAGTATGTTCCTGACCTACAGAGAAAAATTCTCTACGTCCGGGTTGGGTCGTTTCCCACCCTTTAGAGCAATTCTATATAGAATCAGTCTGTAGGTCCGATAACGGCCAGAACACGACATTCCCTGAAACAAGAAACCCCGCTGATGCGGGGTAACTGTACTTCCTAGATCGGCCAGAACCGGTCATTCAGAACTTTTAATCTGAGACACGCGCTGTTCCAGCGCGACGTTTTCCAGCGATTTGTTAAGCGTTTTCAAATTCCGCCATCTTTAACTGCCGAGCCGAGAGGCTTGTCAGATGACATGCATGTTTTTGGGTCAATGCCTTCTATTTTCCACTCCTTTGCCATAGCGCAGATGCGCGACTTAAATTTATGCTTAGCCTTACATGCGCCAACCTTCTTTATCAATTTTTCCCCTTCATTGACGCATTCAATCACACCTGGATGAATCGAATCGTCTGTCTCGTACTCCCAAAAACAAGAGTCATATGCCCAAAGAATCGCTTTTCCACTGATTCTGCATTCCCCGGCAGCAGAGATAAATGGTATCAGCAAAAATATGCTACAAATAAATTTCCTCATTTTTTTCACTTAACGGTTGCGATAACCCGGCGGGAATGGCGCCGAGTGTCCTTGCTTTGATTTCTGGACCCAACCGCCATTCCCGCTCGGGTTGATCACCTGGTTATGCCCCGTCACCACGAATAGTAGTAGTCACGGAGCTTGCCGCCGCCCGTGATGTACCAGTAGCACGCTTCGTGTCCGTAGGTCCACTTAACACTTCCGTACACGGTTCCCGAACGAGCGAGGCCGCTATCGGCGTCTGTAAATCGAACCGAACGCACGTCGCCAGGCCTGTGTCCATCAGCGATGATCGCCCATTGAACCGAGCCGTCGGCGCGACGGAGTTGCACGGTCGCGGAAACGCCTTCCGAAGTCGAGTCAAAGACCTCCAGCGTCCTTCCGCCCCAAATCGGCGTTGATTGATCGGGCTGCCGCCCGTTGATCGCGGCAGTCGGCGTACCGTTGAAAGGCCCGTCGTCGAACAACGGCCCAAGCGGCAGGAAATACCATGCTGTGACCGCGACAAGCAGGACAATCGCGGCAAAGACGCCGCCGATCCATTTCAGAAGTCTGGTGAGCTTCACTCGCGCCATAGGGCATAAC
>JBATGJ010000072.1:0-3930 GCA_049665685.1 Gammaproteobacteria bacterium
AAATAATCGTCTTGCAGTTTTTTCACCAGGCCGGCCAACAGGACCAGTCCGATGAGGTTGGGTAGTGCCATCAGGATATTGGTAACGTCGGCGATATTCCACACCAGTTGCAGGGGGACGGCGGCACCGATGACGACCAGCAGGGTATAGATGACACGGTAGGGCAGCACGGCACGCTCGCCGAACAGGAAGTAGGCCGAGCGATCTCCATAGTAGGACCAGGCGATGATGGTCGAGTAGGCAAACAGCGTCAGGCCGCCGCCAACGACCCAGGCCCCGCCCTGGCCCAGGGTGCCGCCAAAGGCATGGGCCGTCAGCGCAGCGCCGGTCAGTGACGCACTGCTCTCCTGCCAGGCACCGGTCACGACCAGGACCAGACCGGTGAGGGTGCAAATCACCAGGGTGTCGATAAAAGGCTCCAGCATGGCCACCAGACCCTCGCGCACCGGCTGCTCGGTGCGTGCGGCGGCATGTGCCATCGGCGACGAACCGAGACCGGCCTCGTTGGAGAACAGCCCCCGCGCCACGCCCCAGCGAATGGCTTCACCCACCACGGCGCCACCGACCGACCACGGGTTGAGCGCCATGTTGAAGATGGTTGCAAAGGCATCCGGTACGGCCGCGGCATGGTTGGCGAGAACCAGCAGCGCGGCGATCAGATAGGCCATGGCCATGAACGGTACGATGGTGCTGGCAACGCGTGCGATGCGCTTCACGCCGCCCAGGATCACCAGCCCGACCAGCGCGGCGAGGCCGCAGCCGATGAACCAGCGGTAGTCGTCGAGTTCGGGCGCGATGTAACGCAGGCCGTCCATGACCGAGTTCGCCTGTACCATATTGCCGATACCGAACGAGGCAATGAGTGCAAAGCCGGCAAACAGCGCGGCCAGGCGCGGCATCTTCAGGCCATCCAGCAGGGTGTACATTGGTCCGCCGGCCACGCTGCCATCGGGCGCAATGCGGCGGAACTGCAACGCCAGCGTGCACTCGACAAACTTGGTGGCCATGCCAAATACCGCCGTCACCCACATCCAGAACAGCGCCCCGGGTCCGCCCAGCGTGATCGCCGTGGCGACGCCGGCGATATTGCCGGTGCCGATGGTTGCCGACAGCGCGGTCGACAGGGCCTGGAAGTGGGATACCTCGCCGGCATCGGTAACACAGCTGTATTTGCCGGAAACCAGGCTGATTGCATGACTGAAACCACGCACTTGCACCAGTCCCATGCGCAGGGTGAGATACAGACCGGTACCGAGCAGGATGATCAGGGTCAGCGGGTTGCCCCAGAGCAGCTCGGCCAGTGCGCCGCTCCGTTCGGTCAACAGTTGCACAAGTTCCATCAATTCCCTCCCGGTCGGGGATAGCTGAGTGTCAGTGTATTGCCCTGCTGACTGAAGTCCAGTTCGCGCAGGAAAGTCATGCCGAGCAGTATCGCCTCGCTGGCGTCGTTCGGGTTGATGCTGGCGGGCACCGGCCCGACCCGGATCGGTCCGAGCCGGATCTCCGCGATGGTGGTCCGCCAGGCTGTGATGGGGCCGTTGGCGGTCTGGTAGACGGCGCGCTGGCCACGCTCCAGGCCGAGCCGGTCGGCGACTTTGGCCGGTATGGATACGTCCGTGGCACCGGTGTCGAGCATGAATTCCACCGGCTGGCCGTTGATTTCACCACTTGCGACGTAGTGGCCGAAGCGGTTGCGCTGCAGCTGCACCTCGGGCAGCGTCCCATCCGTGACTGTTCTCAACTGCCGGTTCGGATTGCGTTGCTGTTCCAGTTGATCATTGAAGAACAGTGTCAGCAGCGCGAGTAGCAGCACCCAGGCGGCAATGATCATGTATTTGCCGAACAGCGGCGCCTTGTCCCGGGGTGTCTTCATGCGGCCGTGTCGTAGACCGGGCGCAGGCCGGCGAAGATGTGGCGCTTGTCCGGCTGGTAGAAGTTCCTGAAACTCGCACGCCTGATCGCCGGCCGCGTGTGCAGACTGCCGCCGCGCAGGCTGTAGTGGCTGTCATCAAACCACGGTTGCGAGTATTCATCGTACGGAAATGCCCGGTAGCCGGCATACGGATAAAAGCTGTTGCCGCACCATTCCCAGGTGCGCCCCGTGTCCTCGAGCAGCTGCAGGCGACAGGCCACCTCCCACTGGTGTTCGTGCGGCAGGCGCCCGCCGGCCCAGCGGGCACAGGCCTCGGCTTCAAAGAATGACAGGCCCGACACCGGGACATCACCGGCCAGTGCATAGGCGCCGCGCGCGGCAATACCGTACCAGTTGCCGGCGAGATCCCTGCGCCAGTGGTCCGGGTGTTCATGGTCATGCAGTTCCCGCCAATTCCAGCCGAAACTGCTCCACAGCTCGGCGCGCCGGTAGCCACCGTCCTCGATGAACGCCAGGTATGCACTGTTCGAGACCGGCCGGGTGGCGATACGGAACGGACCCAGTGTCACCTGCTGGGGTGGCAGCTCGTTATCATAGGCAAGCGGGGCTGTACCGCCGACCCGGTAATGGCCGGGCTGCACGGCGACCGCCGCGGGTTGCGGCATGTCGGCTGCCAGCGGGACGTCGACCTGGAAGGTACCGTCGTCTGCCTGACAGGCACGCTGCGTCAGGATCATGAGCAGCGACTCGTAATGCTGACTGTAGTGCTGGATGAGAAAATGCAGCAGGTAATTATCCTGCATCAGGGCGTGCTCGCGCAGGCGGGGTGCAGCGGCCTCCAGCAGGTCATCATTGATTGCCTGCAGGGCGCTCGTCCACGCCAGCAGGGCATCCAGCGCGGGCAGCTTCCCGCCGCGTTCGGCTTTGGGCGTGGCAGAAGGTGTATAGAGTGCCTGCACCGGGTGTGTATAGCGGTTGTCGCCGCCGATGGTTGCCTGCAACCAGTCGCTCTCGACGAAGGTGCAGTGCCCGAGATGCCAGCCGATCGGGCTGAGGTCAGGGTGGAACTGCGTGCGACTGGTGCGATCGTCCAGCCCGTCGACCAGTGCGCTCACCAGCTCCCGTGCCTGCCGCAGCTCACTGACAAGCTCCGGGTAGCTCACAGCGCCTGCAGAACCGGGGATACGTCCGACTGCAGTATGACGAGATGCTGTTCCGGTACGCGCTGCCAGCCGGCATCGGGATCGAAGGCCTCGGAGGCGACGACCTGTCCGCCGGGAAACATCGGATCGTTGTCCGTGAAATACAGCGAGGGGGCTGCGTGGTTGATGCCATGGCGACTGGCGTACAGCGTTGTCCCGTCCGTCAGGATCAGGTTCAGCAGCGACTCCTCACCCCCGGCCAGCTCGCCGACGAGGGTAAAGAGGGTTTGCATGGCCTCCGGAACGGATGCGTCCGGGTGTTCCAGCAGGATCTGGCGCAGCAGGGCAAACAGGTACTCGGAATCGGTATTGCCGCGGATATCGGCCGCGACCTGCGGTGAAAGCCAGCTCGTGATGGACGGCCTGACCTGTTCATGGAAATTGCGGATATAACCGTTGTGGACGAACAGCCAGCGCTCGTCGCGAAATGGCTGGGTGTTGAACGGGTGTACCGGGCTCCCGATGGTGGCACTGCGTATTTCACCCACCCACAGGGGATACTCCATCGAACCGGCGAGTGAGGGCAGGTTGCTGTCCGACCAGATGGGCATGGCGCTGGTATAGGTGGCGGGTTCGCCCCGGGCGTTGAACCAGCCGAAGCCGTAACCGTCTGCATTGAGGCGGGCATAGACGAGTTCCTGTGCATTCCAGGACTGTTTATACAGGCTGTGTGGCGGATCGAGCAGGAAATGCTGCAGGGAAATGGCAGGACCCAGGTAAGCGGCATGACGGCACATCTGCCTAGCTTACCGGTTTGGTTGGTGCTGTTAAATAGCCACGGAATCCACGGCAGGACACGGAACCAACCATAATATTTATTATGTCTTTTCCGTGTCCTGCCGTGGATTCCGTGGC
>JBATGJ010000073.1:0-7664 GCA_049665685.1 Gammaproteobacteria bacterium
ACACTTCCCGGCCGTTGATGCGGGGTGGAGCAGTCTGGCAGCTCGTCGGGCTCATAACCCGAAGGTCGTAGGTTCAAATCCTACCCCCGCTACCAATTTGTGCAGGCCGGGAGCATGTTACGGCATGTATTTTGGCCGGAGTATGGCTATTTGCTATACTCCAGATAACAACAATTCCGGTGTTCATGGAATGGGCCTTTGGCCCATTTTTTGTTTCCGGAAGCAGGTCCGGAGAATTGCGTGAGGCAGGACCCATTACAGCTGGGCAAGTTGCTGGAACCCGGGATCCGGTCCATGGGATACGAACTGGTCGGGATCGAGTACCAGGGCGGCGTCAAGGGAGGTGGCCTGTTACGCGTGTATATAGATAGCGAGCGGGGTATCACGGCTGATGATTGCCAGAAGGTCAGCTACCAGGTGAGTGGTGTGCTCGACGTGGAGGACCCGATCCCGGGGCATTACACGCTGGAAGTGTCGTCGCCCGGGCTGGATCGCTTGCTGTTCAGGGCGGATGATTTCGACCGCTTTGCCGGGCATGAGGTCAAGCTGCGGATGGCCTTTCCGGTCGATGGACAGCGCCGGTTCAAGGGCCGGCTGGCGGGTATACAGGAAGGCATGGTGGTAATCGAGCAGGATGGTGAAGACATCAGTCTGCCCTACGAACAGATTGAGCAGGCGCGTTTGGTGCCGGAATACTGAGGTTGATACAGGTTCCAGGAGATTGCGGAGATGGACAGTAAAGAGATCCTGATGGTCGTTGATGCGGTATCCAACGAAAAGGGTATCGACAAGGAGATAATTTTCGAGGCCATTGAAAGTGCACTCGCGACAGCGACGCGCAAGCGTGCGCCCGGCGATATCGAAGCGCGCGTTGCCATTGACCGCGACACCGGCGAATACGAGACCTTCCGTCGCTGGCAGGTCATCGACGAATCGCTGGCCGAAAATGCCGCAGAGGACGAGGAGGTACTCGTCTTCGATGCGCCCGGGCGCCAGTTCACCCTCGCGGCTGCCAGGGAAATCGACCCGGAGCTGGAACACGGTTCCTGGATCGAGGAACCGATGGACAACGTGGAGTTCGGCCGCATCGGTGCGCAGACCGCCAAGCAGGTGATCGTGCAAAAGGTGCGCGAGGCCGAGCGTGCCATGGTGGTCGAAGCCTATCAGGACCGTGTCGGGGAACTCGTCACCGGCATCGTCAAGCGCGTGGAGCGCGGCAATGTCTACCTTGACCTGGGCAGCAATGCGGAGGCCATTGTCCTGCGCGAAGAGATGATCCCGCGGGAGGCCGTCAGGCCGGGTGACCGCCTGCGCGGTTACCTGCGCGAGGTCAGCGCTGAACAGCGGGGACCACAGCTGTTCGTCAGTCGCGTCGCCCCCGAATTCCTGCTTGAGCTGTTCAAGCTCGAGGTGCCCGAGGTCGGCCAGGGCCTGATCGACATCCTCAAGGCCGCGCGTGACCCCGGACTGCGGGCGAAGATCGCCGTGAGAAGCAATGACCCGCGTATCGACCCGGTCGGTGCCTGTGTCGGTATGCGTGGATCACGCGTGCAGACCGTGTCCACCGAGTTATCCGGCGAGCGCGTCGACATCATTCTGTGGGACGACAACCCGGCACAGTTCGTGATCAATGCCATGTCGCCGGCCGAGGTCGCCTCCATCGTGGTCGACGAGGAAACCCATACCATGGATATCGCCGTGGCCGAGGACCAGCTGTCACAGGCCATCGGCCGGGCCGGGCAGAATGTGCGCCTGGCCAGCCAGCTGACCGGCTGGGTGCTGAATGTCATGGACGAGGCGCAGGCCGAGGAAAAGAGCGAGGCGGAGTCGGCTGATCTGCAGAAACTGTTTACCGAACATCTGGATGTGGACGATGAAATCGCCGTCATCCTGGTGCAGGAAGGGTTCTCCTCCATCGAGGAAATCGTCTATGTGCCGAACAGCGAGCTGCTCGCCATCGAGGAGTTCGAGGAAGACATGGTCGAGGAATTGCGCCGCCGCGCGCGCGACGTGCTGCTGACGCAGGCCATCATGAAAGAGGAAAAACTCGGCGATGCCAAGCCGGCAGAGGACCTGCTGACGATGGATGGCATGGACTCGGAACTCGCCTTCGAACTGGCCGGCCGTGGCGTTGTTACCATGGAGGACCTCGCCGAGCAGGCGGTCGACGAGCTGATGGATATCGAGGGGATGGACGAGAAGCGTGCCGGTGCCCTGATCATGGCGGCACGGGCACCGTGGTTCGCTGAAGAGAGCAGTACCGAAGCGTAAGGAGCGAGGTTGGCAATGTCAGAGGTCACAGTTAAACAATTTGCCGAGGTAGTCGGAGTTCCGCCGGACCGGCTGCTGGTGCAGCTGGGTGAGGCGGGTCTGGATATCAATGACGAGAACGCAACCATCTCCGATACCGAGAAGACCAAGCTGCTGGATTTCCTGCGCGCCAGTCACGGCAAGCGGAGTCCGCTCTCGTCGGGCGGTCCCAGCAAGATTTCGCTGAAGCGCAAGAGCCAGACCGAGTTACGCGCGAAGGTGCCTGCCGGTCGCGGGCCGGCGGCGCGCGGTGCGATACGCAGCACGCGGCCGGAGGCACGTACCGTCACCGTCGAGGTGCGCAAGAAGCGCACGTACGTGAAACGTGCGGACCTGGTTGCCGAAGAGCAGGAGCTTCTCGACCAGGAGGCAGAGGAGCGGGCACGCCGCCAGGCCGAGCTCGATGCGCAGGATGCCGAGGTACGTGCCAGGCAGGAGGCGGCGCGCAAGAAGCAGGAAGATGAACAGGCCGCCGAGGAAGCGCGGCAGCAGGCCGAACGCGAGGCACGCAAACAGGCGGCCGAGGCGGCCGAGACGGCACGCCAGCAAACCCAGGCAGCGGCCGAGGCACGTACCAAGGCCGAGGCGGAAGAGGCGCGGCAGCGCAAGGGTCCCGAGGGCGATCGCAAGGGCCGTCACGAGGACAAGGGTACCAAGTACGGGCGCAAGGAACTGCATGTCGCGGCCGGCAAGGCTGGACGTCGCAAGAAGAAGACCAGGTCGTCACGCCGCGTCACCATCGAGTCCACCGGCGAGCACGGTTTCGAGCGGCCGACAGCGACCGTCGTTCATGAGGTTGGCATCCCGGAAAATATTGCCGTCGCCGAGCTGGCGCGCAAGATGTCGATCAAATCGGCAGAGGTCATCAAGACGCTGATGCAGATGGGTGTCATGGCCACCATCAACCAGGTGCTGGACCAGGATACGGCCACGCTCGTGGTCGAGGAGCTGGGGCATATCGCCAGGCCCGTTACGGACGATGTCCTTGAACAGGAACTCAAGCAGCAGGTCCAGGAGACCGCCGGCGAACAGGTACCCCGACCAGCAGTGGTCACGATCATGGGTCATGTCGACCATGGCAAGACGTCGTTGCTGGATTATATCCGGACCGCCAAGGTGGCCGAGGGCGAGGCCGGGGGCATCACGCAGCATATTGGTGCCTACCATGTCGAGACCGACAAGGGGATGATCAGTTTCCTGGACACGCCGGGGCACGCGGCCTTTACGGCGATGCGCGCACGCGGTGCCAGTGTTACCGATATTGTCATCCTGGTGGTTGCCGCCGACGACGGCGTCAAGCCGCAGACGCAGGAGGCCGTCAAGCACGCCAGGGCGGCCGGGGTGCCGCTGATCGTGGCCGTCAACAAGATCGACAAGCCGGAAGCCGATCCGGAACGTGTGAAGAACGAAATGTCTGCATTGCAGGTTGTGCCCGAGGACTGGGGCGGCGACACCATGTTCTTACCGGTGTCTGCCAAGACGGGTGAGGGCATTGATGACCTGCTGGATGCCGTGTTGCTGCAGGCCGAAATCCTCGAACTGAAGGCGGTGCGCGATTGTCCGGCTACCGGCATCGTGGTCGAGTCGAGTCTCGACAAGGGACGCGGTGCCGTGGCTACGCTACTGGTGCAGAACGGTGTATTGCGCAAGGGCGACCTGATCCTGACCGGTACCGAATATGGCCGTGTCCGTGCCATGTTTGACGAGACCGGTAAACAGATTGATGAGGCCGGCCCGTCCATGCCTGCACTGGTGCTGGGGTTGTCGGCCGTGCCGAGTGCCGGGGACGAGGTGATCGTGGTCGCGGACGAGCGCAAGGCGCGCGAGCTGGCCCAGCTGCGGCAGGAACGCTCCCGTGATGCGCGGCTCTCGAAGCAGCAGCAGGCGCGACTCGAGGATATCTTCAGCAAGGCGGCAAGCGGCGAGACACCGTCTGTCAATATCGTGCTGAAGGCCGATGTGCAGGGCAGTGCCGAGGCACTCAGCCAGGCATTGACCGCCCTTACATCCGAGGAGGAAGACGTCAAGGTAAAGGTGGTTTCCAGCGGTGTCGGCGGCATCAACGAGTCAGACGTCAACCTGGCCGTGGCGTCGAATGCCATCATTATCGGTTTCAACGTACGCGCCGATGCCTCATCGAAGCGGATGATCGAGGAAAACGGCATTGAACTGAAGTATTACAGCGTTATTTACAACGCCATCGATGATGTAAAGGCCGCGGCAAGCGGCATGCTTGCACCGGAGGTCCGCGAGGAAATCATTGGTCTGGCCGAGGTGAAGGAAGTCTTCCGCTCGCGCAAGCTGGGCGACATCGCCGGTTGTATCGTGGTCGATGGTGTCGTGCGTCGCAGCTCGCCCATCCGTGTGTTGCGCGACAACGTGGTGATCTTCGAGGGTGAACTCGAGTCGCTGCGCCGTTTCAAGGATGATGTCAATGAGGTCAAGGCAGGTACCGAGTGCGGTATCGGCGTGAAAAACTACAGCGTCATGGCCGGTGACCAGATCGAGGTATTCGAGCGCGTCGAGTTTGCCCGTTCGCTCTAGTGGCGATGGGCCGAACGCCGCAGACGCCGGTGGTCACGCCTTATCAATGGATTGACCACGGAAACACACGGGATTACACGGAAAAATAAATGTATTTTCAGAAATATTGCCGTGAAATTCCGTGTGCTTCCGTGGCCATAAATCAAGCTATTAGTATTTGCCAATCGCGAAATATATCGATTGCTGCCACCTAGCGATCGGGACTGCACCAGCTGCAACTGTCATGCCGAGAGAATTTCCCAGGTCACGCCGTGTCGGCGACCAGATCCAGCGTGAGCTGGCGGGGCTGATACGCGAGGAAATCAAGGATCCGCGGCTGGGCATGGTCAGTATTTCGGCGGTTAGCGTATCGCGCGACCTGGGTTATGCCAAGGTGCACATCTCGGTGCTGGGTGATGAGCTGCAGGCGTCGGAATCCATTGACGTGCTGAATCATGCTGCCGGTTTCCTGCGCCACCGACTGGGAAAACTTCTGCATATCAGGGCAGTCCCTGAGCTTAAATTTTTGCTTGACCGGTCACTCGAGGAAGGTGCACGCATCGGTGCCCTGATCAACCGTGCACTTGCCAGTGACAAGGGTAACGACGAGAAGAGCTAGGTGAAGAGACATAAACCGCAACGGCGCGGAGCGCGCAAAGTTGTCAAACCCTGAGAGTTTGTCATTACCGCCTGCGCGGGGATGACGAAGGATTCTTATGGGCTAGATTAACAGTTTTCTTGGTGTTCTCGGTGTTCTCTGTGGTGATTTCTTCTTTACGCACATGGCGTCTTTGCGGTGAACAGGCGGATTTTCGGGGTATAAGTAATTATGGGTAGGCGTCATCGACACAGTAACCTGCGCCGGGTCAATGGCATTCTCCTGCTCGACAAGCCGGTGGGGCTGACCTCCAATGCCGCGCTGCAGACCGTGAAGAAACTCTACTGCGCCCGCAAGGCCGGCCATACCGGCAGCCTGGATCCGCTGGCGACTGGCCTGCTGCCGATCTGCTTCGGCGAGGCAACCAAGATTTCCGGCTTCCTGCTGGATGCCGACAAGCACTACACAGTGACCTGCCGGTTCGGCATCCAGACAACCACGGGTGATGCCGAGGGGGAAATCATCGAGGAACGGCCGCTGGACGGACTCGATGAGCGCCAGGTGGCCGCTGCGCTGACCGGATTTAGTGGCGAAATCGAGCAGATACCGCCGATGTACTCGGCACTCAAGCACAAGGGCGAGCGGCTCTACAAGCTGGCCCGGGAAGGCATCGAGGTGGTGCGCGAGCCGCGCCAGGTGAGGATCCACGCAATCGAGTTGCTGTCATTTTCTTCACCTTCCGCGCAGATCAGGGTCCACTGCTCGAAAGGCACGTATGTGCGTACCCTGGTTGAAGATATCGGGGAACAGCTGGGTTGTGGAGCGCATGTTTCCGCCTTGCGCCGGACCGGTGTCGGCCCGTTCGGCGCCGACGGCATGCAGACCCTGGCGCACCTGGAAGCGACGGCGGCGGCAGGCGGGCACCACGCCCTCGACCAGCTGCTGCTGCCGATCGAGAGCGGGCTGGTGCAATGGCCGGGGGTGAACCTGAGTGGCGATGCCGCCTTCTATCTGCGCCAGGGGCAGCCGGTACTGGTGCCGCAGGCGCCGACCGAGGGTTGGGTGAGACTGTATCAGGGTGAGTCGGACTTTCTCGGTATGGGCGAGATCCTGGACGATGGCCGGGTGGCGCCCCGTCGCCTGATGAGCCTCCCCTGATATCCACTACGGGAAAGCTTGTGGCTGGCCGAAACGGCAGTTAAAATACCGAGCTCACAAAATTTTGATGGAATTTTTAGCAACTCGCGGGAGTATTTCATGGCTTTGAGTGCCGAGCAAAAAGAGCAGATCGTCAAGGCGCACCAGCGCGGAGAGGCCGATACCGGTTCACCCGAGGTTCAGGTTGCCCTGTTGACTGCGAATATCACTGATCTGACAGGCCACTTTGCCAGACACAAGGGTGATCACCACTCTCGTCAGGGTCTGCTGCGCATGATCAACAAGCGTCGCAAGCTGCTGGACTACCTGAAAGACAAGGACAGCCAGCGCTATCAGGATCTCATCGCCAATCTCGGCCTGCGTCGCTAGCGCCGGCGCCCCTGACACTGCAGTACGACTATCACCTTTCCCAACGAGGAATACCGCCCGTGAGTGCAATCAAGAAATCTTTTCAGTTCGGTGACCAGACGGTCACGATGGAAACCGGCGAAATCGCCCGTCAATGCAGTGCCGTCATCGTCAGCATGGGCGACACGCAGGTGCTTGCCACCGTTGTCGGTGACAAGCACCCGATGGAAGGACGTGATTTCTTTCCGCTGACAGTCGACTATCAGGAGAAGGGCTATGCGGCCGGCCAGATTCCCGGCAATTTCTTCCGTCGTGAAGGTCGACCGAGCGAGGCGGAAACGCTCATGTGCCGGCTGGTCGACCGACCGCTGCGCCCACTGTTCCCGAAGGGCTTTACCAACGAAGTCCAGGTTATCCTCACGGTTATCTCCTACGATCCGCAGGTTCCGCCGGACGTCCCTGCCATGATCGGCGCGTCTGCGGCCATGTCGATTTCCGGTCTGCCGTTTGCCGGCCCCATCGGTGCCGCCCGTGTTGGTTATATCGATGGCAAGTATGTCCTGAATCCGACCACTGCGCAGATGGAAGTCTCGCAGCTTGATCTGATCGTGTCCGGCACCGAGAGTGCCGTGCTGATGGTGGAGTCAGAGGCAAAAGAACTTCCGGAAGACGTCATGCTGGGTTCGGTTGTCTACGGCCATGAACAGCAGCAGTCGGTGATCAAGGC
>JBATGJ010000074.1:0-2469 GCA_049665685.1 Gammaproteobacteria bacterium
AAAGACGCCATTGAAACCCTGCTCAACGACAAGACCCTGCCATTCACTTTTACCGTACTCAGTAACCGGGGTCCGGACACAACCGGGGTAGCAATGCGCAGCAATCAGGCGGACACCCCATCGATTGTGAAAAACCTGACGGAGCTGGCCTGGCCTGACGGGATGTACTCCCTGGCGCATGTCGCACTGCCGTTCCCGCCGGACGACCCGCTGTACGGCGGACCGGGCGCGAGCAAGAGTCCCGGCATAGCGCTGGGCAACGTTTCACTGCGGGGTGAAAAAGGGGCGCTGAAAGTACCTGCCCAGGACATGCTCCGCCAGCGCTGGAACCCCTTTTACTCCATTATCGAAGAAAGGACCGGGGATTTCATCATGAACAATAACTGACAACCAATCATTTTTCAGATTCACGCTACTAATGTCACAAACACGCAGCCGTTTTGCGTAATAGTCCAGGGCCTTGCTGATCTCATCCCGGGAGGTCTGTTCAGCACCCCCCTTTGAAACCGGCAGCTTGTCGACCCGCACCACCATGCGGATCAAGCTCGAGTTTTGGGTAGCTGTCGATAAAGCCGGAATAGCGGGTAGCATCTGCCGCCCACGCCATACTGCTCAGTGAAATACTGCCCAATATGAATGTTGTGGCGATTAATGTTGAAAACTTCATAGTAGCCTCCGTTCCTTGTTTGTGATCTGGCATGGTACAAGCATGGCAACGGGCCAATCATCTTCTCAGATCAATTCAATCGCCCTCCTCAAGCCAATCACGTGCCCTGGATTCCTCATTGAAATATTCGATAGGCACAGGGCGCAGCCCCTTGAGCGTGAATGCGTACACCAAATCCTGCCATTGCGGGTCACCGACAATCGCGATTTTTTCGATATACGGGTCGTTGTGCTCGGGAAAGGACAGGTCCTCCCATCCTTCGGCACGCTCCCAACCGGCAAAGTCCTGCAGAACAATGAGTATTTTGATGGTCCTGAACTTCTGTATAGCCGCTTCAGCCACCTGCTGTGCCTTTTGGTACTCGGCCTTGCCGAGTTCTCCGGAAACTGTATATACCCCGAGATTCCCTGATTCGAATTCACATTTTATCGGCATTAGCTTACTCCGTTCGCGGCATGCGTCCGTTCAGGACTCGCCATCCGTGCTCTGTTGTGGGCGTGTAATGTACGCAGCCACCAGGCCGGCAACCAGGGTGGCGATATAGAACTGACCGACTATTGCTTCCAGGGTTGCCAGTGCACGGGCCGTTTCCCTGCAGGCTCCAGATACCAATAATGAGAAAGACCGAGAAGGCCAGTTCCGGGATATGCAGGTAGCTGGTGCCGGTCAGGTCCCGAAACAGGGGCACCACCAACAGTAGAAACAACAGTCCCGCCAGTAAAAAAATAAAGTTGTGTTGCCTGAGTGTCATCAGTAGTCAACGCCACTATCTGTCCGCCGCTTTGTCTGCTGTATACACAGCCTGTCCATCGCCTATTCGCGTATGGCCGGCGATCCGGACTGTTGTGTCGAGATCGCATCCGCCAGAGTTTCACCGACAATGCGATTACCCACGACGGTAAAGTGCACGTTAATCGGGTGATAAATCAGTTCCTTCTCCTGAAAGTCGTTCGCAGCAGCCTGCATGACCGGCGTCAGATCGACAAACCGGTAGCCGAGTTCGCGGGCTTTGGTGCGCAGAAACTCTCGCTGGGTCCGGCTGAACCAGGGCATCAGCTCGCCGAGCGACGCATCTTCGAATTCAACAAAATCTGCATACGCGGTATAGGCGGATGGTGAATACGCGACAACCGGAATGAATTTGTATTCGCGCGCGAGGGCGACGAAACCGGACAAAGCACCCTCGAATGCAGAAAAATCTATGTCGCCGTTTTTCAGACCCAGTGCGGAACGCACCTCACTCTCGTCGGCATTCTGAATGTTGAAGTCAACGGACTTGCCGGGAAACTTCAGACGGTAGCGAAAATTGACCCTTTGCGGCGCGTCTCCCCCTGTCAGACGTAGGACCGCGTTTTTTACCCCTTCGTAGCCCTTGTCAGCGGCCGCAAGAATTAAATTCACTGCATAACTGTCACGCATGACCGGATAGTCGATCAGGGAATCGATATCAATATCGCGTATGTTGCGGTCTGACGCGTCGGTGTAGAGGATGCGCCCCTGCTGTGCTGCGCTGATATGCTCCGCGTAGCGGATCGAATCCCTCAGGTCATTACCCTCATAGATGTTCATGATCACATATTCGGGCTGCTTGGGCAGGCCGAAGTGCTTTAGTATCTGGAGGTAGTCGTATGGCCCTATGCCGCCCCGGCCAAGATTGTAGACCGTGTGCCCGCTGATCTCACCGATCTGGCTGATCCAGGTCGCCTGTGGATTGAGTACGACGCACCAGGTAAAGGAGTCACCGATGGCAATGACGTCAATCTGCGGTCGATCATAGGGGTCGCGTGGCGGGTTGCAGAAAC
>JBATGJ010000075.1:0-3894 GCA_049665685.1 Gammaproteobacteria bacterium
ATCGACATCCGGAATGGCAATTATTTTGTGCCGAAGTGATACACCTCTATGAAACCATCACGCAACAAGCACTGGACAATGAAAATGGCTCAAAGACAAAATGATCGTCCCGCGACCTGTCAGCGACAAGGATGACAGATCGCCATTGCATTAATCAGAAACCCCGCTTCAACGGGGTTTTTTGTTTCTGGTGATTGCCTGAAGGAATGCGGGTGGAGACGTTCAGGAGATATGCATCAGGGGTTTGCTGAATGTCAGGGTGCACCCCTTCCATTATCTTTCCTCTCCACACCTAACAGCCCGTATCAATAACCCCAATCATGGGAAAACTGCCGTCATGGCGATTGTAGTAATAGGCAAAGCAGCGTTCGCTGATGCGAAATCCTTCCGGCCAGATGATGATGCCGCGACCCCCCGTCGTCCCGGCGACCGCCGGAATGGACGGGCGGTTGCCGACGCCGCAGAGCCGGTATTGGGTGCAGCGGGCACCGGCCGCTGTAAAGCCTGATTTTGCAGAGATATCGAGTATGTAGCGAAAGGCATTATTCCAGTGTCCTTCCGGAAAACCGGAATGGAACATGACGTTTTTCCCGTTCACAGGGAGATTGCCGGTTTTCACACCCCGGATAGCGGCAAGCGGCTGATATATAACCGTGGTACTAGAAAGTGCGCCCTTGACCGCCTGCATGCTGGCGAGCCGTGCATCTCTTTGCAGATCCACGAATTTTGGGATCGCGATTGACGCAAGTATCCCAAGGATCAGCAGGACGAGCACCACTTCCACGAGTGTGAATCCCTGGACCTTGCAAGCGGGCGATGTTTTTTGAAGCATCATCTGGATCATGAGCAGCTGACGAAATCGGCATTTATCACCAGCTTATCGGCAATTTGAGGGATTATTTCAGTTTTCATCAGCCGCGGTTTCAATATTGCCGGGTGTGTCTGCCTGACGACCATATACCGTGTCGTCTTATAAGCAGATTTGCAGCCAAGCCTGTTGATGATCAAGGGCTTCACCCTGATTCTGAATTATTGAAAGATTATGTATACATGAGCCTGTTCTCATGCCCGGTAAATTCTCCTTCGCCCTGGTTGTTGATAAACTAGACTTGTAACAGAAGCTACAAAGTTGTCATGGATTATTTGAGACCACCCCGGGAAACGATAGACACATTACTTGAGCGAAAGAAAACCAGCTATGGGCAAGATGAAGACGGCCCTGACTAAAACAGAAAAACCGGCGGTTGTAATGGAGGATCTCACGATGAAGAAAGCAATCAGAAACAAGGCCATTGATGTACTTAACAAGATCATGGAGCTTGAACTGGCAGGCGTTGTCCGTTATACGCATTATTCATTAATGATCTACGGATACAACAGAATACCGATCGTTGACTGGATGAATAGCAATGCAACGGAAGGTTTAACTCATGCGCATAGAGCGGGAGAGATGGTGACACTTCTGGGTGGGCATCCATCGCTGAAAATCGGAGCATTGCTTGAAACCGAGCAGCATGATATCGGCGATATTCTTCGAGAGAGTCTGGAGCATGAACAGGCCGCACTTGATGCCTACTATGAATTACTGAAGCTTGCAGAAAACGGCACCTCGGTACTGCTGGAGGAATACGCAAGAGAACTGATTGTAGAGGAAGAACTGCATCTTGATGAGGTGAATAAAATGTTAAGACGCCCCGGAGATATTGCAGCATTCAAGCCCTGACAGTTGCATCAACCAGGGCTGGCCAAAGTTTCGCTGCCAGCTGAAGCATTAAAGGGCGTCGGAGCACATTTTTTCCTTATATAGGCAAGAAATGTGCTCTGGAACCCTTGTGCGGTTACAGCGCACTGGAGGGTTTTCAAGTATATGCAAGAAGCTATGGTTCCGGAGATTTTTAGACATTCACACGGGTTTGTGCGGGCCAATACAACCAATGTCGTTACAAGATTAACATGAGGCGTTGAGCATCATTGGGCGCATGAGTGATGGAGAGCGGGCATGAAACTCTTGGTAGCGGTTGATCTATCTGAATCCACAGAAAAGATTATCACTAAAGCGGAAGAAATTGCCAAAGCACTTTCAGCAAAGATATGGCTCCTGCATATCGCAGAGCCTGAGCCAGCAGACTTATATATTGCAGGTTACGAGCCAGACTCTATTGGCTTGGAAAGCGATCCACAATTGCTCCGTGATGCCATTGCGAAAAGTCTCCACAGGGACCATTGTCATTTACAAGAGATAGCTGACCAGCTGCGCAAGACGGGTCTGGATACGACGGCACTGCTTGTGCAGGGCGCAACGGTTGAGACAATCCTGGAGGAAGCCTCGAAACTCGATGTAGATATGATTATCGTAGGCTTTTATGGACGAGGTAGCTTGTACAAACTTCTAATAGGGAGTGTCAGCGAAGGGCTGCTTCATAAATCAGAGTATCCGATTCTTGTCATACCAACACATTAAACGGCACATTAAACGGTGTCAGAGCACATTTTCTGCTTATATTAGGAAAAAATGTGCTCCGACACCCTTTTTTTAGACACCCTTTTTTTACTCCAAATCTGCAGGCTTTGGTCCGTGCAGAGTGACGGGCCTGGCAAGTTTTTTCCGCATGTGGATATTCAGCATTTCGACCAGTACGGAGAACGCCATCGCGAAGTAGATGTACCCCTTGGGGATGTGCATATCCAGGCCCTCACCCATTAAGACGACACCAACGAGGATCAGGAAGCTCAGCGCCAGCATCTTGATGCTTGGGTGGGCATCGACGAAGTCGCCAATAGCCTTGGCCGCGAACATCATGACACCGACGGCGATGATAATGGCGATGACCATGACAGGTACATCATCGACCATGCCAACAGCAGTGATAACGGAGTCCAGCGAGAAGACGATATCGATGATGGCGATTTGACCCAGCAACATCCAGTAGCTGGCGCTGGCCTTGACCTCCTGCTGTTCTTCTTCCTGACCTTCCACACTGTCCCAGATTTCCTGGGTACTTTTCCACAACAGGAACAGGCCACCCAGGATCAGGATCAGGTCACGCCCCGAGATCTCCTGTCCAAGCACTGTAAACCAGGGGCTGGTCAGGCGCATCATCCACGCCAAAGACAGCAACAGCAGGATACGCATGACCATAGCCATGGCCAGCCCCTGGATGCGTGCCGCATTGCGTCGCTCCGGTGGCAGTCGGCCCACGACAATGGAGATGAAAATGATGTTGTCGATCCCCAGTACAATCTCCAGGGCCGTCAGTGTAGCCAGGGCAATCCAGGCCTCTGGACTTGCAATCCACTCGAACATAAAAGCTCCCCCTTGGCATTCTTCAAAGGTCGGTTCGCGACATCACCCAATCACAAGCGTCATGCTCTGTATTCTTGCGAGGTGGATGTCGCGGGGCAGAAAATGGCAATATAATACCGGGGTCATTTTACACTTTTTACGAATAAGCCTGAAATCCGGAAGAAGAAGTCCATTCTCTCGTGCGTTAGCTGACGACTGCAAATCGCCGAAATGCGATCTTCAGGCAGATTCGTTCAGGATGCATACCTGGTCGGCTGGAATTATTCCAGATCTGACGTTTTGCATGCTCTTCATACAATCACTCAAGGCATGAGAATGAATCTTATTCAGCAGCCAGGCTGCCCATCTTTGATGCCTGAAATTCCGCAGGACCGGACAGGCATGCAGACCTCTGTGCCTGTGAATTTAGTAGATGGGCGATGAAATACGTTTTCCAGCTGGATTCCACCAAGACAAGCGGGGTATGCTCACCACACAGATTCCCATGATCCTGGATAAAACACGATGACGCAGTATAATTCGCGTCATGTAGTGTCCTGCCACGCTCATTTTTCCCGGGTGGTTTCACGTGCACGACGCAAAAATAATCG
>JBATGJ010000076.1:0-5042 GCA_049665685.1 Gammaproteobacteria bacterium
GCAGTGACCCCTTCACGGGCGTGAGATTCTGCAGAACCAGGCCTTTATTCCCGGGCATATTCACTATATCGTTCCTATATGCCTTCTACCGCCGAACAACTCTGCGCCCAATGGATGGCCAGAGGACTTGATCGCGATGACCTGGACCCGGACCCGTTCAGGCAGTTCGAGCAGTGGTACACGCAGGCGATCGACTCCGGCATCCCCGAACCGAATGCCTTCAGCCTCGCCACCGTAGACGCCGACGGTCAGCCGTGGGCGCGCACGGTACTGCTGAAACTGTACGATGAAAACGGCTTCGTGTTTTTCAGCAACTACGAAAGTGACAAGGCCAGGCAGATCACATCCAACAACCGGGTCGCCCTGCTGTTCCCCTGGGTCGGACTGGGCCGCCAGGTCAAGATCAGTGGCGTCGCGGAGAAGATCCCCACCGTAGACTCGATGAACTACTTCGCCACCCGCCCGCGTGGCAGCCAGATCGGTGCCTGGGCCTCGCCGCAAAGCCGGGTTATCTCCTCGCGCTCGCTACTGGATGCCAAGGTCGATGAGATCAAGCGCAAGTTTGCCAGTGGCGAGGTGCCGTTGCCGGACTTTTGGGGCGGCTATCGTGTGACCCCGTTCCAGATCGAGTTCTGGCAGGCGCGAGACAGCCGCTTGCATGACCGGTTCGTCTATACGCATAACGACCCGGACTGGACCATCGAGCGCCACGCTCCGTGAGCGCATAACCCGCCCGCCATTCCCTGCCCTGTGAATAGCCCCATAAAAACTATATAAAAGAGTTACTTGCCCTGCGACAATAAGTCGCATATTATAATTTTCTAATTTACTTATAATAGGTCATGAGCTTAGACTGAGCTTAGACGTGGAGGTATAGATATGTCTAAATATAAGTTTATCAGACAGGTAGTATTGACAGCCGCATTGCTGGCCGTGGTCGGGATAGTGCCGGCGGATGAACCGGAACTATGCGAATCCTTCATGGACGGCCGGGTCGACGAGTCCCTGCTGGCCGGGATGTTGTCGGCTGCCGAGGACGGTCATCTCTACCGGATCGAGCCAGGCAGCTCACAGGTGGGCTTCTGCGTGGACAGCAAGTTGCGCCGCATCGAGGGCCACTTCAGCGATTTCCGCGGCGGTATGGCGCTGGGTGCCGGCGAGCCACATAACGGTCAGACCCTGGTGCTGATCCGTGCCGCAAGCCTGGATGCAGAGGGGGCGCTGGTACGCAGCCTGCTCAAGAGCGAGAATTTTTTTGACGTGGAACATTACCCGGACGTGCTGTTCATCAGTAACGGATTTCGGTGGACGGGGCCGCAGTCAGCCGTCATAGAGGGTGACCTGACCCTGCGCGGGATCACAAAACCGATCAGTTTCGATGTAACGCTGACAGCAGTAAACAACCACGGCACCGGCCAGACCGGCACGCTTGAGGTCAAGGCGACGGCCACGATCAACCGGGCGGATTTTGGTATGGACGGGCTCAGCACTATTGTCGATGGCGATGTGCAGCTGTGCATGACCGTCGAGGCGCAGAAATACGAAACGATCGGACTCAGCGAACGTGATCGCTCCAGTTCCAGGTCGTCTTGAGCGCCTGCCCGGATAGCGCAAACGTATCCACAGTCATTGATGGCAGTCGCAGGATCGCGCAGGAATAGTTAAACGCCGCGCTGCCCGGGTTGATCACCAGGGTGTTGCCCACCTGTTCGGCAAACACCTGGTGTGTATGTCCGACCACCAGCACATCGGGATCAAACGACCTGAGCTGTTCCGCCCAGTCGGCCACCCGGTCGGCTTGCACAATGCCATCACGGTTGCGCAGCTTGATACCACCATGACAGGCATCCGGCGGATGCGCATGCACCACGTACACGCGTTTGCCGTCGATCTCGGTATCGATCCAGGCCGGTAGCTGATTAAAGTACGCCGATACCGGGTCACCTGCATCATCGTCATGATGGTCGAGATATTGCAGGTCATGATTGCCGAGTACCGAGTGCACACCGTGCCCGGTCAGCAAGGCAACCGTCGCCGCGACCTCCTCCCGGTAACCCGCAATATCGCCGGCACAAAACACCTGTTCCACACCCTCGCGTGCAAAGATCGCCAGGGCCTCGGCCACCGGGCCGGGCGTGGCATGCACGTCACTGATCAGGCCGATTGATGTCATTTTGCCTCCGGTTGATGAAGTTTGCGTCTGATCCTGCCGCCAGTTTAATGGTTTCGTAGCGTCATGGCCTCATATATTTCATCTTTAGATCAACTGGTTACAGTCATGAACAAATTCTCTTGACTTGTACAGGTTATGTACTATTATTGTACATAAGTTGGATCGCTATAAGCATATGTCTATATTTTCAAGTTGCATGTTAGTGCTATATAGCACATTATTCTTAAACCCGGCCGTGCCCTTCCAATAGTAAAGGAGACGAACTTGAGCAACTATGAAATGCAGATGAAGAAAACCGGCCAGATGTATGACCAGGCCATCCGTGATGCAGAACTCGACGGCGGCATCGAGGTACTCGAATCCTTCGGGCCCGATAGCCGCTTGCACGACCTTATCAACAATCCGATCGACAGCGGTATTGACGAAGGTTAGTCAGCCATTGGGTCCAACAGGTCGCCCGCTTCTCCCCCCTGATGATATTCGTGGCGACATCTTATGGATCAACGGGATGGAGTTATCACCATCCCGTTTTTTTCTTTAACCTCCATGCCCACGTCCACTCACACAGAAAAAAAGCTTAACACTCCGACCCGCCAGGAACACCAGCACAGCGGTGCGTCACTGAGCCTGCCCTGTCGCGGCTGCACCGATGCTTGCAAAAACCGCGAGCACTGCAATGGTAAACCCTGGCGATGACAAGCAGACCCGCAGCGCTCGAGGCATGACGGCGGCCTGCTAGCGCTCGCTCGTCAGCTCCCGCACCAGCGAATCCCACTCATTATCCAGGCTGACGCCTGACGGAAACGGGGTCCCTGCCTGCCGGTGCCAGTAGCGGGCATTCCATTCCTCGCCCTGCTTGCGGTGCAAATAGGCATGCACGCGCGCGGCCATCGCGCTGCTGATGTCCTGCACGATCCCGTGGGCTGCATCCCAGTCACCCTGCCTCTCATGCCACAGTGCCTGCAGGCAGGGATCAAGCCCCGCAGGGCAGGCATCACCCGCGAGGCTGTCGATGAATGCGGCATAGTGCATGGTTTCTGGTCACCTCGTGCTGCCCTGCTGGGAATACAATTCCATTATCATTGCAGACCGGTATCCCCATGGCCAGCGTACAACTGCGATTCTACGAAGAGCTGAATGACTTCCTTGCGCCACACCTGCGCAAGGTCGCGTTCATGCATGACTTCGACCGGCGCACCTCCGTCAAGGACATGATCGAGTCGTTCGGTGTACCGCACACGGAAGTCGATATCATCCTGGTCAATGGACGTTCGGTTGATTTCAATTACATCGTGCAGGACGGTGACCGGATCAGCATCTACCCCGTGTTCGAGAGCCTTGATGTTACCCCGCTGCTGCGGCTGCGCCCGGCACCCCTGCGTACACCGGCATTCATTCTCGACGCCAATCTCGGCCGCCTGGCGCGCTACCTGCGGCTGCTGGGCTTCGATTGTCTGTACCGCAACGACTACGATGACGACACTGTGGCGGACATCGCTGCCCGTGCATCACGCTGCGTACTGACACGTGACCGCGCCCTGTTGCAGCGCAAACTGATTACACGCGGCTATTTTGTCCGCGCGGTACGACCACGTCAGCAGGTCCGGGAGGTACTGGCGCGCTTCGACATCTACCGGCAGATCAAGCCGTTCAGCCGCTGCACACGCTGCAACGGCAGCCTGCTGGCCGTCGACAAGCAGGCAATCGCAGAACGGCTGGAACCGAAAACCAGAAAATACTACGACAGCTTTCTGCAGTGCAGCAGCTGCGGTCAGATCTACTGGCAGGGCAGTCATCATGAACGTGCACAACGGCTGATCAATGCGTTGACGCACGTGAAATCACCTATCGGAGCATAGTCCTCAGGTTTCTGGCGGCATCCCGGGTGGCACCTCCATGGGCGGTGCCGGTGTCGTTTCGGGCGGTTGCTGCGGCGGTGCCTCGGGCGGGACATCCGGTGGCGGCACCTCGGGCGGGACACCCGGTGGCGGCACCTCGGGCGGGACACCCGGCGGGATTTCCGGGTCACCGGCACGTCCCGATTGACAAATATCAATCATTTTCACCTCATTTTCACGTTGAATAGGCAGAGTGTAGTCTGGAAAATCACGCCTAGCCAACGTCTGCCACACAGGGCATGCATGTCAACCAACGAACACAACAGCTATCAACTGGTCTCGGCCGTCTTCCTGCGGCTGCTGGGTGTGATTTACCTGATCGCCTTTGCATCGCTCGGCGTGCAGATCGAGGGACTGGTCGGTAGCCAGGGCATCATACCGCTTGGCGAACGGCTGGCCGAATATGCCGTTGATACCGGTCTCGAACGCTATGTACAGATCCCCACCCTGTTCTGGATCAATGCCGGTGATGCGACGCTAACCGGTGCGGCCGGTGCCGGCTGTCTGGCCGCACTGCTGATTATATTCAACTTCGGCCTGCGCGCGGCCCTGATTGTCGCGTTTGTGCTGTACCTTTCTCTGGTACATGCCGCGCAGCCGTTTCTCAGCTTCCAGTGGGATACCCTGCTGCTGGAGACCGGCTTCCTCGCCATCTTTCTCACGCCCCGTTCGCGTGCGCTCATCTGGCTGTTTCGCTGGCTGCTGTTCCGCCTGCGCTTCATGTCGGGTCTGTCCAAGCTCGCCAGCGGCGACCCCACCTGGTCCGGCCTGCTGGCCCTGAATACCTACTTCGAGGTCCAGCCCCTGCCGAACCCGGCCGCGTGGTATGTGCACCAGTGGCCGGAGTGGCTGCTGAAGATCGGCACCGGCGGCACCCTGTTCGTGGAACTGTTTGTGCCGTTCATGATGTTCCTGCCGCGTCGCTGGCGCTTTATCGCGGCCTGGCTCACCATCCTCTGGCAGGTGCTGAT
>JBATGJ010000077.1:0-2424 GCA_049665685.1 Gammaproteobacteria bacterium
AGACGAGATTAAGACCATACCGTATACACCTATATCACATCCCTTCATTGAACGACTCATTGGAACCATTCGTCGTGAATACCTTGATCACACCCTCTTTTGGAATGCTCAGGACCTTGAGCGAAAACTTGCAAACTTCAGGCAATACTACAACCGTGATCGGGTTCATCAATCGCCAGGCGGAGATACGCCAGCTGCCGTTTGCGGTGATCCTCTGCCTCTACACGCAAAACTCATAAACTATTCATGGGCATCACTCTACTATGGTCTCTTTCAAACACCGATTGCTGCATGAATAGCAATTCGCCCGGGACAGGTTCCAGCATGTATACCGGACGCCCCGGGGACATATACATTCATGAAACAGGCCCGCTACTTATCGGCTGCTCGAATCCCATCCACTCAACAGTATACGGACAATAATGGGCAATACCTTCCAGCATACCGGCACTGTAATTACCATTCATACCCATAAAGGCGCCACATGCAACAAAGAGCTGTGCGCTGTTTTCGGCTTCATCCGCCATTTCACGCGCCTGCTCCTTGATTTCAGGCAGGGCGTTCGCGACAACCACGGCCTGCAGCGGGCTGGCAAGCACCTCAAGGTCATTGCCGCTGTCACCGCAAAAAACGGTTTCACGATAACCGTAACCCTGCTGTTCCATCAGCGCTTTGATCGCGTGAAACTTGGATGCGCGTTGCGGCACAATATCCAGCAATCCGGCTCCTTCAGGTTTATCAACACTCCAGATCAGCCGCACCCGCACATTGGCATGGTCCATGCGACGAATAATTTCCTTCTCGATACTGTCCTGGTCATGGCGTAGCGAGACGTAGTAACTCAGCTTGTAAAGATTCTGTCTGTCGGGCTCCTGCAATTGCAGTGCAGGTATGCCGGCCAGTAGCGCCTCGAGGTCGGCATGGCTTCTGTTGCCCCAGTCCCTGCCGATGATCGCTTCCCAGCGTGTCTGGGGCTTCCAGTCATGCTCGCAGCCGACATGGTAGATCGTCGTACCAACATCGCCGATCACGAAATCCGGAATCGGTAAATCGTTCTCGATGATGGCCTCCTCGACCAGGTCCTTGTGACGGCCGCTGACATAGGCAAGCTCCACCTGCGGTCGGGATACAAGCCGGGCGAAATGTCTTTGCGAACCCGGTGATGCGGGCTCGGGACCATTGGGTATCAGTGTACGATCCAGGTCGGTGCAAATGAGCAGGCGGTCAAACACAATACGCCTCTGCAGGCTGGCCAAATGATGATCCGGGATGGCGATAATCTCTCTGTATCAGGATATTTTTTTCGTATCTGGGTATTCTTTTGCTTTCTGCACATCTTGCGGTTGTAGTCTCGCTCCCACACCCTGAGGAACCTGGCCACAGCCACTTGCCTGGCGGCCTCTTTTTTTTCAAGTGCTTCCAGAATGGCGCGCTGATCACGAACCATCAGCTTCAATTCACGGTATTCCAATAACATATTGTCGCGTCGATGCCGCAGATCCGATAAGATGTAACACTACTCGCTACAATATTATTGATGTTTCTTTGTTTCAATGCCGGCTCCGGACACATAACATGGCTCTCCTGATAATGCTCCGGGTTGTGTTGCCTCGGCTTGAATGACATAGATCGTATTTTGTGTCAATCGCGGTTGCCGTTTGACAAGAGTGCAGAATATGGGTGTTGAGCTGCAAAAAAAAAACACTGCGGCTGGAGTACTTGCACAACGACAGCCGACAATCCCTGTGTGCAGATGATAACACAGCTATTACAGCACTAAAAAATAACCCTTACGCTCTTGCTGCATACTGAACAAGCGAACGAATTGACCAGATCTCGACCTGATCTGGTAGTATACGCAGTAATGATGGTTCAAGGCCCCGTACTCCACGAAAAATCATAAAGCCCTCTTGAGAAAGGTTTCGCGAGCGTCGTGTTACCCTTCCAGGAATTCATCCACGACCAGAAAACCGCCTGTGCGAGGCGAATTGATAATTATTACCTGAAAACGATAACTTAGACAGGCTTGTTCCAGAAAGCATCCTTCCCCACCCTGCTCTCCCATGAAGGATCTGCTGATACTCCTCGCCCATCTTTTGACTACACTCGCCAAACTCATGGGACCCGTTAAGGAATTTTATGAAGCTCGGGAGTGTCTAGAGAACCCGGGGCGATTCATATCCTGGCAATTCTTCATTGTTATTGCAATTCGATGGTCTTTTTCAGACCGCGAGTGCCAATTGAACAGCAACTCTCCAGGTTCTGGCAAGAATTCCTGGATATCTCACTGCAACGAACTTTGACTGAAACCATCTGTGTTTGCTGTGTTTGACCCTGTGGTTCGCTGTGTTTATTAAAGCTATACGCTATAATTATTCGTAATATTTACAATCAACTGATTAGGATAATATCTTGGCTTCTAAT
>JBATGJ010000078.1:0-36886 GCA_049665685.1 Gammaproteobacteria bacterium
GCCTGGAACAGGTCATGATCTGGGTGGTATCCAGGTCCGTCCTGCAGGGGAAGATATCCTGCCGGGTCTGCACCGTCATCACGACCTCCTCGAGTGCCGCATTACCGGCACGTTCACCAAGGCCGTTGATGGTGCATTCCACCTGGCGTGCGCCGTTCAGCACAGCAGACAGGGAATTGCCGACGGCCAGCCCCAGGTCATTGTGGCAATGCACCGAGAATACCGCCCGGTCGGAATTCGGCACGCGCTCGATCAGCGTACGAACCAGCTCGCCGAACTGATGCGGCAAATTGTAGCCCACGGTATCGGGGATGTTGACCGTGTTGGCACCGGCATCGATCACTGCCTCGATAACGCGACACAGGAAATCGGTCTCCGAACGGCCGGCGTCCTCGGGCGAGAACTCCACGTCGTCGGTGTATTGCCGGGCATGCCTGACGGCCCGCACCGCCTGCTCGATCACCTGCTCCGGCTCCATCCGCAGTTTCATCTTCATGTGAATGGGCGAGGTTGCGATGAAGGTATGAATACGCGCCGAGGCCGCCGGTTTGAGCGCCTCGCCCGCCCGGTCGATGTCCTTGTCCAGCGCCCGTGCAAGCCCGCACACGGTACTGCCGGTGACTGCCCTGGCTACGGCCTGGACGGCCTCGAAGTCTCCGGGGCTGGCAATCGGAAAGCCTGCCTCGATGACGTCGACGCGCATGCGTTCCAGCGCCTTGGCGATACGCACCTTTTCGTCACGCGTCATGGATGCGCCGGGACTCTGCTCCCCGTCGCGCAGGGTGGTGTCGAATATTGTCAGTTTGTCTGTCATGTCCTGCTCCGCCCGGCCCGGACTGGCCGAATCATAGCGGCCTGTCACCGGCCTCTGCCGGCACACCGTGACGGGTTGTCAGCGGTGAGCCGATAAATGATGTTTGCTTGTGTGCGGTTCGCCTCGCCAGGCATAGGATTATCTGCCCGGAGGCAGCAGTCGCAGGAGGGGCAGCAGTAAACCATCCGCGTGCGCGGATGGCCGGGGGTTGCCGAAACTGTTGCGGTGCGTATGCATGCCTCAAGTCTATCGGCATCGCTGGCGATAATGCAAGCCCTGCAGGTGTCAACCGGGCCGATCACCGCGCTTGCGGGCCTTGCGACGCATGCGAATACCCATCAGGGTATAGACAATCCCGGAGATTGCATAAATCAGAAAGCCGGCGAACAGCACCTTGGGCGGATCGATCGAGGCAAACACATAGGCCATCACGACCAGCAGCATTGCGACAAACGAGACCCGGTGCTTGAAATTGATTTCCTTAAAGCTGAAGTAGCGGATATTGCTGACCATCAATAGTCCCATGGCAATCGTAATTACGAACACCAGGTAGACGAGATCATCGCCCTTGATGCCGAGGTCGGTGGCCGCCCATACCAGCCCGGCCAGCACACCCGCCGCAGCCGGACTGGGTAAACCGCGGAAATAGGTCTTTTCAGCGCTCTCCACCTGGGAATTGAAGCGTGCCAGCCGCAGTGCCGCAGAGGCCGTGTAGACAAACGCGGCAAGCCAGCCGAGCTTCGCCCAGCCCACGCTGACCATGGACTGCAGCGACCACTCATACATCACCAGCGCGGGCGCAAGCCCGAAAGAGATCATGTCGGCCAGGCTGTCGTACTCGATACCGAAGGCACTCTGGGTATTGGTCAGTCGTGCAACACGGCCATCGATACCGTCCATAATCATGGCGACAAAGATCGCCACTGCGGCAGGCTCGAATCTTCCGTTCATGGCAGCCACAATGGCATAGAAGCCGGCAAATAAACCGGCCGTGGTAATCATGTTCGGCAACAGGTAGATTCCACGCCGCGTCCGCTGCTCTTTAATGTCGGTATCCATTGGCCTGTTTATATGCGTGGACTAGTCATGCACCAGGCTGGCGATGACATCCGAACCACCCAGCACTCTGGCATCTTCCTCGACTTCGGCGCGGCTGTAGTCAGGCAGGTAGATGTCGATCCGTCCACCCCAGTGCACAAATCCACAGCGCCGTCCCTGACCAACCCGCTCGCCAAAACCGATATAACAGCGCGGCTTGTTTTTCAATCGGCCTCGGTTCATGACCATGACGATATCATCCCCCTCGTCGGTTTGCAGCCAGACACCATGGGGTTGGTCATCCTGTGCATTCTGCCCGCGTGGTTCGAGTACCTTGCCTTCCACCGGACTGCGCGCGGTGAATACTCCCAGCGGGTTCATCTCGATACTGATCTTCAGGCTTGCACGGCCAAGATAAGGATCGGGTGTGTGGCTCACAGAGGCCACTCTCCCGTCCGCAGGGCTTACCACCGACAGCGGCCGCGAGGGGACGTTGCGCTGAGGGTCCCGGTACAAAAACAGCAGCAGACTTGCCAGTAGCCAGACCGGCAGGGAGTACAACCAGCCGAGAAAATGCATCACCGCCACGGCCGCCAGGATAACGGCCAACAGGGGTGCCACACCGTGCCGGGCAATCACGGAGCTCCCTCCCTCATACAGAGAAGATACCGCACTGGGCTAACCTCGCACAGACAGTCGTTCAGTTGACGTTTTTGTCGACAATCTTGCCCTCGCTGATCCAGGACATCATGCCACGCAGTTTAGCGCCAACGTGTTCGATCGGGTGTTCACGACCAAGACGACGCTTGGCCTTGAGCGTGGCAGCACCGGCCTGGTTCTCGAGAATGAACTCGCGTGCAAACTCGCCGTTCTGGATTTCGTCGAGTATACGGCGCATTTCCGCCTTGGTCTCGTCGGTGACCACGCGCGGACCGCGCGTCAGATCGCCATACTCCGCGGTGTTCGAAATCGAGTAACGCATATTGGCAATGCCGCCCTCGTACATCAGGTCAACGATCAGCTTGAGTTCGTGCAGACATTCAAAGTACGCCATCTCGGGCGCATATCCGGCCTCGGTCAGCGTCTCGAAACCGGCCTGGACCAGTGCGGTGGCACCGCCACAGAGCACGGCCTGCTCACCGAACAGGTCGGTTTCTGTCTCTTCACGGAATGACGTCTCGATAATGCCGGCACGACCGCCGCCGTTGGCCGACGCATACGACAGCGCAATATCCCTGGAACGCCCACTGGCATCCTGGAAGACCGCGATAAGACTGGGTACGCCGGCACCCTGGGTGTAAGTCGAACGCACCAGGTGGCCAGGGCCCTTCGGTGCAACCATGATCACATCGAGATCGGCACGCGGCTCGATCTGCTGGTAATGGATGTTGAAGCCATGGGCAAATGCCAGTGCGGCGCCCTGTTTGATGTTCGGCTCTATAGTGTCACGGTACAGGTGTGCCTGGTGCTCATCGGGTGCCAGCACCATGACCACGTCGGCACCGGCAACGGCTTCCTCGATCGATTTGACGGTGAGACCGGATTTCTTTGCCTTGGCCTCGGAAATCGAACCTGCACGCAGGCCAACCGTGACGTTTACCCCGGATTCCTTCAGATTATTTGCATGGGCGTGTCCCTGGGAACCGTATCCAATGATGGCCACTTTCAGACCCCGGATGATGGAAAGGTCTGCGTCTTTGTCATAATAGATATTCATGGTTATTACCTTTCAGTCAATACTGGTTCTGCCTCGTTCGGCATTATGATTACTCGAAAATTCAAAGCTTGAGCGAGCGGTCACCGCGCCCGATACCCGACACGCCCGAGCGCACCACCTCGACGATCAGCCCCTGGTCAATGACCTGCAGAAATGCATCCAGCTTGTCACTGGCACCGGTCATCTCGACGGTGTAGGTCTCGTCCGTGACGTCGATGATGCGTCCCCGGAAAATATCCGAGGTGCGCTTGAGTTCATGGCGGTCGTCACCCGCGGCGCGTACCTTGACGAGCATCATTTCGCGCTCGATATGCGGTCCATCTGTCATATCCATAAGTTTGACTACATCGATCAGCTTGTTCAGCTGCTTGGTGATCTGCTCGATGATTTCGTCGGTACCGCGGGTTACCAGGGTCATGCGTGACAGCGAGGGATCCTCGGTAGCCGCCACGGTGAGCGATTCGATATTATAGCCGCGCGCGGAGAACAGACCGGCAACGCGCGACAGCGCGCCCGCCTCGTTCTCCATCAATATGGATATGATATGCCGCATGTCAGATCAGTATCATCTCGTTCTGACCCCCACCGGCGGGAATCATCGGGTAAACGTTCTCTTTACTGTCGGTCAGGAAGTCCATGAATACCAGCCGGTCCTTCAGCTTCATGGCCTCGATGAACGCCCCCTCGATATCGGACGGCCTGGTGATTTGCATCCCCACATGGCCGTAGCTCTCCGCGAGCTTCACGAAATCCGGCAATGATTCCATATAGGACATGGCATAGCGCTTCTGGTAGAAAAACTCCTGCCACTGGCGCACCATACCAAGGACGCCGTTGTTCAGATTAACGATCTTGATCGGCAGGTGATACTGCAGACAGGTCGAGAGCTCCTGGATGCACATCTGGATACTCCCCTCGCCGGTGACACAGGCCACGGTTGCATCCGGGTGTGCAATCTGCACACCCATGGCCGCCGGCAGACCGAAACCCATGGTGCCGAGCCCGCCCGAGTTGATCCAGCGCCGCGGCTTGTCGAACTTGTAGAACTGTGCGGCCCACATCTGGTGCTGACCGACATCGGAGGTCACGAAGGCATCGCCCTCTGTCACCCGATAGAGCGCCTCCACCACCGCCTGTGGCTTGATGATATCGCTGTCCTGGTCGTACTTCAGGCAATCCTTGGAGCGCCATTCCCCGATTTGCTGCCACCACGCCTCCAGCGCCTTGACATCGGTTTCGACCTTCCTGCTGCGGAGTTCTTTGAGCATGGCCCGCAGCACGTGGTCGACATTTCCGACAATGGGTATATCCACCTTGACGTTTTTCGAGATACTTGCCGGGTCGATATCAATATGAATGATCTTCGCGTGCGGACAGAATTTCTCGATATTGCCGGTCACGCGGTCATCGAAACGGGCACCGACAGCGATCAGGACATCGCAGTGATGCATGGCCATATTGGCTTCATAGGTGCCATGCATGCCCAGCATGCCCACGAATTGCGGGTCGGTCGCGGGGTATGCACCCAGGCCCATCAGGGTATTCGTGACAGGGAAGTTCAGCAACCGCGCCAGCTCGGTCAGTGAGCCGGCGGCATCACTGAGGATCGCGCCGCCACCCGTATACAGGATGGGGCGCTGCGCCTGCAGCATCATGCGCACGGCACGCTTTATCTGGCCGGTATGACCTACATTCACCGGATTATACGAGCGCATGCTGACCTTGTCTGGATAATGATATTCAGTCTTCTGCGCCGTTATGTCCTTGGGGATATCCACGACCACGGGACCGGGGCGCCCGGTGGTGGCAACATAGAATGCCTTCTTGATGGTTTCTGCAAGGTCGCGGACGTCCTTCACCAGGAAATTGTGCTTCACGCAGGGACGCGTGATGCCGATGTTGTCGGCCTCCTGGAAGGCATCATTGCCGATCAGGTGGGTCGGTACCTGCCCGGTGAACACGACCATCGGGATGGAATCCATGAAGGCTGTTGCAATGCCGGTCACTGCATTGGTCGCACCCGGTCCCGACGTCACAATGACCACGCCCGGCTTACCGCAGGAGCGAGCGTAACCGTCCGCCGCATGGGTCGCCGCCTGCTCGTGCCGAACCAGGATATGCTGCACCTTGTCCTGCGTGTACAGGGCATCATAGATATGCAGTACCGCACCACCAGGATAGCCGAACAGGTATTCAACCCCCTCGTCCTGCAGTGCACGCACAAATATTTCAGCGCCAGTCAGTTCCACCCGCGAATCTCCCGGAATGTGCGGCCACCCAGCTTGAAGAAAAAAAACGCCCGTCAAACGGGCGATTTAATCGCATTTTCAAAACATTGGAAGTTACTTATATTCTGGAAAAAGGTCAAGCAACAGCGGCGTGCGGGCATTCAGACCCGCGCGAAGCGGCCGATAATGTGACGAGGTAGCTTGTTCTATCTGCCAAACAACCCTATTATCCGTACCGTATCTTATGGAATCAGTGCAATGAAACAACTTGTTAACCTGATTGACACCTGTCGGGCCCTGAGCGGCCTGTTACTGGGTGCCGCCCTGCTGCTGGCCGCACCGGCAAGCGCCGAAGACATCTACAAGTGGATCGGCGACGACAACCAGGTCCACTACACGCAGATGCCGCCACCCCATGGTATCGAAGCCATTCTTATGCAGCGCTCGGACGTCCCTGCTGACGAGGAACCCGGTGAGGCGGCAGAGATGACAGATGAACCGGAACAGGCAGTCTTCGATGACACGTCCAGCGAGCCGTCGGAAGCAGCGGGCGATGAAGGTGATGCCGATGCCGATGGAGATGCCAAGACCGCACAGGCCTTACGTGAAAACTGCAGCAATGCCCGCAAAAACCTCGCAAGCCTCAACCGCGGCCAGGTGCGCTACGTCAACCCCGACGGCGAGATCATCCGTTTGACCGAGGAAGAACGTCAGCAGCGCATTGAGGAAGCCAAGGCACAGATCGGGGTATTGTGCGAAAACTGACCGGGTTATGCCGTTCCTGAAGATCCAGACAAACCACATGCTCTCCGGGACACAGGCCAAGGGGCTGGCAGGCAAGGCCTCGGCACTGGTCGCGGAGCAACTGGGCAAGCCCGAGCGTTACGTGATGGTCTCGGTCGAAAACAACCCCGCCATGCAGTTTGCCGGCACCGATGCACCGCTGGCCTACCTTGAGTTGAAGAGTATCGGTCTGCCCGAAACGGCCACGGCCGCCATTTCCAACGCCCTGTGTCAGCTGGTCGCCAGCGAGGCCGGCATCGAGCCCGACCGGGTGTATATCGAATTCGCCGATGCCCCGCGCAAGATGTGGGGCTGGAACAACAGTACCTTCTGATGCGCCTGTTCGTACTGCTCCTTGTCCTGCTGGGGGGTGTTGGGATCTACCTCTATTTCTTCCCGGAATCCGGCGTACGTGTACTGGACAGCCTGCAAAACGCGGGTTTCAGTGAAAAGACCGACCGCATCTACAAGTGGCGCAATGATCGCGGCGAATGGCAGCTGACCGATTCACCGCCGCCACCGGGTGTCAACTACGAGCTCACGGACTACCGCGAGGACGTGAATGTGCTGCCGGTGCCGCCCGGAATTGCCGAAGAATAGACCGGTAGGCAACACGGGGGCCATCCCGTTACAATCTGCAGCAATTAAATCACCCGGTCCCCGTTCGCATGCGCCTGTCCCAGTTTCCCCTCTCTACTCTGAAAGAAACCCCGGCCGACGCCGAGGTCGTCAGCCATCAGCTCATGCTGCGTGCCGGCATGCTGCGTAAACAGGCAGCCGGCATCTATACCTGGTTGCCACTGGGCCTGCGGGTGCTGCGTAAAGTCGAGCACATTGTGCGCGAGGAAATGGACCGCGCCGGTGCACTGGAATTGCTGATGCCAGCGGTTCAACCGGCCGAGCTGTGGCAGGAATCCGGCCGCTGGGAACAGTACGGACCGGAACTGCTGCGCTTCCATGACCGTCACCGGCGTGAATTTTGCTTTGGCCCGACACACGAGGAAGTCATCACCGACATCGCGCGCCGCGAGCTTCGCAGCTACAAGCAGCTGCCGGTCAATTACTACCAGATACAGACCAAGTTTCGCGACGAGATCCGTCCACGTTTCGGGGTCATGCGTGCCCGCGAATTTCTCATGAAGGATGCCTATTCCTTTCACACCGATCAGGCCTCGCTGGAAGACACCTACCGGATCATGTACGACACCTACTCGCGGATCTTTTCCAGTACCGGACTGGAATACCGTGCGGTGCGTGCCGATAGCGGTGCCATCGGCGGCAGTGTTTCACAGGAGTTTCACGTGCTGGCCGACTCCGGTGAAGACGCCATTGCCTTTTCGACCGGCAGCGACTTCGCCAGTAACGTGGAGACGATCGAGGCGCCGGCCCCGGGTGGCGAACGCCCGGCCCCCGGCATTGCCATGCAGACCGTGGCTACGCCCGGCAAACACAGTATCGAGGAACTGTGCGACTTTCTGGATATCAGCGCTGACCGGTGTATCAAGACCCTGGTCGTAAGCGGCAGCGAAGCGGACGTGGTTGCCCTGGTGCTGCGTGGCGATCACGAACTCAATGCGCTCAAGGCCGAGCGACACCCCGCCGTCAGGACACCGCTTGAGTTCGCCTCTGACGCGCAGATCCGCAAGGCGCTGGGCTGCCCGGCCGGTTCGCTCGGTCCGGCGGGACTCGATATACCGGTGCTGGTCGACGCGGCTGCCGGGCAGTTGGCCGATTTCGTCTGCGGTGCAAACGAGGATGGCAAACACCTGACCGGGGTCAACTGGGGCCGTGACCTGCCTGAACCGGAAGTCGTGGATTTGAGGAACGTGGTTGCGGGCGACCCGAGTCCGGACGGTCAGGGCGAGCTGGTCATCGCGCGCGGTATCGAGGTAGGCCATATCTTTCAGCTTGGCCGGAAATACAGCGAGGCCATGCAGGCCACGGTCCTCGACGAACAGGGCAAGGAAATCACCATGGTGATGGGCTGCTACGGGATCGGTGTGTCGCGTATCGTGGCGGCGGCCATCGAACAGAATCACGATGATAGCGGCATTATCTGGCCGGATGCGATCGCACCGTTCCAGGTCGCGCTGCTCCCGATGAATATGAAAAAATCGCAGCGCGTGCGCGATGCAGTCGAGTCACTGTATGCGGACATGTGTGCTGCCGGCATCGATGTCCTGCTGGATGATCGCGAGGTTCGGCCTGGCGTGATGTTCTCCGATATGGAACTGATTGGTATCCCGCACCGCGTGGTGGTCGGCGAGAAAAACCTCGACAAGCAACGGGTCGAATACAAGGCACGCCGTGACGGCGACAGCCAGGACGTCGACCGCAACGAAATAATCGCCTTTTTGCAGGGTAAAATCGGCTGAGAGCATGCCGTTAACAGCGTATATGGGAACATCCGCGACAGACAAAGGATTCCTTACCGGCGTCCTGCTGGCCGGCTTGCTGGCTGCCTGCCAGAACGGCTGGGCTGCCACCCAGGAACGCCCGGACGATGACATGCGCGCCGCCCTGCTGGCGGCCGTCAATTCCAGCGACAGTTTCATCGACCGCTTCGATGCCGAGGTCTGGCTGACAGATATGTCCCGGCGACTGGAGCCCCACCTCAACGACCCGGAAGAGCGGCTGACAATACTCAGGCAGGTGCACTATGAGGCAAAACGCGCCAGCCTCGACCCGGAACTGGTTCTGGCCCTGATCAACGTCGAGAGCAACTTTGACCGATTCGCCATCTCGAGTGCGGGCGCGCAGGGACTGATGCAAATCATGCCGTTCTGGCTGGAGGAAATCGGCCGGGCAGATGACAACCTGTTCGACATTGCCACCAACCTGCGTTTCGGCTGCACTATCCTCAACATCTACCTGAAACGCGAGCGCGGCGACATGCGCAAGGCGCTGGCGCGCTACAATGGCAGTGTCGGCAAGAACTGGTATCCCGCCCGCGTCTACAAGGCGCTCAGCCGGCGCTGGTACAGGCAGTAAGCCTCTATTCTATCTCTCCCCTCACGCGGGGCTGCGGCCTGCATACATCACCAGTCCAGACGCATCGCCAGATAGAAGTTGCGACCGTCACCCGGCACCCGCTCACCGATGGCGACATCGCTGCCACCGGCCCGGTTAACACCGGTCACGTGCGGCTCGTATTTGCGGTCAAATACATTGCCGACGCCGCCCGTCAGTAACAGGTTCTTTCTCACCCGGTACTTGCCATACAGGTTCATCAGGGCATAGCCACCGCTCGGAGACTCGCCATTGGTAGTCGACACCTTGTCCTGGCGATCGTAGAACACACCCTCGGCCGTGATATCCCAGGTGACAGTGGCATAGGTCAATCCCAGCGTGCCATTCAGGGGCGCAATGCGATAGAGGTCGTCGGAGATGTCATCGCGCTTGCCGCGCACGTAACTGACGATGCCGCCCAGACTCCAGTGATTATCGACAGTGTAGCCCCAGGCCGCATCGGCACCGTAGAAAGTGGCATCCACGTTGGCGAACTGCAATGGATACGACAGGTTCGTCATGTTCATCATGTTTACCGCATCGATGAATGCAATGGCTACCGGGTCCGTGGTGGGGACGCCCTGAATGTAATCGCTGACATCCCGGTAGAAAATACGCGGTTCGAAATAGCTGCCACCTGAGTGCAGGTTGAGTGCCAGCTCGACCTGGTGAGAAATCTCCGGGTCGAGGTTGATGTCGCCGATGTAGGTGTTGCCGTCGGCCAGCCCGCCGGTCGACTGCAGCGGTAACCACAGGTAGCGCTCCTGGTAGGACGGCGAGCGCGTCTTGCGGGCAATGCCGATCTCCACGTCCATGGCGGATGAAAGAGGCCGGATAAACCGCGCCACCCAGTCGATATTGGTGTCGTTCTTGCTGCGATCGGCGTTATTGAACCTGTTCTGCAGGGGAGCAGCGGCGGCCATGTGGTCGCTGACATCACCGGAATCCATGCGCACCTGATTGACACGCAAACCGAATTCGCTGTCCCAGTCTTTTATCAGGCTACCGTTCCACTCCCCGAATAACCCAAACAGATCGCGTTGTGCATCGTTGAAATTCACGATGCGGAACATGGCCATATCCGGGTTCCTGATCACGGCATCATGCTCTGCCAGCTGTCCATCGATACCGAACTGCAGTTCGCCACTGCCCAGTCCACGCCCGACATCGAGACGGAAACCACCGCCGGTGCTGGTTGCAGTCGTGCGGCGCTTGCCCATCATGGGTTCCGGTCGCAATATGAAATTCGACATCGTATGGTACACGTCGGTGTAGTACAGCTGACCGTGCACGAGATTGTTACCGACGTAACCGTCATACTCGCCCCTGACGATATCGGTATCAATCACCTCGATATCCATGGGCAACGACGGCGTGCCGGTCTGCCCTGTGTCGTTGTGCGTGAAATCCAGCGCGATCTCGTGGTCCGACTGTTTGTAACCATAACCGAGTGCATAGTTGTCACGATCATGCTCGCTGGGCCTGATGGTGCCGCCATCGAATTCAATATCATCACCCCGCTCGCGGCTGCCGGCTACATGCAGGCGGTGCGAGCGATTGGCCACACCGGCGATTGCACCAAGTGCATAAGAATCATTCACCGTCGCACCGGAAAAGCTCAGCGATCCATGCGATTCCATGCTGTCGCCGGTACCGAAGTCCAGCCTTACAGACTCAGCGCGAATCGTACCGCCGATGGTCTCAAGCCCGGAACTGACCGGTGCGATACCGCGAATCACCTGAATGGATTCCAGCTGCGTACCGGGAATATAGGACAGCGGGGGATCCATGCCGTTGGGTCCGCCACCCGGGATGGTAATACCGTTGATCTTGACGTTGACCCGGTCCGCGAACATGCCGCGATATTGTGCGATACCTGTCAGTACACCATTACGGTTGACATCAGCACCCGGTACAGCCTGCAGCAGATTTGCTGAATCCGGTGCAATCCCCGGGACATCTTCTCTCTCAACCCGGTAACTGCTGTCCTCCTCCAACACCGCGCCAGTCACCGTGACGGTATCCAGCCGGGTGGCATCCTCTCCGGCAAAAATGGAAACTGGCCAGGCAATGGCCGGCAGACATATAGAAATTACATACAGTAAACGGTTACTTCTTGCAGACATAATGACTTCACTGACAGGATGGACAATGCAACGAAACAGCTGCGTTGCAAATGAGCGCATGAATTATAAGAAAGGGTCAGGGGAATACGATGTGACGAATTGTCGCATTGGACACAGACTGAAACGGTTCACCGTGACCGATCTATCCTGAAGGCAATCGGCACATCCACCCAGGCCACCACGGTCTTCACACCCTGGCGAGCCGGAACGAAGCGCCAGTCCTGTACGGCCGTCAGTGCCGCCTCGTCAAACTGCTCATAACCGCTTGATTCCTTCACCCGCACCTGACTGCAACGACCGTCCTCCTGCACCTGGGCGCGTACCAGTACCGTACCCTCCACGCCCCGTCGCAACAGTATTCTTGGATAGCCTGGCGGCGGATTGTTCAGGTAGGCGGCATCGGTATGTGGAGGCTCGACGGGTATCTCGGCCATGACCACAGGTCCGGCTGCAGGCGGTACAGCGTTGGTCATAGCCTGCAGTGTGTCCGGTATTTCGGGTGGAACCGGTTGTTTTTTCAAGCGCTCCGGGCCGCTGGTCCGGCGCTGCTCAACCGGCACAGGTCGCGGTTCGGGTACCGGTCGTTTCGCGACCGGTTCAGGCCGTACCCCGGGCAAACCGGCTGCTTGGGTAGTCACTGCGGGCGGGGCTTTCGCGGGTATCGTTACCAGCGATAGCGTCACCAGGGGTGCCACAACGGACTGTCGCGCTGCAAACAGACCGCTATCGATCTGCAGAAAGATACCTGCATGGGTTGCTGCGGTTATGAAAAAAGCGAACAGCCAGCCACGCTGATCGGATTTCCAGCCTTTCTGTGTAGCCACCGCGATGCCCACCGGTTTAGTCTGTTGTTATAAGCAATAGGCAGGAATATACCGACACGGCTGATTGCCGAAAATGCGTCAAGATGACGCGCGACAAATTGCCGCACCCCGGCAACCTGTACGCAGCGACCTGCTGGCCACCAAGCTAGTCCGGCCAATCAGCTCTCGAACAGGGCAATCGACTCCACGTGCGCCGTGTGCGGGAACATGTCCATGACACCCGCTGTGACCAGCGTATAACCCTGCTCCCTGACCAGGACAGCCGCATCCCGGGCCAGTGACCCCGGATGGCAGGAGACATAGACAATGCGCTGCGGCTGCATATTGCCAAGCACATCCAGCACACCGGTCGCGCCACTGCGCGGTGGGTCCAGCAGTATCTTGTTATAGCTACCTCCGGCCCAGACACTGTCGCGGCAGTCTGCGGCCAGATTGGCTACCTCGAAGGTCACGTTGTTCAAGCGGTTGTGCGCTGCATTGTCGCGCGCACGGGCAACCAGGCCTGCCTCGCCTTCCACGCCGGTGACCGAACCTGCCTGCCGCGCTATCGGCAGCGTGAAATTGCCAAGACCGCAGAACAGATCCAGCACCTGATCGTCACCACTCAGGTCGAGCATGGCGAGCACACGCGCCACCAGCTGTGCGTTGATGGCCGGATTGACCTGGGTGAAATCGGTCGGGCGAAAACGAATCTCGACAGACTGGCCGGGCAACTGATAGGAAAGCCTTGAATCCAGCGGTGCAAACGGGCGGACGGTGTCCGGACCACCCGACTGCAGCCAGACATGTATCCCGTGAGACGCAGCAAAGTCGGCCAGCCTCACCTCGTCGGCCTCGCTCAGGGGATCCAGATGACGAAACACCAGCGCCGTAACGGCATCACTCACGGCAACCTCGATCTGCGGAATCCGTGCACGCGCATCCAGTGATTCCACCAGCCTGGCAAGCACGTCGATACGTCCACCTGCCGCCGGGTGCAATACCTCGCAACGCGTCAGATCGGCAACAAATGAGGCGTGCTTTTCACGAAAACCGACCAGTACCCGCCCCTTTTTCTGTACATCCTTCACACCCAGCCGCGCCTTGTTGCGGTAGCCCCAGACCGGGCCAGTCAGGGGTGGCAATATGCTCTGCGGGGAAACACCACCGATCCGCTCAAGGTTATCCATCAGTACCTGTTGCTTGGCGGCAATTTGTGCCCCGGGCGAAAGATGCTGCAGGCTGCAACCGCCGCACACACCGAAATGGATACACTTCGGCGTGACGCGGTCCGGCGCGGCCTGATGGATATCGGTCACCTGGCCTTCATCGAACTTCCTGCGCGTGACCAGGTATTCGAATCCGACCAGCTCACCCGGCAATGCCCCTTCGATGAACACGGCCTTGCCCTCGACGTGCGCCACACCCCGACCGTCATGGGCAAGCGAATCAATCGCGATATGGCTGACGGGTTCGGGGAGGCGTTTCTTTCGAGTGCGCTTACTCATTTATAAAGTTATCACTCGCGCAAAGCCGCAAAGAAAAGAAAATACATCCGCCACAGAGAACACAGAGGTCAAAACAGGAAATACCTGTCATTCCAGCGCACGACTGCATGGAGGAGGTGAGACCGGGAACCGGTCGAGAGGCTGGCCTGGGCCATGCAGGAGGTAGAGCGACGCAGGAAGCCAAAACCGAGGCGGGAATCCAGTCCTGCATGGGAAGGGCAAATTTTATATACCTCTGTGTCTTCTGTGGTGAGTTTGTATTATTTTAATTCTTTGCGGCTTGGCGGCTTGGCGGCTTGGCGTGATGATGTTGTTACCAATCAGCCTTCCTGCCAGTTTTCCAGGAACTCGTTCAGGTGCGGCCTGTTTTCACTCGCCAGTTCCATGCGCACCTGTTCGCATACTGCGTCGTATTCCGTGTGACTGATGTGCCCGCGAATCAGCTCGAAGCGCTGGTAAACCAGGTAGGTATTCAGCACATCGGTCTCACAGTAATTCCGGATACCCTCGATATCGCCATCAAGATAATTGTCCCAGACCTTCGCACCGCTCATACCCATCTTGCCGGGGAAACCCAGCAGGGTCGCAATCTGGTCGAGTTTAGCGGTCGCGCGCGGCTGGTAACCGGCGAGCACGTCCATGATATCGGTGTGGCGTTCGTGGTAGCGGCTTAGATAATTGTTCCACTTGAAGTTCTTGTCGTCACCACCGGTATCCCAGTAGCGTGGCGCCTGGATGCCATGCAACAGGCTGCGGTAGTGAATCACGGGCAGGTCGAAGCCGGAGCCGTTCCAGGATACCAGTATTGGTGTGAATCGCTCGATGCCATCGAAGAACCGCGTCAGGATCTCCGCCTCCGGTGAATCCGGCTCGCCGAGCGTCCACACCTTGAACCGGTCGGGTGTACGCAGCACCACGGAAATCGCCACGATCCGGTGCAGGTGATGCCGGAGGAAGTCGGAACCGCCGCTCTCCTCCACACGTTTGTGAAACATGACACGCCCGACGTTTTTGTCGTCCAGCCCGCCCAGGTCATACAGTTTGCGGCCGGCGGCGATATCCGGCACGGTTTCGATGTCGAAGACGAAGATATTCATAAGCATAAAAAAATTGCTGCAGAGGACACAGAGTAACTAGTGCCCTTGCAGGAATTAATCTCTGTATGCTCCGTGGCCGTTTTTATATCGGAGACGAAACTATTCATTGGCAGAAAAATAATGCCACAGAGGGCGCAGAGATAATTATGCCTTTAAACGAGTTAATCTCTGTGTACTCTGTGGCTGGTTTATTCAGGAAATTACTTCTGCTTCCATGTACCGCCATCCATGTAGTACCAGCCGGAACGCGCATTCGCCACCCAGCGGCGCGCGAAGGTCTGTCGAATATCAGCCGCCCACTCCGGATGGTCATTTGCCCTGGCGATCTCGGCATACAGTGCATCCCGGTCACTGTTTTCCTGTGCTACCAGGCTCTTGACGGTATTGCGTTCACTCAGCGGCACCAGCTTCTGGTCACGCAGGGTAATGCGTCCATCACCGGTCATGCCGATCGCGCCCGATACGTAATACGGAGCAAGCTGGCGGTGACGTTGCTCCATTTTTGCCTGTAGCTGGCTGATGGCCGGCGTATTGATGGAGATGTCCGCCTCGGCCCGGGCTGGCGCAACCAGCCAGTTAAGCATGTGAATGGCGATCGGTGTGGATATTGCCGGATGCTGCTGCCATGACGTTGGCTCAGCCGCGGCCGGTATATCCTGCTTCTGTGCGTCAGGTTTTTCACCATACACGTCGAGAATAATGCGATCGGCAGCCTTTACCGCTGCCTCGGCCGGGAAATACACGTTGATGGTGACACAGGCGGTTACCAGCAACAGCAGCAACAGTGAAATAGGAAGGTTTAGCACTTTCATTATGCAGACTCCTTGCGCGGGAAACTTGACTCTAAGGAAGCTCTGATTTATTCGTCATTGCGAGGAATAAAGTGACGAAGCAATCTCCAGGTAACTGATTCCATAGTATGAGATTGCCACGCTTCGCTCGCAATGACGGGAATGTTTCAATAAATCAGAGCTTCCCTGATTGTTTATTAACGTGATAAGTGGCAAGAGGTTAACACGCACGCGAACATACATCACTCCACTACCACATTCTTTTCAAGGGTCACGGCAATGATTTGCGCCACCAGGCTGTTCCAGTCGACCCGGTCCGCGAAGCCGACGACGTCCAGTCGCGGCGGCAGGAAGGTACCTTTCACCAGGTAATAGCCATTCTGCCTCTGCTCAACCCCGCCCATGTCACAGACACCGTTCTGCAGGCGACAGCGTATTCCCAGGCGTGCATAGGGAAAATCCTTGAAAATCCCGAGGAAACCGCGAGACAGCGCACCACTGACTCCGCCGCCCCCGATATTGGAGATGTTTTCCACGGCCCGCTGGCTGATGCGGTGGCGCGATTTGTCATCTTCCGGTGTGGCAAACTCCGCATCGAAGGCGACCGGCCGCCAGGACTCCAGCAACAGCCCGTCGACATGACCATCCAGGCGACCCTCGATGCGCCCGAACGAGAAGGTGCCGGTCAGGGTCTCCAGGTCGATATTCTCGATGGCGGCATTGACCTGCAGGCGCGGAACCAGACCAAAGGGCTGGTTGAGTTGCAGGTCGCGCAAGGTCACCACGCCATCAAAGACACGCACCAGCAGCACGCCCCCCACGACCAGCTGGCCATCCGCATAACTCACCGAGGGGATGACACCCGACAGCTTGCCGCCGAATTCCTGCCACTTGAGCGCACGGGTCAGCTGCTGCATCGATATGGGTGTCAGGATGCCGTCAACCGTCCAGCGCAGCGAGTTGTCCGCCGGGTTGTCCAGGCTGAAGGTTTCAATATCCAGCACACCATCGAGTACCGGGATCCGCACGGGCCGCATCAGGCGCACGGCGTTGCCGGTGGACTCCAGCTCCAGTTGTGATTTGCCAATGCCGACGCTGTAGACATGGCCGGCAGTCCAGGCAAGCGTTGAATACTCCGGTGTCGCCGAGTCCGACCAGTCGAGGTTACCCGTCAGGCTGTCGAAACCGAACAGCCCGTCCAGCTGGCTGAGCGTCAGTGTCTGCACGCTGGCACTCGCACGAACCATGGCGCCGTTATCAATTTCCAGAGTGCCACCGAGCTCGCCGGACATCTGCATGTTGCCGGCCAGCGTACCGGCCACCCAGGGCTGCAGGTAATGTTTGTAGGCGGACGGGAAGGTTGCAGCGTGCACATTCACCCGCAGCTGTCTGACAGGCTGTTCAGCACGCAGGTCCAGCATCCCGGTACCGTCAAGCTGCAGACTGTCCGGATGCAGATAGGCGAATGACTGCAGACTGAGTACACGCGTACGCGGGCTCCAGACCACAGCGGCAGCGGCCCTGATCGGGCTGTCTGTGACCTCCACATATACCGGGTCGATATAGACGGCCCCCTGCCTGGCCGTCAGGTCCGCCTGCACTTCCCAACCGGTACGGCGTGGCCGCGCACTGCCTGTGAGCGTGACATCCAGGTTTTCTCCTGCATACCGACCGGATTCGTCCGAGAAGCTGTCCGCTCGCACGCGCACCTCGAATGTGGATTTCGTCAGCAGCGCGGCCCGTCCGCTCAGGTCGGCTTCGAGGTCAAGCGTCCCGCCCGGCGTCAATGCTGGCAGTGTCATCCCGGTCGAGCGCAATTCCCGTACAATATTAGCCAGTAACAGCCCGGTTCCCCGGACATCCGCCGACCAGCCACTGTCCCGGTAGACCGCGGCCACGGCTACCCTGCCGCCTGCAATACGCATATTGCGGGCGCGCACGCGAACCTGTTTGTCGCGCAGGCGGTAGTGCAGTTCGAGCTGCAGTGATTGTTGCCCCAGGCGGCTCGAGTGCACATCGAGCATACCGCGCGTGCAGGCAATCGACGTCGCGGTCAGTTCGGCGGATTCGCAAACAAATTGCAGGTCTTTCAGGCTACCCAGCTGCCCCGGCAGTTGTGCCATGGATGCCTGCACGACAGCACGCGCACTCGATTCACCGGTCCAGTCGAGCTGCACCGTGACATCATCGAGCGACCAGCCTTCTCCGGCGACGTTACCCAGTGACAGGTGAGCCGATTCAATCGCCTGTGCCTTAAGGGCAAGCACTGCAGCCAGGCCGAAGGCCAGCAGCAATACACCAGCGACCCGGGCACGGGAGGCATACATTCAGTCGGGGAACACCCCGGTCGAGAGATAACGGTCACCGCGGTCGCAGATAATGGCCACGATCACCGCATCCTCGACCTGAGCTGACAGCTCGAGTGCAGCCGCTACGGAACCCCCCGAGGAAATGCCGGCAAAGATACCTTCCTGCGATGCCAGCGCCAGGGTCGTCTGCTCGGCGACCGCCTGCGTGACCTCGATGGTTCGATCAACGCGCGAGGCGTCATAGATCGAGGGCAGATACGCTTCCGGCCAGCGCCGTATACCGGGTATCGAGGACCCCTCCGCGGGTGTCACACCGACAATCTCGATGGCGGGATTCTGTTCCTTGAGATAACGGGACGTGCCCATGATCGTACCGGTGGTACCCATGGAACTGACGAAATGGGTAATGCTGCCTGCTGTGTCGCGCCAGATCTCCGGACCGGTCGTCTCATAATGCGCCAGTGGATTATCCGGATTGGCAAACTGGTCCAGCACGCATCCCTCGCCGCGCGCCGCCATTTCCTGCGCCAGATCACGCGCACCTTCCATGCTGGCCTCCTTGCTGACCAGGATAATCTCTGCGCCAAAGGCCTTCATCACCGCGCGCCGCTCCATGCTCATGTGTTCAGGCATGATCAGCAGCATTCGATAGCCTTTCATGGCCGCGACCATGGCCAGCGCGATGCCGGTGTTGCCGCTGGTCGCCTCGATCAGGGTATCACCCGGGCTGAGTTCCCCGCGCTCCTCCGCATGACGGATCATGCTGAGTGCCGGGCGGTCCTTGACCGAACCGGCAGGATTATTGCCCTCCAGCTTGGCCAGTAGCGTGTTGCTGGTGTTGCCGGGCAGTCGCTGGAGACGCACCAGCGGTGTATTGCCAACGGTTGCTTCAAGTGTCGGATAGTTCATCCTGATCTGGCCTCGATGCCTGTTGCCGACAGTATACCCAAGAACATGAAATGTCAGACAATCGATGACGGCGATTACCTACCTGCCGGCCATGGCCATGCCAGTTGTATTCAATTACGATTCACCTGCCGGTGCATCGAGCGACACCGGACTCTGAATCCGGGCAGGGCCTCTGGCGTGCAATGAAAAAAATCTACGCGTGGATACTGGTGGCAGTCGCCGCGGCAGCGCTCATCCGGGTGCTACTGGGCGACAGCGAGGAACAAAGAATGCTTGATCAGCTGGAGCAGATCCGTGTGCTGGCCGAGGTCCGGGACCAGGAAAACCCGCTCACCCGGCTCGGCAGGGCCAAGCAGCTCAGCACCCTGTTCACTGCACAAACACGCTATGACCTGACCACATTGGGTCATGGCATCACGGTAATCAACAGCCGCGATGAGCTGGCGCAACGGATCCTGGCGGGACGCAGCAAGCTGGTAACGCTGGAACTCGGTCTGCTGGCACCGGAAGTGCAGATTGATGGAGATCGGGCCATAGTCGTCATCACGGGTACGGCGCTGGGCGCCACGCACGGCGGTGAGGGTCAATTCATGGATGTCCACAGGATTGAGATCGAACTTGTCGAAGAAGACGGTGACTGGCTGGTGAGCGGTGGACGTCACATCCGTGATGAACGCGCCGCCTTCACCAATGAGTAATCATGCTTGCCCGATGTAACCGGTCAGGCAGAAACACAGTACAAGGAGATCGCGATATGCTGAAAAACCTTGGCAGGCGAATGTCGGCGCTGTTTGCACCGCGTCCCGTTGCAGGTGCGACCGGCCCGCAGACGCTTGCGGCTGTACCTGGCCGGGATGATGATGAGCGGCAGCCGGACGCAATCAACCGCAAGTTCTCGCGGGAGATGTTCGCCCGGTTACTTATCGAACTGCCGGCCCACCGCCAGGCCATGAGCACGGCCTATGCGGCAGGCAATCAGCGTCGCCTGCGTGACTGTGTACACCAGCTGCTGGGTGCCGCGGCCTACTGCGACGCACCTGAACTGGAGGACGGACTGCGCGAATTGCACCTGGCCCTGAAGACGGAGCATCCGCCAGGCATCGATGGCCGCTTTCAGCATGCCATCGGGGTGATTGACAGCACACTGGCCAGCAGCGGGTATCATGGACCGTGACGTGCCTGCAACATCAGGCGCTTCATCTCGCGGACCGCTTCGGCCAGCCCGGTAAACAGGGCCCGGGCCATAAGTGCATGGCCGATATTCAGCTCCAGGATGTCAGGGATCGCGGCAATTTCAGCAACATTGTGGTAATTGATACCGTGTCCGGCATGCACCCTGAGGCCGGCCTGCACACCCAGCCGCACGGCCTCGACGATGCGCGCCAGTTCGGCCGCTCGCACCGTAGGGGTCGCCGCGTCGGCAAAGTGTCCGGTATGAATTTCGATACAGGGCGCGCCACACTCGGCCGCCGCCGTTATCTGTTCCGGTTCCGCATCGATAAACAGTGACACGCGCACACCGGCCCGGGCAAGACGATCGCAGGCCTCCCGTATCCGTGGAAGCTGCCCGGCCACATCCAGCCCGCCTTCCGTAGTAAGCTCCTCGCGCCGCTCCGGCACCAGGCAACAGTCTTCCGGCACGGTCTGCTCGGCAAAGGCGAGCATCTCATCCGCTACCGCCATTTCCAGGTTCATGCGCGTCTGCAGGATATCCTTCAACAGGATGACATCACGCTCCTGGATATGCCGCCGGTCTTCGCGCAGGTGCAGCGTGATACTGTCCGCACCGGCCTGTTCCGCCTCGATGGCTGCCTGTACGGGATCTGGGTAGCGTGTCCCGCGGGCCTGTCGCAGCGTTGCAACATGGTCGATATTTACACCCAGTAACATCTAGCCACCCGTTTCCAAGTTGATCCCCTTATCCGTGGCATCCGTTGTCGGGCGTCGCAAGGAAATCATCGACGCCAGTTGATTCAGCACCACACGCGTCTTCAGGGGGCGCGCACCCAGATACAGCGACAGTGCAGCACGTGTCAGCCGGCGGACCTCGTGGCACGCCCGGCGCCCCTCAAGGCACTCCTCCGACAAGGCCAGCAGGCTGGCGCCCTGCAGGTAGATGCCCTCGCCGTCCTGCTGCCGGCAACGCACGGGTCCCTGCTCAAGCCGGTATTCATACAGGGCGGACGGGTCGACCACCACGCCGGAGTCGAACTCGCGATCCAGCAACAGACCATAGCCCAGTTCCTGCAACAGGTGCTTCTCGAAATAGCGCAGGGCCTGCTCCTCTGCCTCGCCAAGGTCTTCGATGGCCCGTTCATAGGCAGTGAACAGCGCCGGGTGCGGGTCATATCGCGTCAGCAGGCGCAGCAACAGTTCGTTCAGATAGCTCACACACAGTACCCTGCGACCATCTGCGGGAACCGGCAGTGCACGGGCCTCGGCACCGGTCAGGGTGCCAAGCTCGCCCCGCATGGTCCAGGATAGCAGCAGCGGCCGCAGCAGTTGCAGCTCGCCATTGCGACGCGATTTGGGCGAACGCGCGCCACGCGCAACCAGCCCCACGCGACCATGAGTGCGGCTGAATACCTCGACCAGCAGACTCGAGTCCCGGTAAGGATAACGGTGCAGCACCCAGGCGGGTTCCAGCGATACGCGTTCAACTGCGCCCATCGGGATTCTGTCCTCCAGGAGACTGTTTCATGCACACCACTTTACCGGAAAAGGGCAGCGCCTGCCCCGGCGGGTGGCGGGGCCTATTCGGTGTCCGTGTACCCGAGGCTGCGCAGCGCCCGCTCATCGTCCGCCCACCCTTCCTTGACCTTGACCCATAACTTCAGGTTCACCTTGCTGTCCAGCAGCGCCTCGATATCCCGGCGCGCCTGTTGCCCGACTTCCTTGAGCAGCCGCCCCTGCCTGCCGATGACGATCGACTTCTGGCTTGCGCGTTCCACCCAGATCAGTGCATGGATGTGGATAATGTTCTGCTTGCGTACAAAGGACTCGATTTCGACAGTCAGCCCGTAGGGTAATTCCCGCGTGAGCTTGCGAAACAGTTTCTCGCGGACCAGTTCGGCGACAAGAAAGCGCTCCGACCGGTCAGTGATCTGGTCTTCCGGAAAATAGGGCGGTGAGACCGGTAGCAGCGACTCGATACAGGCCTCGAGTTCCGGCACATTGTCACCGTACTCGGCCGAGATGGGAATGATTTCGGCAAACTCGCGTTTTTCGGACAGCGTTTGCATACCCGGCAACAACACCGAGCGGTTTTCCAGCAGGTCCACCTTGTTCACGGCCAGGATCACAGGACAATCCACTTGCGCCAGTTTTTTCAGAACCAGCTCGTCATCGGCGGTCCAGCCGAGGCCATCTACCAGGAAGACGACAACATCGACGTCCAGCAGGACGCTGCTGGCCGTACGGTTCATGTGCCGGTTCATGGCCCGGCCACTGAATGTGTGGATACCCGGCGTATCAACGTAGATCAACTGCGCAGTGTCATGCGTCTTTATGCCCAGCACACGGTGGCGGGTAGTTTGCGGGCGCCTGGATGTGATGCTGATCTTCTGCCCGAGTATGCGGTTCAGCAGTGTCGACTTGCCCGTATTCGGGCGGCCAACGAGGGCGATGTAGCCACAGCGGAATTCTTCCGGCATGTGTTCAATCAGCCTCGAGTTGGCGGAGCATCTTACTGGCTGCTTCCTGTTCGGCATGCCGGCGGCTGGCACCTTCGCCGTTACACGGTTCATGCCCTGCTACTGTACAGATCACCTCGAAATACCGTGCATGCGCCTTGCCGCTTACGTCCTTTACCGTGTAGTCCGGCAATTCAAGATGACGCGCCTGCAGATATTCCTGCAAGCGCGTCTTGGCATCCTTGAGCACCACCGTGTCGGACAGGCTGGCGAGCTTGTCCGCATAAAGTTGCAGGATGCACTGACGACAGGTCGCGAAGTCGCTGTCGAGGTAAATGGCTCCGAAGATGGCCTCGAGGGCATCCGAGAGTATGGACTCCCGTCGATGGCCACCGCTTTTGCGTTCTCCCTGACCGAGTCGCAGGAAGTCACCGATAGCCAGGCGCTTGCCGATCTCAGCCAGTGTCTCCCGCCGGACCAGGCTGGAGCGCAGACGGCTCAGCCGCCCCTCCCTGACATGCGGGAAGTTGTGAAACAGCTCATCCGCAATGACGCAGCCAAGCAAGGCATCGCCCAGGAATTCGAGACGCTCATTGTTGCTGTTGCCGAGACTGCGATGCGTGAGTGCCTTGTGCAGCAGCTCGGGGTCGGAAAACGTGTAACCCAGTTCTTTTTCAAGCCGGGTCGTTGGCTGCATCAATACCTCTTCACCGTGACCTCTTTCTCGAAGTCCATGACCACATAAACATTGCCCATTATGTGTTCGGACTTTTCATAGGCGGCGGTCACAGTGTAATTATTACCGACGGGCTTGATAACCACATCTGCCGGCGTAATGACATCCACGTAACTGATTTCAAAGCGGCGCTCCAGCAGTTTCCTGATCTCGCGGGGATTGCTGAAACCCGACTCTTTCTCCAGGGCGTCCAGCGTCGAAACTACCTTGAAGTAATCCAGATAGGCCGGCACCATCCGTAACGCCAGCAGCACGAAAAAACCGATCATTACAAGGACAAGCAGCCAACCAATAGCTGTCATACCGCGCTGGTGATTCATTGAACGCATTTGTAGTCTCCTGTTACCACAATGTTGATTTACAAGATTTTTGTGCCGATCCGTCCGAAGTCGACACCTCCATTTGCACTATCCCAGTTCATCCAGATACGGAACGCCTTGCCGACAAGATTGGCCTCCGGCACTGCGCCCCAGAAACGACTGTCGTTGCTGTTGTCGCGATTGTCTCCCATTACGAAATACTCACCTTCGGGCACCACAAACTCACCTTCCATTCCGGGTGTTCTCGTCATCACGAGAATATCATGCCGGACACCGTCAAGCTGCTCGGTGCGCTTGCTGGCACCTGACATGGAAATTCCCGACCCCTTGCCAATATAGACGCCCGCCGGCACCTGGCCAATCGCTTCTCCATTGATGTAAACGACCTTGTTGAAATAACCCACCCGATCACCCGGCAACCCGACAACACGCTTGATGTAATCGACCGCAGGATCTTTTGGGTAACGGAACACCACCACGTCACCGCGCTGCGGCTCACCGATCTCGATAATCTTGCTGTCCAGCACCGGCAAACGTATACCGTAAGAGAACTTGTTGACGAGGATAAAGTCGCCAACCAGCAGGGTTGGCATCATGGACCCGGAGGGAATCCTGAACGGCTCGACCAGGAAAGAGCGTAACAGCAACACCGCCAGAATGACCGGGAAAAACGACTTGCTGTATTCAACCAGGGTGGACTCCTTCAGCGCGCGCCTGACCCTGTCCGAGTCGCTGCCCTCACCCTTCTGCACCAGTTCGTCGGCGCGTCGGCGCCGGCGGGACGCAAACAGCATCGCATCAAGTGCCCAGGTCACACCTGTGAGCAGAGTCGCACCAACCAGAATTGTCGGAAAATCAATATTCATTCTTTCCTCATCTCTAAGTCATTCACCAGGCACTCATACCTGCAAAGTTCAGGATCGGAGCCTATTCATTATCAACACGCAACACCGCCAGGAATGCGGCCTGGGGTATCTCGACCTTGCCAAACTGTTTCATGCGCTTCTTGCCGGCCTTCTGCTTGTCGAGCAGCTTGCGCTTGCGTGATACGTCGCCACCGTAGCACTTGGCAGTGACATTCTTGCGCAGCGCCTTGACATTGGTGCGCGCAATGATCTGCGCGCCGATCGCCGACTGGATGGCGACATCATACATCTGCCGTGGAATAAGCTCTTTCATTTTCGAGGCCAGCAACCGGCCGCGTGACTGGGCCGCATCGCGGTGAACAATCAGCGACAGGGCGTCCACGCGCTCCCCGTTGATGAGTATATCCAGCTTGACCAGGGGGGCCACCTGGAAGCGAACAAAATGGTAGTCAAACGATGCATATCCACGACTGACCGATTTCAACCGGTCAAAAAAGTCCAGCACGACTTCACTCAGCGGCAGCTCGTAATTCAGGGAAACCTGGTTACCCAGATACTGCATGTCCTTCTGCACACCGCGCTTCTCGATACACAGGCTGATCACGCTGCCGACATAGTCCTGCGGGACAAGGATATTGGCCAGGATGATCGGCTCGCGAATCTCGTCGATCCTGTTAACTGCCGGAAGGCTGGCCGGGTTATCGATCTTCAGCAATTCACCATCCGTGGTCATCACCTCGTAAATCACCGTTGGCGCAGTCGTTATCAGGTCGAGATCATATTCCCGCTCAAGCCGTTCCTGCACGATCTCCATGTGCAGCATGCCGAGAAAACCGCAGCGGAACCCGAAGCCGAGCGCCTCGGAGGTTTCCGGTTCGTAGTGAAGCGCCGCATCGTTTAGTCGCAGCTTCTGCAAGGCATCCCGGAGGTTTTCGTAGTCGTCCGTACTGACCGGGTAGAGCCCGGCAAAGACATTCGGCTGGATGGTCTTGAAGCCCGGCAACGACGCTGCCGCCGGTGCCCGGGACAGCGTCAGTGTGTCACCGACCGGTGCCCCGTCGATGTCCTTGATACCGGCAATCAGGAAACCCACATCACCGGCCGAAAGCTGCTCGCGGTCCTCCCGTTTCGGTGTAAAAACACCCAGCCGCTCAACCTGAAAATCACGCCCGGTGGACATCACCCTGACCTTGTCACGCCGGCCTAGCCGGCCGTCCACGATACGCAGCAGTGATATCACACCCACATAACTATCGAACCATGAATCGATAATCAGCGCCTTCAGGGGCGCGTTGACATCGCCGCGCGGGGACGGTACCCGCCGGATCAGTTCCTCGAGGACATCCTCGACACCCTCGCCGGTCTTGGCGCTGACGCGAATGGCATCTTCGGCTTCAAGCCCGATTATCTCCTCGATCTCGCGGATGACACGCTCCGGCTCGGCTGCCGGCAGGTCGATCTTGTTCAGCACCGGTACGACCTCGAGGTCCAGGTCGATAGCGGTATAGCAGTTGGCCACACTTTGCGCCTCGACACCCTGCGCTGCATCCACCACCAGCAGGGCGCCCTCGCAGGCAGCCAGCGAGCGCGACACCTCGTAGGAAAAATCCACATGGCCGGGCGTATCGATCAGGTTGAGCTCGTACACCTGGCCGTTTCTGGCCAGGTATTTCAGTGACACACTTTGCGCCTTGATGGTAATCCCGCGCTCGCGTTCCAGATCCATGGAATCAAGCACCTGGTTGCCCATCTCCCGTTCGGTCAGGCCACCGCACACCTGGATGAAGCGGTCGGCCAGGGTTGATTTGCCATGGTCGATATGCGCGATGATGGAAAAATTCCGAACGTGCTGGCTGTCAGTCATGGAGGCAGGGCGCTTGCGCAGTGCCGCCCTGGTTGGCGGCCGGTGATGTGCGAGAAACTCGTTATTGTACAGGAAGATTCAGTCGCGTCACTCTACCCTGCCCGATGCTTTGCCGGAACCGGCGCACCATGCCCGCAGCCGGTCCGCATCGAGAAAATAGTGACACAGCTCAACGTCTTCGCCCGTCAGCACCGGCACCTGTGCCCCGTAGCGCTCGACCAGGACGGGGTCCCGGTCGATGTCGATCTCCGACACAGTGAACCCCAGCTCGTCCTGCAGGCGGCGCAGCGCCACGGTCATATCGCTACACAGGTGGCATCCCCGGCGGACATAGACCGTGAGATGCTTTTTCACGCTGTCCAGCCGGGTCGTACCATGCCCGGTCAGCTTATCCTCAAGACTCGGGAATCTTCAGGGCCAGGAAGGTCGGGCTGCCGCCACGTTGCACCAGTGCGGCGACCGACTTGCCGGTTGGCAGGCCGTCGATCATCTCCTGAAACTGCTGCGGACTCTTCACCGGCTTGTTGTCGATGCTGAGGATGACGTCACCCTTGCGCATACCGGCCCGTGAGGCTGCACCGTTCTCGATGCGATCGACCACAACACCGTGGTCGATCTCGAGCTCCTGCATCAGCTCTTTGTCCAGTTCACTCACGGTAATCCCCAGGCGATTGGTCTTCATCGTCTCGGGCCGGCCCGCCCTCGCCTGGACTTCGTCTTCGGGCAACTCGCCGAGTTTCACCTTGAGGATCTGCTTGCGGGCATTGCGCATGATCTCGACCGGCAGCTTCACGCCTACCTTGCTGCTACCGACGATGGGCGGCAGGTTGGCCGAGCTCTTGACATCCTTGCCATTAAATTGAACGATAATATCACCCACCTCAATACCGGCTGCCTGTGCGGGGCTGTCCGGCAACACCTTGGCGACCAGCGCGCCACGCGGCTGGGGCATGCCGAAGGACTCGGCGAGGTCACGCGTAACGTCCTGGATCAGCACACCCAGCCAGCCGCGACTGACCCGGCCAGAGGTCTTCAACTGGTCAGCCACATCCATGGCAACCTCAATGGGAATGGCGAAAGACAGGCCCATGTACCCGCCGGTACGGCTGTAAATCTGTGAATTCACCCCGACCACTTCACCTTCCTGGTTGAACAACGGGCCACCGGAGTTACCCGGGTTGATGGCGACGTCGGTCTGGATGAAGGGCACGTAATTCTCGCTCGGCAGACTGCGGCCCTTGGCGCTGACGATACCAGCGGTTGCCGAGTGATCGAAACCGAACGGCGAACCGATCGCCAGGACCCATTCACCGACTTCCAGATCGCTGGATTTGCCGATCCGTGCAACCGGCAGATCGGTGGCCTCGATCTTGAGCAGGGCAACGTCACTGCGCTTGTCTACGCCGATCACCTCGCCCATGAGTTCGCGACGGTCGCTCAGGCGCACGATGATTTCATCGGCATCATTGACCACGTGGTAATTGGTCAGCACATAACCGTCCTGGGAAATGATGAAGCCGGAGCCAAGCGACTTGGCGTCACGGTAGGCTGGCGAGTCCTGATCCTGATCGAAGAAGTACTTGAACAGTTCGCCAAACGGACTGCCTTCCGGCAGGTCGGGTATTTCAAACCCCTCCGGCAATTCGGGCATGCCGGTCTGCACCTTCTGGGTGGTACTGATATTGACGACCGACGGGCTGGTATTCTTGATCAGGTCGGTAAAGCTCGGCAGGACGTGGCCTGCCTGCACCGCCTGCAGGTATCCCAGCAGGAATACACCCATAAATACTGTAAATCTTCTTACTGACAACATACTGTGATCTCCATAATATTACTGTTTGTCTACGGCCGAGGTACGCGCACCTTAAGCCGGGTTCAGGTGGTCGGGATCCGCATCTCGCGACGCAACAATACCGGCTGAAATGTTTCGTTTGCCTGACTGGCGCGGCTGAATCGCCCAAGCCAGGTCAGCCCTGCCACGAAGCCCGCACCTGCACCGGCCATGGCGGGCAGGTCTGTGGCGGCCTCTGCCAGGTAGCCACCGGCCAGCTGTCCGGCTATCGCACCGGCAAACAGGCCAGCCAGCGGGACAGCGTACACCGCGAGGGAGCCACGCACTACGCCGGATTCAGCGATACCGATCACGACCTGATCGCCGATGGCGGCATCAATCCTGTTGACAACCCGCAGGCGCATTCGTTTCCTGCCGAGCACTTTCGCAATCACACCGGTACCGCAGCCCGCGCGGGCGGCGCAACTCCCGCAGCTGGTCTCTCGCTCACTCTCGACCCAGGCGAATTCACCGTCCACATCCACGACACGCCCGGTTTCCTCAAGCATGTTACGACGCGGCTTGCCGCTGGACGGACTCGGCCATCATCCTGACCGTTGCCGCCGGCACCTCGCCGACGACCGTCACCTGGTAACCGTCGACCACTGCTCCGTAGGCGTTCATGGCACCCATCGTGGAAAGTCCGGTAAACGAGGCGGCTTCGGGTAGTGCCTGCTCGACATAAACCGACACGGTGGCCAAACCGTCGCTGAATACCATGTGTTCGGCCTCCCCGCCCTGTTCATGCAATCGCCGGCGGCGGAAATCGGTCAACATAAAACCTGCCGGAAGCTGCCTGACGGTCCAGCCGGGAAGGCCATGAGCTGGGTCCTGGGCCGCATTGACTTCAGTCTGGCGATGCCAGGTGTAGCCGTCACCGGTCAGTGAAGGCTGCAGGTCACTGACCGGGATATCGATACCGATATCCAGTGCAGTGAACATGACCTTTTCAATGGCGGCACCGTCTTCGCCGGTCAGATCGGACCTCAGCAACATGCGTGAATCCTGCTCGATCCAGAAGTGGTAGCCGTAGCGGAATGCGTCTTTCGGCGTGACGGCAATGACGCGCGCGCGGTAGCCGATCATGCGGTCGTCACCCTTGTCTTCCAGCAGGTAATGACGCGAGAGCTTCGCAAGATCGTCGGGCACAACAGGGAACGGCGGCGGCCGGCTCTGGCCGATCATGACGGACTTGTTGTCCGGCAGGATGCACGTCACTGACCGATCATCACGCAGTACCTCGCGGGTACTGCCGGTCAGTGACACCAGCCGTTCACGCCGACCGCCGGCATCGACACGGTGGATAATGCGCATGACATCAAGCTTGCCGCCGTGCTGATAGACAAATGTCCCGTCGTAGTCGAGCGTCTTGAGCGCCTCGGACATTTCGTTCAGCCAGTGGCGTGCGGTATCGGCAGCGACAACCTGGCTGCAGCAAAGCAGCGATGCGAGCAGCAGTGGTTTCACAACATCATGCCCGGTCGCAAACATGTCGATGTTTGCGCGGACATCCGGGATCGATCATTCGCTGTCCTCTTTACTCCCGGGCTGCTCGCCCTGACCCAAGAAGCGCACATAGGGTAGCATACCCCGCATGCCCTGGTTCGCGGCGAATTCATTATGGTTGACCAGATAGGCATCGAGGTCACGGGTGGGTGTCGCGGATATTGCAGTCGGTGACTGCCCTTCAGCCCGGATGTAATCCGCCGGAGCGGGCGCAGAGGCGACGACCGGCGCGGACTGCGATGTCGTATCACGGACAGATTGCAGTGACAGCACGGCAACCACGGCCACCGAGGCGGCAACGGCCAGGCCGGCAAGCGGCTTGGCCAGGCGGCCCAGGTGTGTGCCGGCCGGTGCCGCGTGCGGCGCGGCCTCGCCCTGCAGGGCAGTCTGTATGCGCACGTGGAAATCAGGATCGATCCGCTCGGGCAGGTTGTCCTGCAGTGCATCGCTGACCAGTTGGTAGCGCGCAAATTGCCTGAGCAGCGACTCATCCCTGGCCAGTTGCCGCAGCAGCAGTCCCTGTTCGGCCACGTCCAGTTCATCATCAACCAGTGCCGAGATCTGTTCGTTGAGTGTGTCTTTCATTGTGTCGTGCCCGTCAGTCAGTCCAGTAGTGGTTTCAATTTCCCGTCTATCGCATCCCGCGCCCGGAATATCCGTGATCTGACCGTACCGATCGGGCAGTCCATAGCCTGTGCGATTTCCTCGTAGCTCATCCCCTCGAGCTCTCGCAGTGTTATGGCCGTGCGCAGATCCTCCGGCAGACTCTCTATCGCACCGGCAATGGTTTGTTTTATTTCGTCTCTCAGCAAGAGGCGTTCCGGTGTTGCATAATCTTTAAGACCTGACGCGCTGTCATATTGTTCCGCTTCCGTGGCGTCGATATCAGACCGCGGGGGCCGGCGGTTGCTTGCGACCAGGTAATTTTTGGCGGTATTGATCGCAATCCGGTAAATCCAGGTATAAAACGCGCTGTCTCCCCTGAAACGGCCAAGTGCCTTGTAGGCCTTGATGAAGGCCTCCTGGGCGACATCCATGGCCTCATCCGGGTCATGCACATAGCGATAAGCTAACTGTATGATCTTGCTCTGGTATTTCTGGACGAGCACATCAAATGCGGCCTTGTCACCGGCCTGGACCCGCTCCACCAGTGCCTGATCTATACTTCTTTCGCCCATTCGGGCTGTCTCCCGTCAACCCGAACTGCACCCAATTGACAGTGTGCAGGGGGGATAGTTCGCGTTATTGTATGGAAATCAGCTGTTTCACCAAAGGCAATGCTGCCGGTCGCGGTGAAGCCTGTCAGGTGGTTATGGTAACGAGAAACCGATTCGATGTCCTGATCATCGGCAGTGGCGCCGCCGGGCTGAGCCTGGCCCTGCGCCTGCCGGAACATGTCAGGGTCGCGATACTGTCCAAGAGCAACCTGGAAGAAGGCAGCACCCTGTATGCGCAGGGCGGGATTTCAGCGGTGACCGATCCACAGGACACCTTCGAATCGCACATTGCGGATACCCTCGATGCAGGCGCCGGACTGAATAATCCCGCAGCGGTACGCTTCACGATCGAACATGCGCCGGCCGCCATCGACTGGCTGGTCAACCTCGGCGTTCCCTTCACCCGCCACAATGGTGCCAACAAGCCGGATGGTTTCCACCTCACCCGTGAAGGCGGTCATTCAACCCGCCGGGTAGTGCATGCGGCTGATGCTACCGGTCGTGCCATGGAAACCACACTCGTCAGTAAGGCGCGCAGACGGGACAACATCACGGTACTCGAGCATCACATCGCCATCGATCTGATCATGGCCAACAAGCTCGGCCTGACGGACAACCGCGTCCTCGGGTCCTACGTGCTCGATCGCACAACCAACCGCGTCAGCGCCATCCCCGCTCGCACCGTGGTACTGGCGACGGGCGGGGCCAGCAAGGTTTATCTGTACACCAGCAACCCGGACACCTCGAGCGGCGACGGTATCGCCATGGCCTGGCGCGCCGGCTGCCGGGTTGCGAATATGGAGTTCAACCAGTTTCATCCCACCTGCCTGTACCACCCGCAGGCCAAGTCCTTCCTGGTCACGGAAGCGGTTCGCGGCGAGGGCGGTCAGCTGCGCTTGCCGGATGGCAGCACCTTTATGGAACGTTTCGATGAACGCGGCAACCTCGCACCGCGCGATATCGTCGCGCGTGCCATCGACCACGAAATGAAACGCCTGGGTGCGGAATACGTGTTGCTGGATATCAGCCACAAGCCTGCCCCATTCATCAAGGAACACTTTCCGAATGTTTATGCACGTTGCCGCGAACTCGGTTATGACATGACCCTGGAACCCATCCCGGTGGTGCCGGCTGCGCACTATACCTGCGGAGGTGTCATTACCGATCTGCAGGGACGCACCGACCTGGAAGGCCTGTACGCTGTCGGTGAAGTCACCTGTACCGGCATGCATGGCGCCAATCGCATGGCCAGCAATTCACTGCTTGAATGCCTGGTGTTCGGTACCGCGGCGGCTGAACACATCGACAGCACACTGGATGACATACCCGATCCCCCGCCATTGCCCGAGTGGGACGAGTCGCAGGTCAGGGACTCCGATGAGGAGGTGGTCGTCAGTCACAACTGGGACGAACTGCGCCGCTGTATGTGGAACTATGTTGGTATCGTCAGGACAGACAAGCGCCTGGCACGCGCCTGGCGGCGGGCCGACCTGCTGCAACAGGAAATCCACGAGTACTACAGCAATTTCACGGTTTCCAGTGACCTGCTTGAACTACGCAACCTGGCACAGGTCGCCGCGTTGATCATTCGCTCTGCACAGTTACGCAAGGAAAGCCGCGGCCTGCACTACACGCTTGACTACCCCGAACCGGACACCACGCACCCGCCGCAAGACACTGTCCTGACACCGCCGGCGGCGGGCGGAAGTGACCTGGAGACCGACTGGCAAAGGGTCGCTAACTGATCACAAACGCCGTGTAAGACTCACCGTCCAGGTCTGCACAGTTACAGGCATCAACCTGTGCCTGCGGCGGTCCCGTCTGCAGCCAGGCACATAATTCGTCAACGCTGTCATGCGGACCACAGACCACGACCTCGACACGTCCGTCCGGCAGGTTGCGCGCGTAACCGGTGACACCCAGTCTCAGCGCCTGCTCGCGCGTGGAGGCCCTGAAGAACACACCCTGCACGCGACCGGATACCAGGCAGCGCTTACAGGCCATGCGCCCTGCCTCACTTCCCTGCCAGCTGTGCCTGCTTGCGGGCGATGTACTGCTCGATCGCCTCGCGTGTCACCGGACCCTCCTGGCGGGCGATGGCCTCACCCTGCGGCGAGATTATGTAGGTCGTCGGCAGACCCAGCACCGGGCCAAGTGGCGTCACCGGCACCGGTTCCATACGCAGGATCGGGTAACTGATCAGATGAGACTCCACGAATTCCTTCAGGTATTCATCATTGACTTCCTCGTGGTCGATGCCCAGCACCACGAGCTTGTCGCGGTTGTTATCGTGCAGGTCGACCAGATCCGGGATCTCTTCCAGGCACGGCGGACACCACGTGGCCCAAAAGTTGACCACCACCCATTTCCCGCGGAAATCCGACAGGGACACCGGCTTGCCGGACAGGTCCGGAAGGGTGAAATCGACCGTATCGCCGGCATTCGTCGCCGCGGCAAACAGGGCCAGCACTAATATGAGCACACGCATTATTCTCTCCACATTTGCCCTACGGGGCGTTTCATTCTGACTAGTATACACTCCGTATAGTTCAGGGCCCTCCCGGAATGGCCCGGAATGTTGGTACATCCGGCACCGCGAAACCGCTACAATTATGACTGATACCGACCCGACGAGGTTCCGCGCGGCCAGCCAGCCATGAGTACCATCACAGAACAGGATCTGATTGACAGCATCTGCGACGCCCTGCAGTACATTTCCTATTATCACCCACCGGATTTCATCCGCGCCATGACGGCGGCCTGGGAACGTGAGGAGGCGGCGGCCGCGAAGGATGCGATGGCACAGATACTGGTCAACTCGCGCATGTGTGCCGAGGGACATCGTCCGATCTGCCAGGACACCGGGATCGTCAATGTGTTTCTCAAGATCGGTATGAATGTTCGCTGGGACACCACGCGCAGTATCGATGACATGGTCAACACAGCCGTCAGCCGCGCCTATACAGATCCGCATAACCCCCTGCGGGGCTCAATCGTCAGCGATCCGGCCGGCGAGCGCCGCAACACCGGCGACAACACACCGGCCGTCATTCATAAGGATGTGGTGCCGGGTGATACTCTCGAGGTGACGGTTGCCGCCAAGGGCGGCGGCTCGGAAAACAAGTCACGTTTCGCCATCCTCAACCCAAGCGATGACATCGTTGCCTGGGTGCTCGAACAGGTGCCGACCATGGGTGCCGGCTGGTGTCCGCCGGGCATCCTCGGCATCGGCATCGGTGGCACTGCCGAGAAGGCCATGCTGCTGGCCAAGGAGGCCATTCTCGAACCCATCACCATGCACGAGTTGCAGGCACGCGGTGCGCGAACACGACTGGAGGAGCTGCGCCTTGAAATTTTCGACCAGGTGAATGCACTGGGTATCGGTGCCCAGGGTCTTGGCGGTCTGACCACCGTGCTGGACGTGAAGCTGAAAGATTATCCCACGCATGCCGCCTCGAAGCCGGTCGCCATGATCCCCAACTGTGCCGCCACCCGTCACATTCATTTTACGCTCGATGGCAGCGGGCCGGCCCGGCTCGAACCACCGCGCCTGGAGGACTGGCCGCAGATTGCGCGCGCGAACGACAGCAACAGCCGCCGGGTCAACCTGGATAGCCTGCAGCGCGCCGATATCGGCGAATGGCAACCCGGCGAGACGCTGCTGCTGAGCGGCACAATGCTCACCGGCCGCGATGCCGCCCACAAGCGCATCACAGACCTGCTCAAGCGCGGCGAGTCACTACCCGACGGTCTGGATTTCAACGGGCGCTTCATTTACTACGTGGGCCCCGTCGACCCGGTCGGTGACGAGGTAGTTGGCCCGGCCGGCCCGACCACGGCCACACGCATGGACAAGTTCACCGATACCCTGCTCGAGAAGACCGGCCTGCTCGGCATGATCGGCAAGGCCGAGCGCGGCCCACAGGCCATCGAATCCATCGCACGCCATGCTGCGGTCTACCTGATCGCAACCGGCGGCGCCGCCTACCTTGTATCCAAGGCCATCCGTACGGCACGCGTGGTCGCCTTCCCGGAACTGGGAATGGAAGCGGTATACGAATTCGGGGTCGAGGACATGCCGGTCACGGTTGCCGTCGATACGCAAGGCAACTCGATACACACCAGCGGGCCGGCAGAATGGCGTATGCGCATCGGCAGTATTCCGGTCGTCAGGGGCTGAACCGCGGAACACAGGATGAGCGACTCCATTACCATTTACCACAACCCGCGCTGCAGCAAGTCGCGCGCGACCCTGGCCCTGCTCGAGCAACAGGGCAAGCAGGTAGATGTGGTTGAATATCTGAAGACACCCCCCTCTGCTGCAGAGCTGGATGAGATCCTCACCATGCTGGAACTTGAACCGCGCGCACTGATGCGCACGAAAGAGGCGGAATACAAAACGGCCGGCCTGGACAATCCCGACCTTACGCGCGCGCAACTGATCGACGCCATGGTGAAATACCCGAAACTGATCGAACGTCCGATTGTCTTCAAGGGCAGCAAGGCCGCACTCGGCCGCCCGCCGGAGAAGGTCCTGGATATTCTTTAAATCCTATACAGCTCTTTAAATCCCATTCGCCACAGAGGACACAGAGAAATACTAAATATATATTCATGAATTGTTTTTATTGTGTGATCTCCGTGTACTCTGTGCCCTCTGTGGTAATATTTTTTTGGTTAATACTTATGACAGAAATTCTGGTTCTCTACTACAGCCGTTACGGTGCCACTGCGGAGATGGCACAACTCATCGCCCGCGGCATAGAAACCGTGCCGGGCTGCCAGGCACGCCTGCGTACTGTCCCGCCAGTGTCCACGGTGTGCGAGGCGACGGAAGATGACATCCCTGCCGAAGGGCCACCCTACGCGACCCTTGAGGATCTCGACGAGTGTGCCGGGCTGGCCCTCGGCAGCCCGACCCGCTTTGGTAACATGGCCGCACCACTCAAGTATTTCATCGATACAACCAGCAACCTGTGGATCGGATGCAAGCTGGCAGGCAAACCGGCCGCCGTATTTACCTCCACCTCCAGTCTGCACGGTGGTCAGGAAACCACCCTGATTTCCATGATGCTGCCATTGCTGCACCACGGTATGCTGATCACCGGCCTGCCGTATACGGAAACGGAACTGCTGACCACGACCAGTGGCGGAACACCGTATGGTCCCAGCCACACCGCGGGAACCGACAGCAAGCGCCCGTTGAGCGATGAGGAAAAACATCTGTGTACGGCGCTGGGCAAACGGCTGGCCGCCATCAGCGCAGCACTCGCAACACAAGACTGATGACAGCAGCGCGCCTGCTTTACGGCCTGACCCTGACAGGCTACTTCGGTACACTCATCCTGCTGACTGCCTGGTTCAGCTGGTTGTACCCACCGACAAAGGCCCCGACTGCGCTGACCTTGTTGCTGATTGTCGGCCCGCTGCTATTACCGCTACGCGGGCTGCTGCATGCGCGCCGCTACACTGTTTCGTGGAGCTGCTTCCTGGCCTTGCTGTATTTCATCCACGGCGTACTGGAGGCCTGGCACACGGCACCCACCCGCACTCTGGGTATGGCAGAAGTCGCGTTCACGACGCTTTGGTTTGTCGGAGCGATTGGCTATATCCAGGCCACGAAACCGCAATCACTGAAAAAATAATTTCTCGCGCAAAGCCGCGAAGACGCTAAAAGAACATCTGCCACAGAGAACACATAGAAATACTAATGTCATTCCCGCGCACGACTGCATGGAGAAGGTGAGACCGGGAAGCGGTCGAGAGGCTGGCCTGGGCCATG
>JBATGJ010000079.1:0-6646 GCA_049665685.1 Gammaproteobacteria bacterium
ATGTCGGGGGTTCAAATCCTCTCGCCGGCTCCATACTAATCAATAGGTTATATTAATTTATTTACTCGTTCATGGCTTGGGCTAGCGTTTGGGCTAGCGTTTGGGCTAGCAATTCTGCCAATCTCGATGTAATTCCCTCTTCGTTTCAGACTGTGTAAAAAACCAAGAAATTCTTATAGGGCACACATCAACGGTATCCACGGGCATTCTCGAAGCTCTCCAGCCGATTATTTCCATTGCCTGACTTATCGGATGGTTGAAGTTTGTTTTTTCAGTTATGACTATAAATACCCCTGCGTGGCGCTGAGGTTGCTTGTTTTAAGCTGTAATAATGGACTCTACGCCTGTATCGCCTGTATCGCCTGTATCGCCTGGATGAGTGGCTTGATGCCTAGGATGTTCATGACACGCTTCAGGTTGTAGGCAAGCACATGCAGACTCATCTCGGTGCTCACCCAATTCAGCGTCTTGGTCAGGAAGTGTGCTGACCCCATCCAGGCCTTCAGCGTTCCATACGGATGCTCCACGGTTTGTCGGCGCACCCGCATGATATTCGGATCACAGTCCAGCCGCGCCTGCATGGCCTCAAGTATCGACTCATGCTCCCAACGCGTGATTCGTCGTTCCTTGCCTGTCGTGCATCGTGATTTCAGGGCACATGTTTCGCACTGGGTGCTCCAGTAACGATGCAGCATCAATCCCTCTTCTTCTGACGACATGCGCCATATCAATCGCTCATTGGCGGGACAGCGGTACTCATCCTGCTCGGGTATGTAGTGAAAATCCTTTCTCCCAAAAAAGGTTCTGGTGCGATTGCCCAAGTTTGGTGACCGAGGTACGAATGCTGTAACGCCGGCTTCGTTGCCATGGGGGTGAGTTGGCCACGATCGCTGCCTTGATTGGTCACCTCGTGGGCAACAATCAGATGGTGCTCCGCATCGACTGCTGCCTGAACGTTATAGCCCACGATACCGTTCCCCCGGGTCTTCATGGAACGCGCATCGGGATCGGTCAGAGAAATTTGCTGGCCCGGCGACTTCAGCATCCGAGCTTCATGCTTTTTTAGACGCTTCATCTCCTCCTTCCACGGTGGCCGATGCCGAAATTCCCCTGTCAGAAGACGAAAACACCATCCTGGAAGAGGCAGACGGCAAGATCATGCTGTTTCACCTCAGCGGTCCGATTCGCTTTTCCTCCGCCAAGGCCATGGTACGCCGCCACGCCGTATTGCCGGCTACCAGGTCATGCTGCGGGACCTGACCAGCGTGCCCAGCCTAGACTTCACCAGTGCCCGCGCCATCGAGGACATTATCGTCGACACCAAGTCCGCGGGGCGCGATATTTTCCTGGTCGGGGTGCGCCGGCCGTGCGCAACATGCTGGAGAAACAGAAAATCCTCAGGCATTTCAATACCGGACAAATGTACCCCTCGCGTCTCGATGCCTTTCGCCAGGCAAAATCAATCATCGAGAAACCGCCTGATGCAGATAATCGTATTATTTGTGCCAGTAATGGCGGTCACTGGCAAACGCCCTGTTGTGAAAGCGTTTTTTTGACTATTAATCAGTGAATAGGTATGTTCTTATACTCGTCGGGCACAAATCACCATACGACTTATTCGGCAGCATGACAGACAGCGGCAAAAAACACTGCAAGACCTCTGGTTCGTGGTGATTGCCCTCATTCTGTTTGCATCCAGCGCATTTGACCTTGCCGGACTGGTCGAAAATAAAACGCAGTTAACCGAAGTGCAGTACAAGACCGGTGAATCAGATTCACCGGACGGTAATACAACGGATCATAACCGCCTGTCTGCCATGCACGCATGCCGACAGTCGGCGGCAATACACTTACCCGTTAACAGGATTACGGGAAATCCACTCATCGTCAGCGACGCCTACCCGCCCAGCACCCTGCATGGCCCGCCCGGGCCTCGCATAAAAATGGTCTGAACCTTATAGCAATCGTTGTTGCGTTGTTAACTGTTTCCCCGCCCGCGTTCACCAGCACACAGGGAGTCGGGACATCTACACCGTATTGCAGGCCTGGCCGGGATATATTGACAGGCATACGTCCTCCCCGGTAACAACGGTTGCCCAATATGCGAGCCAGGCGGCCTGTCTGTCTTGCCAACATTGATCTGCCGGCTCACCAATATTTGGAGTCAATGTGAGTACAAAATCTAAAAACAAACTGATCATGCAAATTATCGGGGCCATCGTCTTTCTCGCACTTGGCCTGAAGCTGACGGGTGTGGTGCCGACAGCTGAAATCGCCTGGGTCTCGATGATCCTGTTGCTCACGATGTACCTGTTCATTTTCGAGATCGTCGAAGTAGACGTCGCTGCCGTATGTATCATGGTATTACTCGGCCTGATGTCATTCGCGGGCCCCCTGTTGTTCGGACTTGAACATCCGTTTGTATCAACGCAGCATTTGTTCGACGGTTTTTCCAGTAATGCCGTGATATCGATCATCGCTGTCATCATCATTGGCAAGGGTCTGGACAAGACCGGCGTCATGAACACTGTCGCGAGCTTCATCCTCAGGCGCGGCGGACGGACCGAGGGGCGCATCATTCCACTCATCTCGGGCACCGTTGCCATCATCTCCAGTTTTATGCAGAACGTCGGTGCCGCGGCCCTGTTTCTGCCGGTCGTCAGCCGGATCTCGGCACGTACCGGATTACCGTTATCACGTCTGCTGATGCCGATGGGCTACTGCGCGATTCTCGGTGGCACTGTCACCATGGTTGGCTCCAGCCCGCTCATTTTGCTTAATGACCTGATTCTTACCTCCAACCAGGCACTGCCACCCGACCAGAAGATGAGTACGTTTGGGCTGTTCAGCGTAACGCCGATCGGTCTGGCACTCGTTGGCACGGGCATCGCTTATTTCATTCTGCTCGGCAGGCTGGTGTTGCCTGTCGGTCAGCCCGAAAGCAGTACGGTCGGTACCGGCACCATGACCTACTTCCGGGATATCTATGGCATAGACTACGCCCTGTTCGAGGTTAAGGTTCCGGCCCGCAGTCCGCTGGTTGGCCTGCTGTTAGATGATGTCGAAAGCGAATCGCATATTCGCATCATCGCCACCATGCGTGCCGACAAGGAGATGCGCATCGGTCCTGGCGCACTGGCGCGAGACCTGGGTGTAGAGGGCGGTATGGTGTTGGGCATTCTTGCCTCCCCGGCAGACGTGGAAATTTTTGTCGAGAAATATGGACTCGAGAGCAGCAGGAGCCTGGTAACCTTCAGTGAGTCTCTGGCGCCCACCAAGGCAGGTGTAGCCGAGGTTGTCATACCGCCGGGATCGCAACTGATCGGCAAGAGTGCGCGTGATGTATGGATGCGCAAGACCTACGGTATTGCCATGGTTGCCCTGCACCGGGGCGGGGAAACCTTGCGTGAAGGGGACGATATACGCAATCTGCCGCTGGCGGCGGGCGACACGCTGGTGGTACACACCACCTGGGATGCCTTATCCCGGCTGGAGTCCAACAAGGACTTCGTGGTTGTCACCACAGAGTACCCGCACGAGGAAGTACGCCCGAAAAAGGTCGGACATGCACTGTTTTTCTTCCTGGTTGCACTTTCGCTGGTGCTGTTTACGGACCTTCGCCTGTCCATTTCGCTGCTAACCGGCGCGCTGGGCATGGTGCTCTCCGGTGTACTGAGCATGGACGAGGCTTACGATGCCGTGAGCTGGAAGACGGTATTCCTGCTGGCCAGCCTGATTCCGCTTGGCATGGCCGTTGAAAATACCGGCACGGCTGCCTGGATTGCGGAACAGACCCTGACCGTCCTGGGTGACGTACCGATGTGGGTACTGCAGGCTGCACTGGCGATACTTGCGACCTTCTTTACCCTGGTCATGTCCAATGTTGGTGCAACTGTGCTGCTGGTGCCACTGGCCGTGAACCTGGCCCTGAAGGCCGGCGCCGATCCAGCAGTATTCGCACTGACAGTGGCAATCGCCACCTCGAATTCCTTCCTGATCCCCACCCACCAGGTCAATGCCCTGCTGATGGGGCCGGGCGGTTATCGGGTGCCGGATTTCATGCGTGCAGGCAGCATCATGACCGTACTGTTCCTTATCGTAATGATGATAATGATGAACATCCTTTTCTGAGATAACAGATGATTGCAAATGGATACCACACTGCGACTGGCCGGCAGCGCCGGCTGACTGCCCTGCTACCGGCTATTCTGCTGTTACTACCGGGCAGTGTCTGCGCCAGCGCATCCGCTGTTGGTGAAGCCATGGACATGACCACCAGTACAGTCGGTTACCTGTCACTTGCCATCTTTGCCTTTGCTTACCTGTTGGTCACGGCCGAGGAGTTCACACACCTGCGCAAGTCCAAGCCGGTTATCATCGCCGCCGGCCTGATCTGGGCCCTGGTGGCCTGGTCTGCCGGGAAGTCCGGCAACGGCCACATGGTCGAACAGGCCGCACGCCATAACCTGCTTGAATATGCCGAACTGATGCTGTTTCTGCTGGTCGCGATGACCTACATCAATGCCATGGAAGAACGCAACGTGTTCGATGCGCTGCGCTCCTGGCTGGTGCGCAGGGGCTTCGGCTTCCGCGCCCTGTTCTGGCTGACCGGCAGCCTTGCCTTCATCATCTCGCCGGTGGCCGACAACCTGACCACGGCGCTGCTGATGTGTGCAGTGGTGCTGGCGGTGGGCGGTGACAATACGCGTTTCGTTACGCTGGCCTGTATCAACATCGTGGTTGGTACCAATGCCGGTGGTGCCTTCAGCCCGTTCGGTGACATCACCACGCTGATGGTCTGGCAGAAGGGTATGGTGGAATTCTCAACCTTCTTTGCCCTGTTCATTCCGTCACTGGTGAATTTTATAGTGCCTGCCGCCATCATGCAGTTCGCGATACCGTCTGGACGACCGGAGGGCAGTAGCGAGACAGTCTCCATGAAACTTGGCGCGGTGACGATCATGGTGTTGTTCCTGTTGACCATTGCAACGGCGGTCTCGTTTCATAACTTCCTCGAGCTGCCGCCGGTGATGGGCATGCTGACCGGGCTGGGCTACCTGCAGCTGTTCGGTTTCCTGCTAAATCGTATGGAGAAAAAGATGCTTTCGGTCAGTGCGACTGAACTTGACCATGCGCGCAAACTCGGCGATATCGTCCCGTTCGATGTTTTCAACAGAATAGCCCGGGCCGAATGGGACACCCTGCTGTTCTTTTGCGGTGTCGTCATGTGTGTCGGCGGACTGGGCTTTCTCGGCTACCTTGCCATGGCCTCGGATGTCATGTACACGCAGTGGGGTGCAACCGCCGCCAACGTGAGCGTCGGTGTCCTGTCCTCTATTGTTGACAACATTCCCGTCATGTTTGCCGTGCTGACCATGAACCCGGATATGTCCACCGGCCAGTGGCTGCTGGTGACCCTGACGGCCGGCGTCGGCGGCAGTCTGCTCTCGATCGGTTCTGCGGCCGGCGTCGCAATGATGGGCCAGGCACGCGGCAAGTATACTTTCTTCGGCCACTTGCGCTGGACCCCCGTGATTGCAGCAGGCTATGCCGGCAGCATCCTCGTACACCTGTGGCTCAACAGGAGTTACTTTTAACACAGTGCCGCAGTAGCAACGCACCTGGAAATTTCAAGGAACCAAGCGATGATTGCCAGACTTGCATACCAATTTCTGTTTGTTGCGGCCACCCTGCTGCTGGTCACGGCCTGCGAGCGAAAACCGGAAATCCACGGGGATCAGCTGGAGGTACTGGGTGCATCTGCACAGATCACTATCGCCGGCATGACACCGGATGATGCGATGAAGGTCACTCGCGCAGCAGCAGAAGACCTCAAGGCGCTCGACAGGATTGGTTATACTTTCGGACAGGAGGGTGAATTGTATCGTCTGAATGACGCCATCGCCCGGGGCAAGGCAATGGAAGTTGGAACCTATCTGCTGGAGCTGCTGCAACATGCCATCAACCTGTCAGTCACCAGCCAGGGCCTGTTCAATCCGGCTGCCGGAGAATTCACTGCACTGTGGGAGTTCCACTGTGACAAGGACGAGTGCACCGAACCCACCTATTCCGACGAGGTGCAGCGGCTTGTTAAGGAACAACTGAGTAATGTCATGAGCAGTCATCCATCGATGCTGGACCTGCGCATCGCCGGAAACCGCGTTAGCAGTAAAAACCCGCGAGTAAAACTGGAATTCGGTGACATTATTCGCGGCTTTGCCCTGGACAAATCCATTGATCACCTGAAACGGGTCGGAGTTGAAAATGCCATGGTCAATATCGGTGGCAATGTGCATGCAGTCGGTACACGCGGTGATCATGCCTGGTGGGTCGGGGTTCCCGATGTCACGGGCAAGCACCACATCGGCTACATCGAGACAGACGGGGATGAAGCTGTATTTACGGTGCGTGCATTTGACAGGTCACTCGGAAAAGAGGACTCCATTTACAGACACATCGTTGATCCCCGCACCGGTCTGCCGGTCAATCATATCCAGTCGGTTACCGTTCTTCATGAAAACGCGATGATAGCCAACGCGGCCGCCGCTGCGCTCATAGTTGCCGACACGGATAACTGGAAGACCATTGCTGACAGCATGAACGTGCATGCGTTTCTCATGATTAGCCGTGATGGCATCATCTATAC
>JBATGJ010000080.1:0-6052 GCA_049665685.1 Gammaproteobacteria bacterium
GTACGAGTCCATGGATGGACGCGGTAGAGCGAAGCACGACTGCATGGATGCAGGAGGTAGAGCAATGCATGGAGCGATTGCCGAGGAGCCAGAGCCGGGAGCAACGCAGGAGCAGTTGCCGAGAGAACACAGAGAACGGGTTATTGTCATTCCCGCCCCGCCTTCGCGGGGACAGGCTCCAGCGGCAATCAGGTAGCTAATAATGTTGCTTAGCAATGAGTTACAGCCGATCGCATCAAACATCAAAATGACCTGAATCGTGTTGAGGGCAGACCGCGATTCAATAACAAATGGACGATGCTGCGATAGGGGAATACCGGAAAGCACTGCTTCGCATGAAGGCAGAGCTGCAGTCGCTCGGGGAAACCTCACGGGAGAGCGGCGAGACCGTCGAGCTGGACCAGACCAGGGTCGGCCGGCTGTCGCGCATGGATGCCATGCAGTCACAGCAAATGGCGCTGGAAACGGCCCGTCGGCGCCAGCAGCAGCTGGCGAGGATCGAGGGTGCCATGAAACGAATTGAGACGGGTGATTATGGCTACTGTTACATCTGCGGTGACGAGATTGATGAACGCCGGCTGAACATAGACCCGACAGTCTCCCGTTGTATTGGATGTGCCGATAAGTGATTCGCGATCACGGATGAATTTTTTCTGAGAAATATGCCGGGTTTTGGACGCATGGCCATGGCTGGATTCCCGCCTCGGCATCCTGGCGCGAGATAATCTTTTCAAATGGAACTCATTGCCTACCTGCTGACCGGTGCCCTGGCCGGCCTTATGGCCGGTCTGCTCGGGATCGGTGGCGGGCTGGTTATTGTTCCGGCGCTGGCCTGGCTGTTTACCGTGCAGGGCTTTGACGGGGCCACATTGATGCATTTCGCCGTCGGCACCTCGCTGGCGACAATCGTACCGACGGCGCTGTCCTCGCTGCTGGCCCATCACCGGCGCGGCAGTGTCGACTGGCTGACCGTGCGCGGGCTGGCGCCGGGTATTGTGATCGGTGCCCTGGGCGGTGCGGCGCTCGCACGTGTGATCAGCAGCCCCGGACTGGCCCTGTTCTTTGGCCTGTTCGAAATAGCCGTGGCACTGCAACTGGCCTTCGGTGGCCGACCGGCCAGTCACCGCGGCTTGCCGGGCCGGATGGGACTGGGGCTGGCGGGTGGCGTGATCGGACTGCTCTCCGCCCTGCTGGGGATCGGTGGCGGGACCCTGACCACACCCTTCCTGCTGTGGAACGGTCTCGATATCCACCGGGCGGTCGGGACCTCGGCCAGCTGCGGTCTGCCCGTGGCGCTGGCTGGCGCGGCAGGGTTTGCCGTGGCCGGCCTGCACAGCAGCTTTCAGCCCGGTCTGAACACGGGTTTTGTCGTGTGGCCGGCCATGGCGGCGATCACGGTCACCAGCGTGCTGCTGGCCCCAGCTGGCGCGCGCCTGGCTCACCACCTTTCAGCCAGCGTCCTGCAGCGTGTGTTCGCCCTCTTGCTCCTGCTGCTTGGAATAAAAATGCTGTGGTCGGCCCTTTACCAGGCAGGCCCTTGAATGACCCTCGATTTGTGCGGTAAATACCCTATAAATAAAGTAATCACTAATTTTATATATAACAATAAGTATAATTAATACAGTGAGATACATTACGCAAGCCGTTTCAACCAGGGAATAAGGTAGATTTATTAACGGCAAGATATAACTGGTTTGAAATTCACAATCAGGGGGGTAGAGTATGCAACCCCTCCTTAGAGTGGGGCGCCCAACGTGCTGCAGCACGCGATGTTGTAACGAACTTCAGCAAGGCAGGACAGAAACGATTTTGCCTGCAAATAAAAAAGTCTCTAGAGACCACTGTCACTAACCGGGGCAGCGGATTGTTAAACGGCAGTAATCATCAAAAACAGATGGAGAATCAACATGCCAACATTTGTACGTACTGACAAGTGCGACGGCTGCAAGGGACAGGACAAGACCGCCTGCATGTATATCTGCCCGCACGACCTCATGAAGCTGGACAAGGACGGCTCCGAGACCGGTCATGCCATGAAGGCCTTCAATCAGGAGCCGGAGCAGTGCTGGGAGTGCTACTCCTGTGTCAAGATCTGCCCTCAGCAGGCCATCGAGGCACGTCACTATGCCGACATCGTGCCGCTGGGTGGTTCCGTACAGCCGCTGCGTGGTAGCGATTCCATCATGTGGACCATCAAATTCCGCAACGGCACCCTGAAGCGCTTCAAGTTCCCGATTCGCACCACGCCGGAAGGCTCCATCGATCCCTATGCAGGCAAGCCCGCTGTAGACATGAGCAAGATCGAAGAGCCCGGTTTCTTCTGTCAGGAGAACGGCTACCGTGCTGGCGATCGCAGCGAACTGATCCGCATCTGATCACGCTGTCATTGAACAACATTACAAGAGGTAACTAGGGATGGCAGGAGAATTTGGTAATCCTGAAGTCGTCGAGGAAGAAGTCGATATTCTTCTGATCGGCGGTGGTATGGCGTGCTGTGGTGCCGGCTTTGAAATTATGCGCTGGGCCGAAGGCACGGATCTTAAAATCAAGCTGGTCGACAAGGCTGCCATGGACCGTTCCGGTGCCGTGGCGCAGGGCCTGTCCGCGATCAACACCTATATCGGCACCGAGCAGGACCCGGCCGATTATGCCCGCATGGTCTCCAACGACCTGATGGGCATTACCCGCGACGACCTGGCTTATGACCTGGGCCGCCACGTTGACGAGTCCGTCCACCTGTTCGAGGAATGGGGTCTCCCGATCTGGAAGACCGACGAGAATGGTGAGCGTTTTGACGGCTCCAAGGGCATGACCCCGCTGAAGGACGGCGGCAAGCCGGTCCGCTCCGGTAAGTGGCAGATCATGATCAACGGTGAGTCCTACAAGTGGATCGTAGCCGAGGCCGCCAAAAAGGCGCTGGGCACCGACAACATCGCCGAGCGCATCTTCATCGTCAAGCTGGTCAACGACAAAAACGACAAGAACCGCATCGCCGGGGCTGTCGGCTTCTCCACACGTGACGACAAGGTCTTCGTTTACAAGTTCAAGGCCTGCCTGCTGGCAGCCGGTGGCTGTGTGAACCTGTTCCGCCCCCGCTCGGTGGGTGAGGGTCAGGGTCGTGCCTGGTACCCGGTCTGGAATGCCGGTTCCACCTACGCCATGGCCGCAGAGGCCGGCGCCGAGCTGACCATGATGGAAAACCGTTTCGTACCGACCCGCTTCAAGGACGGTTACGGCCCGGTGGGCGCCTGGTTCCTGCTGTTCAAGGCCAAGGCCACCAATGCCTTCGGCGAAGTCTACATGGACCGCAACAAGGACATGCTGGACGACTACCCGCCCTATGGCAAGGCAGCCGTGCCGGCTTCCTGCCTGCGTAACCACCTCATGCTGAAGGAGATGAAGGAAGGCCGTGGTCCGATCTGGATGGACACCGTGACCGCCCTTGCCAACCTTCGTGAGACCCTGACGCCGCGCGAAGTGAAGCACCTCGAGGCCGAAGCCTGGGAAGACTTCCTCGACATGTGTGTCGGCCAGTGCGGTATCTGGGTCGGTGAAAACATCGAGCCGGAGAAGAAGAACTCCGAGCTGATGCCGACCGAGCCCTACCTGCTGGGTTCACACTCCGGTTGTTGTGGTATCTGGGTCTCCGGCCCCACCGACCTCGGTGCGCCGACGGACGAGGCCTACGGCGACGGTATTCCTGAACACCTGCCGAAGGGCTGGAACTGGGGTTACCGCTCCATGACCACCATCAAGGGCCTGTTCACTGCCGGTGACGGCGTGGGTGCCTCCGGTCACAAGTTCTCATCCGGTTCGCATGCCGAAGGGCGTATGTGTGCCAAGTCCATGGTCAAGTACTGCCTCGACAACAAGGACCTGAAGCCTGAGCTCGACACCCCGGTTGAACAGCTGGTTGCCGACATCTACCAGCCGGTCAAGACTTACCTGGAGTTCAAGGACTACTCGACCGCGATTGACATCAACCCGCACTACATCACGCCCAAGATGCTGCAGTTCCGCCTGCAGAAGATCATGGACGAGTATGTGGCCGGTGTGGCGACCTACTACACCACCAACGCCAAGATGCTGGAAGTGGCCAGTGAGAAGCTGGATATGCTGAAGGAAGACGCCCTGAAGATGCGTGCGAAAGATCTGCACGAACTGCTGCGCGCCTGGGAGAACTATCACCGTATCCTGACGGCTGAAGCCCACATGAAGCACATTCAGTTCCGTGAAGAATCCCGTTACCCGGGCTTCTACTACCGCATGGACCACAACGTGGTCGATGAGGAAAACTGGAAGTGTTTCGTCAACTCCGTGTACGACAAGGAGAGCCAGCAGTGGACCTGCTTCAAGCGTGCGCATGTTGACCTGGTCGACAAGTCCAAGCTGTTCAAGTAATACCCGAACAGCCGTTTGATCCTTTGAGTCCGGGTACCTCACGGTGCCCGGACTTTTTGTTTTGTGGAACATTGAATTTATTCCAGCTTTGAACATCAAACAGAATTAACGTGGTCTTCCCCTATACTTAATTCAGGAACGCCCTGCAGGCGCAAATAACACAGATACAATCTCCTCGCGCCTGCAAGGCGCTCCTGCAGTTGTATTGAGCTCGAATTGCAGAGGTATTCAAAATGTCCGATGACAATAATCTGATTGAAGATTCACCGATACCGGATAGCCCTGTCGTGCCAAACCAGCTGTACGGCGATACGGTCATACAATTCCGTTGTCACAAGGACATCGATTGTTTCAATGCCTGCTGCAAAAACATCGACATCATGCTGACACCGTACGACATCATTCGCCTGAAGAAGCGTCTGGGCATGACCTCGACCGAATTCCTCAAGCAGTACACCGAGCCGTTCGAATTCGGCAAGGACAGCGTGGCCGGTGTCAAATACAAGCCGAAAGAGGGCACCAGCGAGTGCCAGTTCGTGACCGACGAGGGTTGCAGCGTGTATGAAGACCGGCCCACGGCCTGCCGGTACTACCCGGTCGGCCTGATGTCCACCCGCCGGCAGGACGAGAATTTCGATCGTGCCTCGTACGCCCTGATACAGGAAGAGCATTGCCACGGGCACTTCGAGGACCGCAAGCTGACGATCGACGAGTATCGCCGCGAACAGGGCCTGGAAGAGTATGACGAAAAAGGCCGGCTCTGGCGCCAGCAGATCCTCAAGGTGAAATCGGCCGGACCCTATATCGGCAGGATGTCAAAAGTCAGCCGCCAGTTCTTTTTCATGGCCAACTACGATGTGGACCGCTTTCGTGAATTCATCAAGAGTGAAGGCTTTGCCTATACCTACGATATTGACCAGGCGACCATGGGCAAGCTGCTAGCGGATGACATTGCCCTGATGGAATTCGGTGACCGGCTGATCCGCCAGGTCATGTATGCAGAGGAGACCATTCCGTTAAAACCGGATGCGCTCGATAGTCACCTTGCCAACCGCGGCAAGTACCGTGACAGCGACAAGCAGGAAGAGGACGGATCGGAGCGGCCGAGCATGGCATCCTACGAGATGCCGCTGGACGGCGAGCAGGAAGGCGATAAAAAATAATTCACAAGGTCCAGCCCCGCTTGCGGGGCACCCGCCCGACCGGCGGTCTAGTGTGTCCGGGCGCTGGCCTGAATGGTTATAAGGTCATCGAAGCGCTTGATCAGATTGAGTAAATTGTTACTCAGGGGATCCTTGTTACACAGATACTCCTGCGCGTAGGCAAAGATGCCGCTCTTGGCCGGCAGGGGCCGACTTTGTTCCAGGATGTGTCTCATGCGCGGCAGGAATACCCACTGCAACCATTGTTCGAATCGCAGGGTGTCGAGGCAGAATGGCTGGGTGCTGACCAGGGCCGCTGCGGACGGGCGGGCCCGCTCCCAGCGGCCGCTGTGGCGCAGGTTGGCCTCGACCTCCAGCAGGACGTCGGCGATGCGGCTCGGAATATCGTGCATGGCGGGATTATAGCGGTCGGCGAATCAATACGAAAAGCCCGGAACTCATGGATTTATACGGACATTGGTTTATAATCGCGCGGCACTGACTGGAAC
>JBATGJ010000081.1:0-3038 GCA_049665685.1 Gammaproteobacteria bacterium
ATGACCTGGTGATGAAAGTGGCGCAATACGACACCGGCCTGGCACCCTGGCTGTTTGGCAGTACCGATATGCACCTGATGCGCAAGTGTCCATGTCCGGTCTGGATCGATCAAACAGGTGGCGCAGCGGCTTACCATCGGCTGCTGGCCGCCGTGGATCCCTTCGACGACGAGTCCGGCGACCTGCAACGTCTGATACTCGATCTGGCGACCTCGCTTGCCGGGCGTGAGCATGCGACGCTGGATGTAATCCATACCTGGGAGCTGCAGGGCGAATCCATGCTGGCCAGCGGACGGGGACGCATCCCCCGTAAGGAACTTGAGCTGCTGCTTGAGCACGAGGAACGGCGCCACCGTGAGGGGCTGGATGCCCTGCTCTTGCCTTATGGCCTGAGCAGCACAGCGAGCAATGTCCACCTGGTCAAGGGCCGACCAGCAAAGATTATTTCCGCGCGCGCCAGGGAACTACAGGCTGATCTCGTTTTGATGGGCACCCTTGGCCGGGTCGGCATACCCGGACTGTTCATTGGCAACACGGCCGAAGACGTCCTGCGTCAAGCGCAGACGGCGGTACTGGCAGTAAAACCAACCGGCTTCGTTTCACCGGTAGCATAGTGGTGACAGGCGCTACCTGCCAGGACTGCAACAGGCCGGCCGTGACTGCGCCACGCACTGCCTTTGCGTAGCATGCGTTCTGACCTATAGTGTCCTGAACATCCTGAGCACAATTCCGAAATTATTCATGTCCAGTCTGAATTTCAAACACCTGCGTTACTTCTGGGCCGTTGCCGCGAACGGTACCATCGCCCGCGCCTCGGAGATTCTGCATGTCACGCCGCAGACCATCAGCGGCCAGCTGCGCGAGCTCGAGGAACAGGTCAATGCCAAGCTGTTTCAGAAGAGTGGGCGCAATCTGGTCCTGACCGATACCGGCCGCCTGGTGTTTTCCTATGCCGATGAGATGTTTCGCCTTGGTGATGAATTGCAGGATGTCATGGAGGGGCGCATTCCGGGCGCAGCACTGACGCTGACTGTGGGTGTGGCGATGGTCGTGCCCAAGCTGCTCGCCTACCGCGTACTGGAGCCCGTTCTGCAGATGCCGGAATCCGTGCGACTGGTTTGCCTGGAAGCCTCGCTGGCCGATTTACTTGCTGACCTGTCGGTGCATAAAATCGATCTGGTACTGGCCGATGCGCCAATGAGTCCTGCGCTGAATATTCGCGCCTATAATCACCTGCTCGGTGAATCCGGCCTCAGTTTTTTCGCAACTCACAAATCAGCAAAAAAGTACAAGGCAAAGTTTCCACACTCGCTGAATGGCGCACCGATGCTGATGCCTACAGCCAACAGTGCATTGAGGCGCAGCCTTGAGCACTGGTTCGAGCGCCAGGAGATAAACCCGGTCATCGTTGCGGAGTTTGAGGATCGCGCATTGATGAAGGCCTTTGGCGAAGGGAATGCCGGCATCTTTACCTCACCCACGACTGTTGAGGATGACGTGGTTGCGAAGTACGGAGTGCGCGTCATCGGCCGTACGGAAGAAATCAAGGAACGCTTCTATGCCATCTCTGCCGAGCGCCGGATCAAGCATCCGGCAGTTTCCGCGATTACCGAGGCCGCCCGCACCGAGTTGTTTATATCATCCTGAAGCACTGGCCCTGATCCATTCCGGATTGCCCTCCCCGACACCCTTGAAGATGCAGCGAGTCTGCACAAGCTTCGGCATTAGCCATCCCTTTTCCCTCGACTGTATTTTCTGAGCAATCCGGAATTACGCACTGGTGCACCACTTCAGGACCGGCGCAGCGTAAGCAAGCATAAAGGCTGACGATGTGTTGTGTTCGTTCGGTTTATTCGAATCTTTTCCGGGTACATTCCGACTTTATCTGCCATTACCGGGCCGCTAATGTAATAGACAAGCCGATCACAACCGAGAGAGGAAACAGCCATGCAGATTGCCATTCAAGCCCGCGGTTTCTCGTTAACCGACACACTTGAGAATCATGTAAGTAACCGCCTTGGCTTCACCTTTTCGCGCGCATCCAGCCGGGTGAGACGTGTGTACGTCAGGCTGTCGGACCTCAACGGGCCGCGCGGCGGCGTCGACAAACGCTGCCTCATCGAGGTCCGACTCGACGGCTTGCCGGCTGTCGTGGTCGAGGATGTCCAGCCGGACATGTACACCGCCGTTGATCGGGCAGCGGGGCGCGCTGCGCGCACCGTAATGCGTCGCCTGTCACTGAAGAACAACAAGCGACGTCAACAGGCAACACAGCTGTCACATCAACTTGCCCAGGGCATGTGATCATCAGCGGATAGCCATTACAGATCAACATTACTCACGACATGGAGGCATCCTGAAATGAACAGCTATACAACTGGCACAATCGATACCCTCGCGAGTACCCTCGCGAGCAATCGCGTGCTGCGAAACACCTATGCGCTACTGGCGTTGACCCTGTTATTCAGTGCTGTCACTGCAGGTATTTCGATGACCCTTAACCTGCCACATCCCAGCCTGCTACTGACACTGGTCGGCTACTTCGGGTTGTTGTTCCTGACAACCAGGTACCGCAACAGCGGTATCGGACTGGCCATGGTGTTCGCCCTGACCGGATTCATGGGTTACACCCTGGGGCCGATTCTCAATGCCTACCTGGCTCTTTCAAATGGCGGCCAGGTAGTGATGACGGCCATGGGTGGCACCGGTGTCATTTTCCTCGCCCTGTCGGGTTACGTGCTAACGACACGCAAGGACTTCAGTTTCATGGGTGGTTTTCTGATGGTCGGCATTCTGGTCGGCTTCCTGGCCGGACTCGGTGCGTTGTTCTTTGAAATGCCCGGCTTGTCTTTGGCAGTGTCTTCCATGTTTGTACTGCTCATGGCCGGGCTGATCCTGTATGAGACCAGCAACATCCTGCACGGCGGTGAAACCAACTACGTTATGGCGACCGTGACCCTGTATGTCTCCATCTTCAACCTTTTCACCAGCCTGTTGCATCTGCTGGGATTCATGAATAGTGGTGAATAGAAACGGAA